>JAKOZZ010000179.1 GCA_029779755.1 Pseudomonadota bacterium
GACATCCCCACAGCCCGCGCCGCTTCACCTCGGCCTGCAGCGGCCGCACCAGCACGGCACGGCGCGGATCGTGCACGTCGGCCGGATGCCCGAGCACGTGCTCGAGCGGTTCGACCTCCTCGCGCACGAACTGGGCGACCCAGTCGAGCTGCTTCTGGTAGTCGGCGTCGGTCTCGAAATCCCATCCCATGAGTCGTCTCCCTTGTGGTGTGTGTCCGCGAACGGATCGGGTCAGACTGAACCCTGCGAGCACCGGGCGCAAGACCCCGGCAGGCGATCGCCGCAGCCCTTGCCCGCTCCTGCCGTCCTTGGCCGTTCCCGCCGCCCTTCGGATAGCATCGGCGCGTACACCCAGCCCCCTGATCGAGGAGCCATCGATGGCGCGCCGACACGATCCCGCTCAGCCGCGCTTCACGCCCAAGCCGGAGCAGCAGGCCCTGATGCCCGACGTGTCGGGCAACGCGATCAACGGGCTCGGAGAACCCGCGCCGCGGCGGCCGAAGCCCATCTACTGGCACGATCCGTCGACGCTGCCGCACGGCCGGCTGCAGCAGTGGTTCTTCACGCAGACGCCGGACGATCCGCGCATCCACGCGGCGCGGGCCGAACGTCAGCAGATCGTCGACACGCCGCTGGCACCGCGGGCGGCCGACGCCTCGGCGCTGAGTGCGCAGCAGTGGACGGACGGCGTGAAGACCGCAGCACTGGAGCACGGCGCCGATCTGGTCGGCATCGCGCGGATGCGCGACGACTGGGTGTTCGAGGGCCATCGGGTGGCCGAGCGCTGGGTGATCGTGATCGGCGTGGGACACGCGTTCGACGCGATGCGGACCGCGCCCGACGTGCCGGCGGCCGTCGAGGTGATCCGCCAGTACGGACGCGGCAATCGTGCCGCGAATGGTGTCGCTTCGTGGATCCGTGCGCGCGGGCACGAAGCGCGCCCGCATGGCGGGCCGATGGCGGGGCCGGCCGTGCTGATCCCCGCGGCGCTCGCCTGCGGCTTCGGTGAACTGGGCAAGCACGGTTCGATCATCAACCGCACTCTGGGATCGAGCTTCCGGCTGGCGGCGGTGTTCACCGACGTGCCGCTGCTGCCCGACGCGCCCGATGCCTTCGGGGCGGACGACTTCTGCACCCGCTGCCGCGTGTGTGCCGACGCGTGTCCGCCGGCGGCAATCGGCGATCACAAGCAGCTGGTGCGCGGCGAAGTGCGCTGGTACGTGGACTTCGACCGCTGCCTGCCTTACTTCAACGAGCACATGGGCTGCGGGATCTGCGTGGCGGTCTGCCCGTGGAGCCTGCCGGGCGTGGCCGCCAACCTGGTGACGAAGCTGGCGCGGCGCGGGTGACGGGTGCGTACGTCGGTGACGGGCGCCTGCTCGGACGCCCTCGCGCCGACGTTCACTCCGCCTCGAGCGGCGCCTTCAGGGCAACGCCCGGCAGCCGGATGCCGCTCGGACGGCCGCTCGTCCCCGGATCCTGCTCCCTGCGCATGATGGCCTCCGGCAGCGCGGGCCCGTCGTCACACGACAGCCACAGGCGCAGCAGGTGCCGCCGCCGGTCCGCTTCGGGCCAGTCTTCGAAGGCGGTGCGGCTGTGCAGGATGCTGTGGTTGCACAGCAGCTGGATGTCGCCCGACTTGAACTCCATGTCGAGATAGAGCTCCGGGTCCTCGGCGAGCGCGTCCATCATGTCGAGCGCCTCGACCTGCCGTGCGGTCAGGGGCGGCACGCCGGGAAGCTTCTGGCCTTTCGTGATCGCACTGCGCACGTAGCTGACGATCATGCGCTGGTCGGTCGGCATGAAGATGGGCATCTCGGACCAGGGGCTCCGGCCCTCCGACACTTCGCCCCACCGCGTGCGATGGAAGACGCCCATGAGGACTTCGGCGAGATCCGGCCGGCGCACGGCCATCTCGTTGTAGACCGTGGTCGAGCTGACGATCGACGACAGGCCGCCGGCCTTGCCCGGGCGCCAGCACAGCAGGCCGACGATGTCGGTGGAATCGGTGTGGTAAGGCAGGCGCGCATTGGTCTGGTAGCCGCGCGCGAGCGGGTCGTGATAGTCGCGCCCGAGGTCCTTCACGTGACCGAGCACGTGGCCCTGCGCATTCTGCGAGCACGGCTCGCCCAGATGCGCGCCGATGCCCCAATACGCGACCGCCGCCTGCCGGATGCTCCAGCGTTCCACCGGCAGACCGCGCAGCAGCACGAAGCCGCGTCCGTGCAGCACCTGCGTGCGGATGTCGTGCAGCACGGGTTCGAGCGTGGGCAGGGGGAACTGCGCGCGCCCGATCTCGAGGATCTCGAGGTCGCGCTCCAGCACGTGCGCGACGGCCGCCTCGATCTCGGCAAGCTCGGAGGCGGTCCAGGGGCGCAGCCATTCGCCGCGGCGCTTCGCCATGTCCGGTCCGTACCACGCCTGAGGGCCCTCGTAGCGCGGCAGCGGCCGATGCGGGCTCCGAATCTGGGCGGCGATCTCGGGCGAGTTCATGATGGCTTCTCCGTGTAGCGACAGGACAGACGGCTGGAGCCCTTGCGCCGGCGCAATGCCGACCTCAGGACTCCAGGGGAAAGTGACAGGCGACCCGATGTCCGGGCGCGAGTTCGCGCATCTCGGGCACGACCTGCGCGCACTCATCTCGCGCCCGCGGGCAGCGCGTGCGGAACCGGCATCCGCTCGGCGGGTCGATGGGGGACGGCAGTTCGCCTTCCAGGACGAGCGCGTCGTCATCGTAGTCGGTCGGGCGATCGACGCGCGGCACACATCCGAGCAGGGCGGCGGTGTACGGGTGCCTGGGATTGCCGTACAGCGCATCGGCAGGCGCCAGCTCGCACAGCCGGCCCAGGTACATGACGGCCACACGGTCGCTCACCTGCTTGATCACGGCCAGGTCGTGGGAGATGAAGATCATCGTGAGGCCGTAGCTGGCCTTCATGTCCTCGAGCAGGTTGAGGATCTGCGCCTGCACCGAAACGTCGAGCGACGACACGGGCTCGTCGCAGATCAGGAACTTCGGCTCGCCGACGATCGCGCGGGCGAGGCTGATGCGCTGGCACTGCCCACCCGAGAACTGGTGCGGGCGACGATCCCAGACGACGGCCGGGTCGAACCCGACGGTCTCGAGGGCCCGCTCGACCCGCGCGCGGATCTGCGGTTCGGCAATGCCGCCGGCGATGCGCAGCGGTTCGGCCACGATGTCGCCGCAGGTGCGGCGGGGATTCAGCGACGAGATCGGGTCCTGGAACACCATCTGCAGTTGCCGCCGACGGGTTCTCAGCGCGTCGCCGCGCAGCGTGGTCAGCTCGTCGGCCCCGAGCCGCACGCTGCCACCGGTCGGGCGCGGCAGCTGGATGATCGCCCGGCCGGTGGTCGATTTCCCGCATCCCGATTCGCCGACCAGCCCGAGGGTTTCACCGAGCCGGACGTCGAAGCTGACGCCGTCGACCGCATTGAACGAGCGGTTGCCCCGGATCGGATAGCTGCACACGAGGTCACGGACCTGCAGCAGGACGCCGACGTCCTCGGTCGGGCGCAGCGGGGCATGCGTCGCCGTCATGCGCGCGACTCCCGGGCCGCCGCGGTCGGACACGGGAACCAGCAGGCGAACGCGTGCGGCGCACCCGACAGGTGCGGCCGTTCGGTGGCGCAACGCGGCTCTGCATAGCGGCAACGCGCCTGGAACGCGCAGCCAGCCGGCAGCGCCGTCAGCAGCGGCGGCCGGCCGCGGATCGCGTCCAGGCGTCCGTGGCTCGGGGCGTCGAGCCGCGGAATCGAGCGCAACAGGGCCTCGGTGTAGGGCATCCGCGGCGCGTTCAGCACCTGCGCTACCGGTCCGTACTCGACGATGCGCCCGGCGTACATCACGGCGATGTCGTCGGCGATGCCGGCCACCGTGCCCAGGTCGTGGCTGACGAAGATCATCGCCATGTCGTTCTCGCGCTGATACCGCTTCAGCAGCCGCAGAATCTGGGCCTGGATGCTCACGTCGAGCGCTGTGGTGGGCTCGTCGGCGATCAGCAGGCGCGGACGGCACGCGAGGGCGATCGCGATCACCACGCGCTGGCGCAATCCGCCGGACAGCTGGTGGGGATACTCGTCGAGTCGCCGCTCGGGCATCGGGATGCCCACGGCCGTGAGCAGCTCCAGGGCCCGCGCGCGCGCTGCGGCCCGGTCCATGCCGAGGTGATGACGCACCACCTCGGCGATCTGCTCCCCGACGCGCAGCACCGGATTCAGCGACGTCATCGGATCCTGGAAGACCATCGCGATGTCGCGTCCGCGGATCCCCCGCATCTCGTGCTCGGGCAGCACGAGCAGATCCCGGCCGTCGAACAGCACACGCCCGCCCGCCCGGATGCCGGGGGGCTCGGGCACCAGCCCCATGATCGATCGGGCAAGCATCGACTTGCCGGAGCCGGACTCGCCGACCACGGCGAGCACGCGCTTGCGCGCCAGCGAGAACGACACCTCGTCGACGACGCGGGCGAGCCCCTGCGGCGTCCTGAGGTGCGTGCACAGCCGGTCGACGACCAGCAGCGGGGCTTCGGGCGGATTCTGCGCGCCCGGTCGGACGGCACCGATCGGGATGGCGTCGGCGGGCATCCTCATTTCCCGTGCACCCGGATGTCGTAGGCGCGCTGCGCCCGCTCGCCCAGCAGGTTCAGGGACATGACGGTGAGGAAGATCGCCGCGGCCGGCACGAAGATCACGTGCGGTGCGGTGTCGAGGTTGGCGCGTTCGTTGCTGATGATGCTGCCCCAGCTCGGCGCCGGCGGCGGGACGCTCAGCCCGAGGAATCCGAGCGACGCCTCGGCGAGCACGGCGATCGCGAACATCACCAGACTGTACGACAGCATCGGCCCGACCAGGTTGGGCAGGATCTCGCGCAGCAGGATGCGCGGATCGCGTGCCCCGAGCGCCTGCGCGACGAGCACGAACTCGCGGCGGCGGAACACCAGCGTGTTGGCGCGCGCGATCCGGGCGAAGGCCGGCACGAACAAGGTGCCGATCGCAAGCGTGACGTTGAGCAGCGAGCCGCCCAGGTTGGCGACGATGGTGATCGCCAGGATCAGCGCGGGGAACGCGAGCAGTACGTTCATGAAGCCCATGACCATCTGCTCGCTCCAGCCGCGGTAGTAGCCCGCGACCATGCCGAGGCCGCCTCCGACCAGCAGGCCGATGGCCACCGAGCCGAGACCGACGGTCAGCGAGATGCGGGCGCCGTAGAGCACACGCGCGAAGACGTCGCGTCCGAGCGAATCCGCGCCCAGCCAGTGGGCTTCGCCGGGCGGCGCCAGCATGCTCACCAGATCCTGCGCGTTCGGGTCGGGGATCGGCAGCAGCGGCCCGACGATCGACAGTCCGACGAGCAGGGCCAGCCAGCCGATCGACAGGCAGACCGGCACGTCGAGCGCGCGCCGCCGCGCCGCGACGGGTTCCGACGCCGGCGCGCGCGCCGGCAGCACTGACTCAGCCATGACTCGTCCTCGGGTCCAGGAAGGTGTAGAGCAGGTCGACGGCGGCGTTGACCAGCACGAAGGCCACCGCGACGAAGAGCACGATGCCCTGCAGCACCAGGAAGTCCTGCTGGTACACGGACTGGATCAGCAGCTGCCCGATGCCGGGCAGCGCGAACAGCACCTCGACGATGATCGCGCCTCCGATCAGCCGGCCGATGTTCACCCCCACGACGGTGATCAGCGAGAACGACGAAGGCCGCAAGGCGTGGAACAGCAGGATGCGCCGCGGCGGCATGCCCTTGGCGCGTGCCACCGCGATGTAGTCCTGCTGCAGCGTCTGCATCATGTCCTCGCGCAGCAAGCGCAGGTACACCGGGATCTCCGCCAGCGCAAGCGCCAGCACCGGCAGCAGCAGCGATTGCAGGTTCTCGAGCACGCCCTCGTCGAGCGACGCGTAGCCCGTCGCCGGCAGCAGCCCGAGCTGGATCGAGAACAGGTAGATCAGCAGGATGCCGATGAGGAACGGCGGCATCGACAGCAGACCCAGCGACGTCCCCATCGCAGCGCGGTCGAAGTGCCCCCCCGAACGCCAGGCGCTGTAGATGCCGCAGGGCACGGCGATCGCCAGCGCGACGATCTGGGTCAGGAGCAGGATCTCGACGGTCACCGGCAGCCGGTGCAGGATCATGTCGAAGACCTGCTCCTCGGTGCGGTACGAGGCGCCGAAATCGCCCTGCAGCGCATTGAGCAGCCAGTCGGCATAGCGGACCAGCAGCGGCTGGTCGAGCCCGAGTTTCGCGCGCCAGACGGCGACGTTCTCCGGCGTTGCATCCTCGCCCAGCAGCGCCAGCACCGGATCGCCGGGCATCAGGTTCGCGAGCACGAAGGTCGCGATCGTGACGCCCCACACGACCAGCACCAGCGACAGCAGTCGCGACCGCATCCGTGCGAACGACATCCGCCGCCCCTTCTAGCGCTCCAGCCAGACGTGACCCACGCGCGGCAGTCCGTCCGGAACCTTCGGCAGACCGTCGAGCTTGCGGCTGGACAGGAAGTAGTTGGTCGTCGAATGGAGGAACAGGTAGGTGCCGTCACGCGCGAGCAGCTGCGCGACCTTGCCGTAGGTGTCCAGCCGGACCTTCGCGTCGAGCGCGCTGCGCGCCTGCTCGAGCAGCTTGTCCATCTCGGGATTGCGGTACTGCGTGTAGTTCCGCGGGCTGCTCGAATGAAAGAACTGGTACGCGTTGAGGTCGGGGTCGGCACGGCCGGGCCAGCGGAAGTACATGGCGTCGAAGTCGTTCTTGATCGCCTTGCGGATCAGCTGCAGCTGCTCGAGCTGCTCGATCGTCACCTCGATGCCGACCTTCTGCCACATCTGCTGGAACACCTGGGCCATCTGCACGCTGGAAGGCACCGCGCTCACCGACAGGGTGAACCGGACCGGCTTGCCGTATTCCTTGAGAAGCGCACGCGCCTTGTCGGGGTTGTACTCCGGGAACGCGACGTCGATCCGGCCCGCCATCATGCCCGGCCCGAACGGCGCGTTGACGATCGGATAGACGCCCCGGTTGATCGTCCGGAGGATCAGCGCCCGGTCGGTGGCATGGAACAGCGCCTGGCGCACGCGTGCGTCGTTCGTGGGCGCACGCTGCGCGTGGAACATCGCAAACACGCTGCCCAGCCCCGGCGACTCGAGCACCTTCACGCGCGTCTGCCCCGACTTCGCTGCGGCGACGTCGTTGGCGGCCGGCACGGCGGCGAGCTGGATGTCGCCGGCCGTCAGACTCGCCATGCGCGTCTGACCGTCGGGGATCGGCCGATAGACCACCGCATCCAGGTGCGGAAGGCCCTTCTGCCAGTAGTCGGGATTGCGCTCGACCCGCAGCGAGATGCCGCGCTTCCACTCGACGAAGCGGAACGGACCGGTGCCGACCGGCGCTTCGGCGTAGTTGCGTCCGGCCGACTCCGCCTTGCGGATCGCCGTCGGCGAAGGCTGAAGTCCGGCGACGTCGGCGAGCACGGCCGGGAAGGCCGCATTCGCCACCTTCAGGCGGAACTCGACCGTGTAGGGCCCGGTCTTGTCGACGCTGCGCACGGAAGACACTTCCGCGAGGCAGCGGCAGCCCTTGGCCGGATCCATCAGGCGCCGGAAATTGGACACCACCGCGTCGGCGTCGAACGGGGTGCCGTCGTGGAACTTGACCCCTTCGCGCAACTTGGCCGTGTACGTCATGCCGTCGGCCGACACGGACAGGGACTCGGCCAGGTGGGGCACGATGTGCCCCTTCTCGCTGATCTCCATCAGCGGCTCGTAGAACGACACGGCCACCATGCGCTCGACCAGCGCACCCATGCCCAGTGGATCGAAGCCGGGGAAGTCCGCCTCGAGCCCCACCGTCAGAACGCCGCCCTTGCGCGGCTCGGCGGCGGTTGCCGTCGCCGGTGCGAGACCGACGGCCACGGCCGTCAGCAGCACGGCCGCACACCGGCCGACCGTACGGGCCAGCCTCCGTGCGATCACGCACGATGATCCCATCGAGATGCCGCGCATCCCTGTCTCCTCAGATCCGTTGCGGTGATGGATGCCTGCGACGTGCGCAGGCGGCCGCAGCGTGCGGGTTCGATATGCCACGCCCGGCCGCGGGCAGGCCGACAGCCGGGGGACGGCTGCGCAACGGTCGCGCGATGACCGTTGCGCAGTCGCGCACGCGCACGCGTACGTCGTTCGGGCGTCAGGCCGCCATGGCCCGCTTCTCGGGCGTGTTCGCCCGGAAGAACGGCTTGTCTCCGGCGATCGTGACCCGGAACCCGCTGCGCACTTCGGGGAAGTAGTCCCACATCGCGTGGTGCTGGGTGCAGCGGTTGTCCCAGAAAGCGATCGACCCGACGCCCCACTTGAACCGGCACTGGAACTCAGGACGCGCGCAATGCGCGTACAGGAACTCGAGCAGCGCATCGCTCTCGCGCCGGTTCAGCCCCTTGATGTGCGTCGTGAAGCTGGAGTTGACGAACAGCGCCTGGCGACCGGTTTCCGGATGGGTGCGGATCACCGGATGCTCGGAGGTGGGGAAGTTGTGCTTGGTGTCCTGGCGGGTGCCTTCGGTGTACTCGTAGCGCCCGCGGTACACGTGCTCGCCGGAGTGCACGGCCGTCAGCCCGCAGAGCAGGTCCTTCATCGGCTGCGACAGCGCGTCGTAGGCGGCGTACATGCTCGAGAACAGAGTGTCGCCTCCACACGAGGGCACCTTGTGCAGGCGCAGGATGCTGCCCATCGGGGGTTCGGGATCGCAGGAGACGTCGCTGTGCCAGCCTTCGCCGGCGACCCGCTTGGAGTTCTGGTCGGCGTGGATCCGCAGGATCTCGGGATGGCCTTCCGGCGCCGGCGCGGCGGGATGCACGTGGAGCTCGCCGAACCGGCGGCCGAAGTCCTTGTGCTGATCGAGCGTGATGTCCTGGTCGCGGAAGAAGATCACCTGGTTCTCCAGGAGCGCGGCCTTGATCTCGCGGAACGTGCGATCGTCGAGCGGCTGGGACAGGTCCACGCCCGAAATCTCGGCCCCGATCCGGGGCGTCACCTTGTGTACCTGAATGGTCTGATACGTCATGGGGGTCTCCTCCCGCGCACGGGTGGCCCGTGCAGTGTTCTTGAACGACTCGAGTTCGGGAAAAGAATGCGGGGCGTTGCACCGGCACGCAAATTCATTATTCTTTTCGCGTCATAACATCGTGTTATAAGACCGTGAACCTGCATCTGCTGCGCACCTTCGTCGCCGTGGCCGAGCACGGCAGCTTCACGCGGGCCGCCGAGGTCATCCATGTCAGCCAGCCGGCCGTCTCCCGGGCCGTCCGGGAGCTGGAGGAGCAACTCGGCCTGCCACTCGTCGAGCGGTTCGCGGGCCAGGTGCGCTGCACCGAGGCCGGCGCGGCGCTCCTGCGGCATGCGGGTGCGATCTTCGCGCTCGAGCGCACCGCCGAGTCGGATCTGCGCGCACGCCGCGGCCTCAAGCAGGGCCGGCTGATGGTCGCCGGCAGCCGGACGATCGCCACGTATCTGCTGCCGCCCCTGGTCGCCCGGTTCCTCGATGCGCACCCCCACGTCTCGGTGCGCATGGTGAGCGACAACAGTCACTCCATCGAACAGCGACTGCTGGCGTACGAACTCGACATGGCGCTGGTGGAAGCGCCGCTGCACGATCCCCGGATCGAGCTTCTGGAATGGCGGGACGACCAGATGGCGATCGTCGCGAGCGCCAGCCGCTTTCAGGGAACACGCGGCCCCCTGTCCGCAGAGCGCTTCAGCGCGATGCGATGGATCATGCGGGAGACGGGTTCGGGCACGCGCGAGATCGCGATCAGCCGGCTGCGCGAGGCCGGGGTCGAGATCAGCGACATGCTCGAGGTCGACGGGAATGCGGCGGTCGTCGCAAGCGTGGCGGCGGGGCTGGGCGTGACCATGATCAGCCTCGAGGCGGCGCGCGACCCGCTGGCGCTGGGCCGACTCGTGAAGCTCGAGCTCGCCGGCCTGCGGACCGTGCGCCCGCTGTATCGGGCACGCATGCGCGAGCGTCCGATGAGCCCGGCGGCGCTGGCGTTCGATCGACTCGTGCAGGAGACCGGACGCGAGGATCCGGCCGTGGCCGGAATCCAGGCCGCGGCCGCCCCGACCTAGCATGGTTCTTGCACAACCCGCGGCAGCGTCGGCCGTGCCGCATCATGCAGCCTGCCCGCACCACGCCCGTGCCCGACGGCACAGGCACCGCGCACCGCCCCCGTGCAACCCGCCCGCCGGCGCATGGTTGGTGCGCCACCGAGGATCGATCCGTGGACCAGCGAACCCGCGCCCCGAGCGCCCCCCTCGACGAGAACGACGACCGCACCGGGCTGAGCAAGGAGGCGCTCAAGCGGGCGTTCATCGACAACCTGTTCTACATGCAGGGCAAGTTCCCGGCGCTGGCGACCCGCACCGACTACTACCTCGCCCTCGCCTACGTGGTGCGCGACCGTCTGCTGCAGCGCTGGATCAGCACCGCTGCCGCGTACACCCGTGACGGCGCGCGCACGGTCGCCTACCTGTCGGCGGAATTCCTGACCGGCCCCCACCTGGGCAACAACCTGATCAACCTGGGCATCCACGCGCGGGTCAAGCAGGCGGTCACCGAACTCGGCCTGGACTTCGACGAGCTGCTGAACGAGGAGGAGGAGCCCGGACTGGGCAACGGCGGCCTGGGCCGCCTCGCGGCCTGCTTCCTGGACTCGATGGCCACGCTGGAGATCCCGTCGCTGGGGTACGGCATCCGCTACGAGTTCGGCATCTTCTACCAGGAGATCCAGGACGGCTGGCAGGTGGAGAAGACGGACAAGTGGCTGCGCTACGGCAATCCGTGGGAGGTCGTGCGCCCCGAATGGGCGGTCGAGGTGAAGCTGGGCGGCCGTACCGAACGCTTCCACGACGCGCACGGGCGGCTGCGCGTGCGCTGGGTGCCCGACCGCGTGGTCAGCGGCATTCCGTACGACACGCCGATCCTCGGCTACCGCACCAACACCGCCAACACGCTGCGCCTGTGGCGCGCCGAGGCGCCCGAGTCCTTCGACTTCGCGCAGTTCAACCGCGGCGACTACTACGGCGCGGTGAACCGCAAGATCGTGTCGGAGAACATCACCAAGGTGCTGTACCCGAACGACGAGCCGCTGCAGGGCAAGGAGCTGCGCCTGGAGCAGCAGTACTTCTTCGTGTCGTGCTCGCTGCAGGACATGCTGCGCATCATGCGCACGCAGCGTCTGCCGCTGGAGCGCTTCCACGAGAAGTTCGCCGTGCAGCTGAACGACACGCACCCGGCGGTGGCGATCGCCGAGCTGATGCGTCTGCTGGTCGACGAGCACGCGATGCCCTGGGAGGCCGCCTGGGACATCACGCGGCGCACCTTCTCGTACACCAACCACACGCTGCTGCCCGAGGCGCTCGAGCGCTGGCCGCTGGGCCTGTTCGGGCGCGTGCTGCCCCGGCATCTGGAGATCGTCTACGAGATCAACGCACGCTTCCTCGACGAGGCACGGCTGCGCTTCTTCGGCGACGACGCGCGCATCGCGCGGCTGTCGCTGATCGACGAGACCGGCGAGCGGCACGTGCGCATGGCCAACCTCGCCTGCGTGGGCAGTCACGCGATCAACGGGGTCGCGGCGCTGCACTCCGAACTGCTCAGGCAGGACGTGCTGGCCGACTTCCATGCGCTGTGGCCGCAGAAGTTCTCCAACAAGACCAACGGCGTGACACCGCGCCGCTGGGTGGTGCTGGGCAATCCGCGCCTGTCGTCGCTGATCTGCGATGCGATCGGCGACGGCTGGATCAAGGACCTCGCGCAGCTGCGGCGCCTCGAGCCGCTGGCCGACGATGCGGCGTTCCGGGCGTCCTGGCGGGAGATCCGCCTCGACAACAAGCGCGAGCTCGCGGCCTACATGCGCCGGCGCACCGGCGTGGCGACGGACCCGTCGTCGATGTTCGACGTGCAGGTCAAGCGCATCCACGAGTACAAGCGGCAGCACCTGAACATCCTGCACGTGATCGCCCTGTACGTGCGCCTGCGCAGCACGCCGTCGATCGCGATGCCGCCCCGCACCTTCGTGTTCGGCGGCAAGGCCGCGCCCGGCTACCGGATCGCGAAGCTGATCATCAAGCTGATCAACGCGGTCGGAGCGACGATCAACCGCGACCCGGCGGTGCGCGACCTGATCAAGGTGGTGTTCCTGCCCAACTTCACGGTCAGCAACGGTCAGCGCATCTATCCCGCGGCGGACCTGTCGGAACAGATCTCGACGGCCGGCAAGGAGGCCTCCGGCACCGGCAACATGAAGTTCACGATGAACGGCGCGCTGACGATCGGCACGCTGGACGGCGCCAACATCGAGATCCGCGACGCGGTCGGCGAGGACAACTTCTTCACCTTCGGCCTGTCGACGCCGGAGGTCGCCGCGGCACGCGCGCACGGCTACCACCCGCAACGGGTGCTGGAGGAAGATGCAGAGCTGCGCGAGGTGTTCGGCCTGATCTCCTCGGGCTTCTTCGCGCACGGCGATGCGACGCTCTTCCGCCCGCTGCTGGAGAACCTGCTCGAGCACGATCCGTATCTGGTGCTGGCCGACTTCCGGGCGTACAGCGACTGCCAGTGGCGCGTGGGCGAGGCCTACGGCGACCCGGACCGCTGGACGCGGATGTCGATCCTGAACTGCGCGCGCTCCGGGCCGTTCTCGTCGGACCGCACGATCCGCGAATACTGCGACGAGATCTGGCAGGTGACCCCAAGACCGGTGCGGTTGCTGACGCGGGACGAAGTGCGCGCGGGGATCCTGCAGTAACCGGTGCGCAGGAGGGACGGCATGAACGCGGCCATCGGAGCTTCGGGCGGCACCGGCGACGCCGGCGACCTGGCGGCGGCGATCGCCGCCCTGAGCGCGGACGACACCGCGATCCGCGCGCTCGGTCCCTGCCGGCTGCCGTCACCGGTCGCCGCGCATCTCGGGCCGACGGCGATGTCCTTCGTGGGCGCGGCCGACCAGGTGCTGATCGACGACAGCGTGCAGCGCCTGCTCCGCGCCGGTCCGATCGGACGGCTGCCCGCCTTCGAGCTGGCCGGTCCGCGCGACCGCATCTTCTTCGACCCGCGCACGGTGCGCTGCGCGATCGTCACCTGCGGCGGTCTGTGCCCCGGGCTGAACAACGTGATCCGCGGCCTCGTGCTGGAACTCGCCCACGGCTACGGCGTGCGCCACATCCAGGGGTTCCGCTACGGCTACGAGGGACTGATCGCGCGGCTCGGCCACGCGCCGGTCGCGCTCACGCCCGAGTCGGTCGCCAACATCCATCACGGCGGCGGCACCGTGCTCGGTGCGTCGCGCGGCGCCCAGGATCCGGCCGAGGTGGTCGACAACCTCGAGGCGAACGGCATCGGCATCCTGTTCGTGGTCGGCGGCGACGGCAGCATGCGCGGTGCGATGCGCGTGGCGGACGAGATCGACCGGCGCGGCCTGCGCATCGCGGTGGTGGGCGTGCCCAAGACGATCGACAACGACATTCCGTTCATCGATCGCAGCTTCGGGTTCGAGACCGCGTATTCGGCCGCCGTGCAGGTGATCCGCACCGCACGGGTCGAGGCGATGGGCGCGCGCGACGGCATCGGGCTGGTGAAGCTGATGGGCCGGCATTCGGGTTTCCTCGCCTGCCAGGCGGCGCTGGCGTCGGCCGACGTCGACCTGGTGCTGATCCCGGAGGTGCCCGCGCACCTGGACGGCCCCGGCGGCGTGCTCGCCTGCCTCGAGCGCGTGCTGACGCGCCACGGTCACGCGGTGGTCGTGGCGGCCGAAGGCGCGGCGCAGGATCTGATCGACGCGCAACCCGGGTCGCCCACCGACAAGAGCGGCAATCCGCGGCTGAAGGACGTCGGCGCCTTCCTGCGCGACCGCATCGGCGCGCACTTCCAGGCGCGCGGGCGCGAGGTCACGCTGAAGTCCATCGACCCCAGCTACACGATCCGCAGCATCCCGGCCTCGCCGTCCGACAGCGTGTTCTGCTGGAACCTGGCGCGCAACGCCGTGCACGCGGCGATGGCGGGCAACACGGCGATGCTGGTGGGGCGCTGGCACGGCCGCTTCGTCCATGTGCCGATGGCGCTGGCCACCCGGCGTCGCAAGCGGGTCGACCCCGAGGGCGAGCTGTGGATGTCGGTGATCGAGGCCACCGGACAGCCGCGGCGCTTCGGTCCGGAGTGACCCCGCGGCGCTTCGGTCCGGCGTGACGCCGTGCCGCACGGGTCGGCGGATCGAGTCGGTGTAGTCTTGCGCGTCGACGCACGGATGCGTGGCGACGCACGGACAACGAGGAGACCGACGACATGGACGGACAAGGCAAGGTTGCGCTGATCACCGGCGCGAGCGCGGGCATCGGCAGGGCGACCGCGATCCGCTTCCTGGGCGCGGGCTGGCGCGTGGTGCTGGCGGGCCGGCGTGCCGACGAGCTCGACGCGACGATCGCGAAGGCCGGCGCACCGGCGGGCATGGCGCTGGCGGTGCCGACCAACGTCGCCGACCCGGCGTCGGTGGCCGCGCTGTTCGACCGCACGCGCGCGGTGTTCGGCCGCCTCGACGTGCTGTTCAACAATGCCGGCGTCAACGCCCCCGGCATCCCGCTCGAGGAGCTCACCTACGAGCAGTGGAAGAACGTCGTCGACGTGAACCTGACGGGCGCGTTCCTGTGCACGCAGCACGCGTTCCGCATCATGAAGGACCAGACCCCGCGGGGCGGCCGCATCATCAACAACGGGTCGATCTCCGCGCATGCGCCGCGGCCGAACTCGGCGCCCTACACGTCGACCAAGCATGCGATCACCGGCCTGACCAAATCGACCTCGCTCGACGGGCGCAAGTACGACATCGCCTGCGGCCAGATCGACATCGGCAATGCCGGCACCGACATGGCCAACCGCATGGCCAACGGCGTGCCGCAGGCCAACGGCACGATCGCGCCCGAACCGCTGATGAACGTGAACCAGGTCGCCGACGCCGTGCTGCACATGGCCAGCCTGCCGCCCGAGGCGAACGTGCAGTTCATGACCATCATGGCCACCAAGATGCCGTTCGTGGGCCGCGGCTGACCGGCCCCCCGCCGCGGTCTTCCGCCCTCTCCACAGGACCCTCCGGAGCCCCCCATGTCCTTCGTCAAGATCGAGCGGCACGGCCGCATCGCCATCGTGCGCTTCGACCGCCAGGACCGCGCCAACGCGCTGTCGATCGCAGCCTGCCGCGCGCTGACCGACGCCGCGCGCAGCTTCGAGAACGACCCCGACGTCTGCGCCGTGATCCTGACCGGCACGGCGACCAACTTCAGCAACGGGGCCGACCTGAAGGATCCCGAGCGGCTCGACCCGCAGACGTCGCGCCTGTCGGAGCGGCGCCTGCAGCTGCAGACCGGCGGCAAGCTGTGCCGCGCGTGGGAGGAGATCGAGGCGATCACGATCGCGGCGGTCGAGGGCTGGTGCGTGGGCGGCGGGGCTGCGCTGGTGGCGGCCTGCGATCTGCGGGTGGCCGCCGAGAACAGCCACTTCTACGTGCCCGAGATCGAGCGCGGCATGAACCTGCAGTGGGGGGCGGTGCCGCGCATCACGCACCTGGTGGGACCGGCGCGCGCCAAGCGCATCGCGATCCTGTCGGAGAAGCTGCCCGCGGCGCGTGCGCTCGACTGGGGCTTCGTCGACGAGCTGGCCGCGCCGGGCAAATCGGTCGAGGTCGCGATGGCACTGGCCGAGCGCTGCGCGAGCATGCCGCCGGTGCAGGTGCGGATGATCAAGCAGGCGGTGAACGCATCGGCCTTCGCGCTCGACCGCGCCGTCAGCCACGCCGACTTCGACCAGTTCGCACTGGCCGCCGCGTCGGCGGACTATGCCGAGGGCGTGCGCTCGTTCCTCGAGAAGCGTCCGCCCCGCTACACCGGCGGTTGAGGCTGCGCCGTGCCGGACTTCTCTCACCTGCGCACGCGTGCCGCAGACGGTGACCCGGCCTGGCTGATCGAACTCGTCGCGGATCTGCGGCCGCGCGCCGGGGAAAGCGCCGACGCCGCCGTCGCGCGGCTCGACGCGCTGTGCGCCGCGCTCGCCGACGACGAGGCGCTGGCGCAGGCCGTCGCCCGCCTGCTGTGCGCGACGATTCCCGGTCGCACCCAGCGGCACCTGCTGTCCGAGACCGGCATCGAGTCCGGGCAGGGCTTCCTGTCCGAGCTGTTCCGCCGTGCCTGCCTGCGCGTGCTGCCCGAGGCGCCGAACCGCACGCACTGGATCGACCTGCTGGGCGAGGTCTTCTCGCGTCGCGACGACCGCGACTGGGTCGCACTGGCCGGGACCGAGCGCTGGGCGACGCTGATCGGCGCGATCTGGCGGCAGATCGACCTGCAGTGCGCACACGAACCCGACGGCCCGTGCGCGCGCGCCGCCCTGGTGTTCCGCGTCGAACTCCTGGATGCGTTGCGCATGCTCACCCACCGCCTGGCCGCCCTGGGCGTCGACCCCGAGCTGCTGCGCTACAACGCGCCGGCACCGCAGCAGGGGTCGCCGTTCCTGGCGCAGGCCGAGGAGATGCTGCGCTGCCTCACGCCGGCCGATGGCACCGACGTGCCGGGTCCGGAGCACGCGCCGCCGCTGGACGAGGACGCGGCCCGCCATCTGGCCGTGCTGCTGGACCAGTGCGACGACGTGCTCCTGCGCACCCGCAGGCGCGCACGGCAGCAGGGCGCCAGCATCGCGCTCACGCGGCTGGTGCTGCGCGGCCGGGCGACGATCCGGCGCATGTCGACGCTGATGCGCCTGCTGCGCAGCGACGACGACACGCAGCGCACCGTCACGGCGGCACAGCTGCTGATCGACCTGGTGAAAGGCGAATCGCGACGGCACGGCGTGCGCGAGCTGATCCTGCGCAGCACCGACCTGCTGGCGCTGCAGGTGACCGAGAACGCGAGCCGGACCGGCGAGCACTACATCACCAGCACCCGCAGCGAATACTGGGCGATGGCCCGCTCGGCCGGTGGCGCCGGGATCATCGTCGGCGCGATGGCGCTGATCAAGATCTGGCTGGCGTCGCTGCACCTGCCGGCGTTCTGGGAAGCCTTCCTGTTCGGCGTCAACTACGCGGCCGGCTTCGTCGTCGTGCACCTGCTGCACTTCACGATCGCGACCAAGCAGCCGGCGATGACGGCCGCCCGGATCGCCGCCGCCGCGGAGGACGCCAGCGGCCGGCAGCAGGCGCTCGATCGCATCGCGGCGCTCACCGCCCAGATCTCGCGCACCCAGATCATCGCCATCCTGGGCAACGTCGCCGTGGCGTTCCCGGTGGCGCTGGCGATCGCGCTCGGCTGGCACGCGCTGACCGGTGCCCATGTGGCCGCGCCGGCCAAGGCCGCACATCTGCTGGGCGACAGCCATCCATGGCAGTCGCTGGCCCTGTTCCATGCCGCGATCGCCGGCGTGTGCCTGTACCTCGCCGGACTGATCTCCGGGTATTACGACAACCGCTGCGTGTACGGCCGCGTGCCCGAGCGGCTGCGCCGCGTCGGCTGGCTGCAGCGCCTGCTGGGGGCGCCGCGCCTGGACCGTCTGGCCGATTACGTGGAGAACAACCTGGGCGCGCTGGCGGGCAACGTCGCGTTCGGGTTCATGCTTGGATTCGTCGGCTTCTTCGGATCGATCCTGGGCCTGCCGCTCGACATCCGGCACGTCACGTTCTCGAGCGCCAACGTCGCCTACGGCCTCGCGGGGCTGGACTTTTCAGTGGCGGCCGGCACGGTGCTGGTGACGGTGATCGGCGTTGCGCTCGTCGGCCTGGTCAACCTCGGCGTGAGCTTCAGCCTGGCCCTGTACACCGCGATGAAGGCGCGCGGGCTGCGCGTGCTGGGCGGCCGGGACTTCGTCGACGCGCTGCGCAGCCAGTGGCGCGCGCAGCCGTTCAG
>JAKOZZ010000207.1 GCA_029779755.1 Pseudomonadota bacterium
ACCGCGCATGCTTCCTCACCACGCGTGCTTCGTGTCGTCGGGGAACCGCCCGCTCTTGACCGCCTTCACGTAGGTCTCGATCGCACCGCGCACGCTGCCGGCCTCGCTCATGAAGTCGTGCACGAAGCGGGCCATCTTGCCCAGGTTGATGCCGAGCATGTCGTGCATCACCAGCACCTGGCCCGCCGTGCCGCTGCCGGCGCCGATGCCGATCGTGTGGCAGCCGGGCAGTTCGCCCGTGAGGCTGCGCGACAGCGCCGCCGGCACCATCTCGAGCACCAGCATCGTCGCGCCGGCGTCGGCCAGGGCGTGCGCATCGCGCCGCAGGATCGCGGCCGATTCGTCGGTGCGTCCCTGCACGCGGTAGCCGCCCAGCGCATGCACCGTCTGCGGCGTCAGCCCCAGGTGCGCGCAGACGGGCACGCCGCGCTCGACGAGAAAACGCACGACGTCGGGCGTCCAGCCGCCGCCTTCGAGCTTGACCATGTGCGCGCCGGCCTGCATCAGCACGGTGGCGCTGCGCAGCGCCTGTTCGCGGGACTCGTGGTACGAGCCGAAGGGCAGGTCGGCGACGACCCAGCAGGTGCCCTGCGCGCGCTGCAGTCCGCGCACGACGCTTTCGGTGTGGTAGCGGACCGCATCGAGCGTCACGCCGACGGTGCTAGGCAGGCCCTGGCACACCATGCCCAGGGAGTCGCCCACCAGCAGCACGTCGACGCCGGCCGCGTCGGCAACGGCCGCGAACGTGGCGTCGTAGGCGGTGAGCATGGTGATCTTCTCGCCGGCCTCGCGCATCTGCTGCAGGCGCGGCAGGCTCACCGGGCGGCGTTGCGGCATCGGCGATGCGGGCGGGATCGTTCCGTAGGGGGTGGAGGTGGTGCTCATGCGCGATTCCGTGGGGCAGGTGAGAGGATGTCCGCAGTCTACTGCCGGCCGCCGAGTGCCGGCCGACGCGACGCACTCCGATCAGGGGCTCCGATCAGGCACTCCGATCCTTGCGCCCGATCCGTGCGTCCGCTTCAGAATCCGGCGGCCAGGCCGTCGCTGCGCGGATCGGTGGCGCCCTGCAGCACGCCGGACCCGGCGTCGATCAGGATCGCGCCGGCGTGTCCCATCACGTCGGTGTAGTCGTCGACCGCGCGCACCGGATGGCCGCGCCGTGCGAGCTCGTCGCGCACGGCCTGCGGCACGCGCGACTCGATCTTGGTGTCGTTGGAGGCGGCCCCCCAGGTGCGGCCGTGCAGCCAGCGCGGCGCGGCCACGGCCTCGGCCGGCGTCAGTCCGTAGTCGACGATGCGGGTGGCGATCGCGGCCTGGGTCTGCGGCTGACCTTCGCCCCCCATCGTGCCGTACACCAGCCACGGGCGGCCATCGCGGAACAGCATCGCCGGGTTCAGCGTGTGGAAGCAGCGCTTGCGCGGCTCGAGCCGGTTCACGTGGTCGTCGGACAGGGAGAAGAAGCTGCCGCGGTTCTGCAGGATCACGCCGGTGCCGGCCGGCACGATGCCCGACCCGAAGTCGTGATAGATGCTCTGGATCAGCGACACGGCGTTGCCGTGGCCGTCGACCACGCCGAACCACACGGTGTCGCCCTTGGGATCGAGCGGCGCGAGCGGCCCCGCGGCGCGGTCCATGCGGATGCGCGCGGCCTGCGCGGCCCCGTGTTCGCGCGACAGCAGCCGATCGAGCGGGATGTGCTGGAAGTCGGGGTCCGTCAGGAAGCGGTCGCGGTCGACGAAGGCCTCCTTGGTCGCCTCGATCAGCAGGTGGTAGTAGTCGGCGGAGCCCTCGGGGATCTTCGACAGGTCGAAGTGCTGCAGGATGTTCAGGATCGCCAGCGACGCCATGCCCTGCGTGTTGGGCGGGAAGTTGTACGCGACGGTGTCGCGGTACGGCACGCTGATGGGCGCGACCCAGTCGGCGCGGTGCGCGGCGAAGTCCTCGCGCGTGAGCAGCCCGCCGTTGGCCTGCAGGTCGTCCACGATGCGCTGCGCGATCTCGCCGCGGTAGAACGCCGATGCGCCGTCGCGCGCGAGGATGCACAGGGTCTGCGCGAGCTCGGGCTGCCGCAGCACTTCACCGACGGTCCACGGCGATCCGTCCGGCTTGAGGAAGCAGCGGCGGAATCCCTCGAAGCGCTGCAGCGCGCGGAAGCGCTCGTCGGCCGGGTCGACGTTGACGGCCAGCCAGTGCGCGAGCGACGGCGTCACCGGCGCGCCCTGCTCGGCATACGCGATCGCGTCGTCGAAGAGCTCGTGCCAGCGGCGGGTCGAGGGCATCGTCGCCTGCGACCAGCGCCAGGCCTCGTCCCAGCCCGAGGGGATGCCGGGCACCGTGTTGGCGGCCAGCCAGCCGCGCGGCGGGATCGCCTCGAGTCCCAGGCCGCGATAGTGCGCACGCGTCACCCGTTCGCCCGATCGGCCGCTGGCGTTGAGCGCGCGCAGCTCGCGGGTGTGCGCGTTCCAGATCAGCCAGAAGCTGTCGCCGCCGACCGCGCACATCTGCGGGTAGACCACCGCCAGCGTGGCGGCCACGGCGATCGCAGCGTCGACGGCGTTGCCGCCGCTGCGCAGCACGTGCAGGCCGGACTGCGTGGCCAGGTAGTGGGGCGCCGTGACCATGGCGCGCGTGGTCATCGGGTCGTGACGCTGGCCGGGCGTGGCGCAGTACTGTGGGGCGGGAGCGTTCATGGGGAGGTCCGTCGGAGGTCAGAGCAGTCGGCTGAGTGCGGGCCAGACCGTCTCGAGCATGCGCGCCTGTGCGCGCTCGTTCGGATGGATGCGGTCCGGCTGGAAGAATTCCATGCGGTCGGCGAAACCGTCCAGCAGGAAGGGCACCAGTGCGGCCTTCTCGCTGCGCGCCACGGCCTCGAAGAGGGCGGCAAACCGCTCGGTGTAGGCGCGGCCGTAGTTCGGCGGCACCTGGATGCCCACCAGCAGCACGCGCGCGCCGGCGCGCTGTGCGCGCTGCGTCATCTCGCGCAGGTTGCGTTCGGTCATCGCCAGATCGAGCCCGCGCAGCGCGTCGTTGCCGCCCAGCTCGATCACCACGACGCGCGGACGATGACGCGCCAGCAGTTCGTCGATGCGGCTGCGCCCGCCGGCCGTGGTCTCACCGCTGATGCTGGCGTTGACCACCTGGTAGGGGCGGGTCCGTTCGCCCGCACGCGCGGGAGCGCCCGGACGCACAGGGTTGCCCGCCGGGGCGGGATCGCCCACGCGCTGTGCGAGCAGCGCGACCCAGCCCGCGCCGCGCTTCAGGCCGTACTCGGCGGACATGCTGTCGCCGATCACGAGCAGCACGGGCGCGGGCGCGGTCGCCGATGCGCTGGTAAGGCCCGCCATCGGCACGCCACCCAACACCGTTAGACTCGCGAGCGCACGCAGGGCGGTCCTGCGCCCGCGGACCTCAGGAAACGATCGGATCTGCATGTCGGCCATTATCGTCGAGCACCTCGTCAAGCGCGTCCGCGATGCGGACGGCGCGCTCACCATCCTGGAGGACGTGTCGTTCAGCGTGCCTGCCGGAACCTCGCTCGCGGTGGTCGGCGCATCGGGATCGGGCAAGTCCACGCTGCTCGGGCTGATGGCGGGGCTCGATCTCCCGAGCGCGGGGCGGGTCGAGATCTTCGGCCAGGACCTGTTCGCGCTGGACGAGGATGCCCGCGCCGCGTGGCGCTCGACCCATGTCGGCTTCGTGTTCCAGACCTTTCAGCTGCTGGGGCAGATGACCGCGCTCGAGAACGTGATGCTGCCGCTCGAGCTGGCGGGCGACGCCCAGGCCGAAGCGAAGGCGCGCACGCTGCTGCAGCGGGTGGGGCTGGGCGACCGGCTCGGCCACTATCCGAAGACGCTGTCCGGCGGCGAGCAGCAGCGCGTGGCGCTGGCGCGTGCGTTCGCCGGGCGTCCGCCGCTGCTGTTCGCCGACGAACCCACCGGCAGCCTCGACGCCGTGACCGGCGAGCGCATCATCGACCTGCTGTTCGAGCTGAACCGCGAAGCGGGTGCAACGCTCGTGCTGGTCACGCACGACGCCGGCCTCGCGCAGCGCTGCGACTGCCGGCTGACGCTGAAGGCCGGACGGATGACCGAGTTCGTCGGCCCCGGAGCCGGCTGAGCACGCTGCCGGACGCGTCCGGGTCCGGTCTGCGCTACGCAGCGTCCGGCGCACCCGGGTCCGTGCGCGCCTCCAGCAGGGCGCGCAGCCGAAGGATGAGCGCGGCCGTGCTCGGATCCATCGCCCCATCGGGCGCCCCGGGGGCGGCCAGCGCCGCTTCGATCGGGCCGGCGAGCTGCTTGCCCAGCTCCACGCCCCACTGGTCGAAGGAGTTGATGCGCCACAGCCAGCCGAGCGCCGCCGTCTTGTGCTCGTACAGCGCCAGCAGCGCGCCGAACGAGGCCGGTGTGAGGGTGCCCAGCAGCACGACGCTGCTCGGCCGGTTGCCAGCGTGCACGCGGTGCGGCGCGATGCGATCGGCCTGGTCGGGCGCGACGCCCTGCGCGATCAGCTCGGCCCGGCTCTCGGCCAGCCCGCGCCCGTTCATCAGCCCTTCGGCCTGCGCAAGGGCGTTGGCGAGCAGCGTGCGGTCCCGTCCTTCGGGGTCGGGCCGGGGCGGCACGGCCAGCACGAACTCGACCGGATGCCGCGACGTGCCCTGGTGGAGGGCCTGGAAGAACGAATGCTGGGCATCGGTGCCGGCCTCGCCCCAGACGATCGGCATCGTCTGCCACGGCAGCGGCGCGCCGTCGACGTCGGTCGACTTGCCGTTGCTCTCCATCTGCAGCTGCTGCAGGAACGCCGGCAGGCGCCGCAGGGCGTCGCAGTAGGGGATCACGGGCTCGCTGTTGCTGCCCAGCGCGAGCCGGTTCCACACGCTGTGCAGCGCCAGGCGGATCGGGGCGTTCTGCGCGATCGGTGCGGTCGCGAAGTGTTCGTCCATCGCACGCGCGCCGGCCAGCATCCGGTCGAACCCGTCGGGCCCGATCGACAGCATCACCGGCAGACCGATCGCCGACCACAGCGAGAAGCGCCCGCCCACCCAGTCGCGGAAGGGGAAGATCGCTTCGTCCGACAGCCCGAACGCACGGGCGCCCGCGACGTTTGCCGTCACGCCCACCAGGTGCCGCGCCAGGCCCGCATCGTCGATGCCGCCCGACCGCAGCCAGCGGCGTACTGCCTCGGCGTTGCGGGCGGTCTCGATCGTGCGCCACGACTTGGAGGCGACCACGACCAGGGTGGCATGCGGGTCGAGCTGCGCTCGGATCGCGTCCCAGCAGCCCGGATCGATGTTCGACAGGAAGTGCACCTGCACGCGCGGATGGGCCCAGTCGCGCAGCGCCTCGCAGGCGAGCAGCGGTCCGAGCTGCGAGCCGCCGATGCCGATGTTGACCACGTCGGTGATCAGCCGCCCGCGCGCGCCGCGCCAGCGCCCGTCGCGCACGCGGGACGCGAAGTCGCGCATGCGCGTCAGGGTCTCGTCGACCTCGCGCATCAGGTCCGTGCCGTCGACGACCAGCGGACGCGCCGGATCGCGCCGCAGAGCAGTGTGCAGCGCCGGCCGCCCTTCGGTGGCATTGACGGTCGCCCCGCGCATCATCGCGTCCCGGTGGGCCGTGACGTCAGCCGCACGGGCCAGCTCGAACAGCGCGGTCAGGTCGTCGACCGTCATCTGCGCGCGGGTGAGGTCCAGGTGGAGCCCGGCCGCCTCCAGCGTGAACTGCGCACGCCGCCCGGGCTCGCCGCGCACCAGCGCGCCGATCGACAGGCGCTCCGCGGCCGACGCGCGCGCGGCGATGCCGTCGAACACGGCACGGTAGGCGATCGCCTGCGGCGAGGGCGCGGTCATGGCGGTAGTCGGGGGCGGGGCAGCGCGGTCGGAGGTCACGGAGGCGTTCCTCTCGTCGGGGACGTCAGCAGGCGGAGGCCGCGACCAGCCAATGCGGCAGTTCCGCCGCCGACATGCCGGTCGTGCCGCCATGATGCGCCTGCCACAAGTCGCCCGCGTGTCCGTGCAGCCAGACGCCCAGTCGCAGCGCATCGACGGTCGGATGCCCCTGTGCGATCAGCGACGCAACGACCCCGGCCAGCACGTCGCCGGTGCCGCCGGTGGCCAGCGCGGGGCCGCCGCTGTCGTTCACGCTCCAGTCGCCGTCGGGGGACGCGACCACCGAGCCCGCGCCCTTGATCACGACCGCCGCGCGCAGGCGCGCGGCCAGGC
>JAKOZZ010000208.1 GCA_029779755.1 Pseudomonadota bacterium
ACGCGCTTCTCCTCGATGCCCAGCGCCGACACCTTGGTCACCGCGTAGGGCTCGACCCGGCGCACGGTCGCGCGCAGCGCGCGGTCGCCGCCCCAGCCATCGATGAGCACCGGCATGCCGGCGGCCACCTTCACCGCATCGGACGACAGCAGCTCGACGACGACCTCCAGGTGCGCGAGATCGCCGACCACCATCAGCGGCGTGCCGGCCGCGACGACGCGCTCGCTCGCGTCGTGGACGCGCAGGATGCGGCCGGCCGTCGGCGCACGCACCTGCACCAGACCGCCTGCGCGCGTGGCGGCCAACCCCGCGCGGGCGGCCTGCGCATCGGCCGCCGCCGCCCGCGCACGCTGGCGCGCGGCCTCGGCCTCGCTGGCCGCGGTGCGCTCGAGGTTCTGCGCGCGCTCGGCCGCCTGCGGCGCCACGAACTTCTCGGCGACCAGCCGCCGCGTGCGCTCGAGCTCGCGCTGCGCCTGCGCCAGGTCTTCGTCGGCATGGCGCACCCGCTGCTCGGCTTCACGCTGGAGCGCATCGGCGGCCGCGACGCGCGCCACGATCTCCTCGCGCTCGCGCGTCGACAGCGGCAGCGGCGCGATCTCGGCCACCACCTGGCCGCCGGTCACCGCGTCACCATCGTGCAGCGCGATGCGTGCGAGGCGGCCGGCCACCGGCGCCGACAGCACGAAGCGGTCGTGGCTGCGCGTTTCGCCCTGGTCGTCGACCGTGACGCGCATCGGTCCGGCCTGCACCTCGGCCGCGTCGACCTCCACGGGCGACGGCATCCACAGCACCACCAGCAGCGCGACGAGCGCGATCGCCACCACCGCCAACAGGACACGTTTCAGGGTCATCGAGGGCTCCGATCCATGCGTGGAATGCCTCATTCGCGCGTCTTGAGGACGGCGATCAGGTCGAGGCTGCGCAGGCGGCGCGCGACCAGCAGCCCGGACAGCACCGCCGCCGCCAGTGCGGCCGCCACCGCGTACAGGTACGAGCGCGACGCGATCACCAGCGGCACGCGGAACAGGTCGCGGTCGAACATGGGCACCATGAGTGCGCACGCGCCGTACCCCAGCGCAAGACCGGCCGGGATCGCCGCCAGCAGCAGCAGGGCCTGCTCGCCCAGCAGCAGAACGCCCACCTCGCGCTGCGTGAAGCCGAGCACGCCCAGGCTCGCGAGCTCGTTGCCGCGTTCGGACAGGGCGATGCGTGCACTGTTGTAGACCATGCCCGCGATGATCACGCACGAGAAGGCCACCAGCACCACGCTGAAGAAGAAGAAGGCGCGGTTCATCGTCTCGCGCACCGTCTGCTGCACGACCCCGTGCGCCGCGACGCCGGCCACCACGGGCAGGCGCTTCAGGCGTTCGTAGAAGCCTGCCGCGGTGTCGGCGCGGATCCGCAGCGCCACGCCCGACGCCACGTCGTCCTCGCCCAGCAGGCGCGCGAGCGCCCGCGCGTCCATGTAGGCGCCCAGGCCCAGCATCTCGTCGACGACGCCGGCCACCGGCACGCGCAGCACCGGGCGCTTCCCCTCCAGCACCTCCATCGTCACCAGGTCGCCGGGCGACAGGCCGAGCGTGCGCGCGAGCTTCTCGGTCAGCACCAGGCCTTGCGCCGGCAGGGTCAGCGGCCGCCGGTCACGGTCGAGCAGGCGACGCAGCTGGTGGCCGGGCTGCAGCCCCGTCACCTCCACCCGCTTGCTGCGGTGCTCGTGACGCAGCCACACCGGCAGCAGGCGGAACGCCTCGGCCTGCACGACGCCGTCCAGGCGGGCGATGGAGATCGCGGCATCGGGGCCCCGCGGCTCGTTGTAGAGGACGGTGAGGTCGTCGCGCTGCACCTCGTTGAACTGCACCGACAGCATGTGGTTGGGGGCGTCCAGCGCAAAGCGTCCGACCAGCATCAGGCCGATCGCGAAGGCCATGCCCAGCACCGACGCGACGGCGCGCCACGGCCGTCGCATCAGGTTGCGCACGATCATGCGCAGCGACGCGGGCAGGCGTCGGCGGGCGTCCCAGCGCGCCAGCGCGCCGGCCCGGAAGCTCGCCGGCGGCTCCGGACGCATCGCCTCGGCCGGCGCGAGCGCCACGGCCCTGCGCACGGCCACCAGCGCACCGACGGCGCCCGACACCAGGCTGACCGCGACGGCGGCGATCACCAGGGCGGCGTCGGCGCCGAAGCGCAGACGCGGGAAGTGGAAGAAGTCGCGGTACACGTCGACGAACCATCCGCCCAGCAGCACGCCCGACGGCAGGCCCGCCGCCAGCCCGAGCGCCACCGTGGCGAGCGCGAACTGCACATAGTGCAGGCCGAGGCGCGCGTCACCGTATCCGAAGGCCTTGAGCAGCCCGATCTGCGTGCGCTGCGTGGCGACCAGCCGCGACAGCACCACGTACAGCAGGAAGGCCGACACGGCGAGGAACAGACTCGGCACGGTCGTGGTCATCACTTCCAGCTCGCCCAGCTCGTCGGTCACGAAGCGGTGCGACAGCTGCTCGTCGCGACCGTAGGCGCCCAGCCCCCCGTAGCGGCGCAGCAGCGTGTCGAGCGCGGCGATCACGTCGCGCTCGCGCGCCTGCGCCGACAGGGTCAGGGCCACGTCGTTGAACGCGCCCTGCATGTCGAACGCCGGTGCCAGCGCCTCGCCGGACATCCACAGGACGCCGAAGCGGCGGTTGTCGGGGAACAGCATGCCGCTGCCGATCTCGTAGACGAACTCGGGCGACAGCGCGATGCCGACGATCGACAGCGTCTTCCAGCGGCCGTGGAGCAGCGCGCCCAGCGTGTGTCCGACATCGAGTCCGTTGGCCCGCGCGAACGCGTCGCTGACCAGCACCTGGTCGGCGGCGCCGCGGTCCACGTACCGCCCGCGCACGAGTTGCAGGTCGTTGAGCATCGGCACCTGCGCCTCGGGCACCGACACCAGCCGCGCGGTGGCGGGCTCGGCCAGCCCCGGCACGTCGACCGACACCTCGGCCACGATCCGGGTGCGCACCTGCGCGACGCCCGGAATGGCCCGCACCTGCGCGGCCAGCGCGTCGGGCGCACGCTTCCGGTGCGCGAACACGTCGGCGAAGCGGTGGGTGAGGTAGTAGTCGTCGCGCGCCGCCAGCAGCGACTGGTACGTGCCCCAGGTCGCCACCAGGGTGGCGACGCCGCAGGCCACGACCAGCGCCGCCGCGATCACCTGGCCGCGCAGGTGCCAGAGGTCGCGCCACAGCATGCGGGCGAGCATCGTGGTCACCACGCGATGTCGTCCGGGGTCGCCTTCACGGCGTTGTGCTCGATCGCGACGATGCGGCCGTTGCTGATGCGGATCACCCGGTCGGCCAGCGCCGCGATGGCCGCGTTGTGCGTGATCACGACGGTGATCGTGCCGAGCTCGCGGTTCACCCGCTGCAGCACCGACAGCACCACCTTGCCGGTGGCATAGTCGAGCGCGCCGGTGGGCTCGTCGCACAGCAGCACGTCGGGCCGCTTGGCCACCGCGCGTGCGATCGCGACGCGCTGCTGCTCGCCGCCCGACAGTTGCGACGGGAAGTGGTCGCGCCGCGGGCCCATGTCGACCAGCGCGAGCGCGGCGGCGGCGTCCATCGGCGCGGCCGCGATCTCGGTCACGAGCGCCACGTTCTCGTACGCGGTGAGGCTGGGGATCAGGTTGTAGAACTGGAACACGAAGCCGACGTGCTCGCGCCGGAAGCGCGTGAGCTGCGCCGCGCTCGCCGCGGCGAGGTCGTGGTCGCGGTAGTGCACCGCGCCCGAACTGGGCCGGTCGAGTCCGCCGAGGATGTTGAGCAGCGTGGACTTGCCGCTGCCCGAGGCCCCCAGCAGCACGACGAACTCGCCCGGATGCAGGTCGAGATCGACGTCGCGCAGCGCGTGGATCTCGGTCTCGCCCATGCGATAGGTCTTGCACACCTTCCGCAGCCGGAAGACCGCCTCGGGGTCCGCACCTGCGTCGAGGTCGGCGGCGTCGGAACGCCCATCGGTGATGCCTGCGCTGGGTTGCACGGATGCCCTTCCACGGGGGAGAACGTACCGCCCTCGCGGTGCGCGGTGGCGATCCCGCTATTGTCCTCCACGTTCGCCGGACGTCTCCGGGTCGGTGCCGATCGCATTCCAGACATCGAGCCCGAAGCGGCGGAATCCGTCGGTCACGGTGTCCGCGCCCGCGATGCCCGGCATCCTGCGCTGCGCGGCCAGGTCGGACAGCACGCGGTCGAAGGTCGCGATCGCGTTGCGGAACAGGATGCCGGGCAGGATCGTCATGCGGTAGCCCATCGCCTGCGCGTCGTCGAGACCCAGCGCGGGGGTCTTGCCGCCCGCGACCATGTTCAGCAGGCACGGCCCGTGCACCAGGCGCGGCACGCGCGCCACCTCGTCGAGCGTCTGCGGGGCTTCGATGAACGCCATGTCCGCGCCCGCGTCGAGCGCCGCGTTGGCGCGGCGGATCGCCTCGTCGAACCCGAGCACGGCACGCGCGTCGGTGCGGGCGATGATCACGAAGTCCGCATTGCGCCGCGCCTGGACGGCCGCGCGGATCTTGGACACGAACTCCGCGTGCGGCACGATCTCCTTGCCGTCGAGGTGACCGCAGCGCTTGGGCGTGACCTGGTCCTCGATGTGGATGCCGGCCACGTTGCGCGACTCGTACTCGCGCACCGTGCGCGTGACGTTCAGCGCGTTGCCGTAGCCGGTGTCGGCGTCCGCGATCAGCGGAATGCTCACCGAGCGCGCGATGCGCGCCGCGTTCTCGACCATCTCGGACATCGTCACCAGGCCGATGTCGGGAAACCCGAGCCCGGCGGCCGTGCCCGATCCGGTCATGTAGAGCGCCGGATACCCGGCCTGCTGAATGCACAGCGCCGAGATGGCGTCGTAGGCGCCGGGGGCGACGATCATCGCATCGCCACGGAGGAGCGCCCGGAATTGCGTGGCTGCCTGCATGCGCACCGACCTCCCGATGTCCGACGATCGCCCCGGAACCGACCGGTTTGACCCCGGATCAAATGTCCTTTTAGTATAACAACCGCTCAACCGAAGACCGCCCCGGCCAGAGGGCGGAGCGCACTGCACATTCGCGTCGATCGGAGACAACGCATGGGTTTGAATCTCGCACGGCGTCGCGCCGTCCTGCTGTCGTTCGCGGCCGCACTGCTGGCCGTCCCGCCCTCGGCGTCCGCGCAGGCCCAGGCCGCCTGGAAACCGACACGGCCGGTGACCATCATCGTCCCGTACAGCCCGGGCGGCGGCACCGACGTGATGGCGCGTCAGCTCGCCAAGGAGCTGGCACGTCGCTGGGAGCAGCCGGTCAACGTCGAGAACTCCCCCGGCGCCGACGGCCTGATCGGCACGCGCCGCGCCATCGAGGCGAAGCCCGACGGCCACACGTTCGTCGTGCAGCTGCCTTCGCTGCTGCTGATCCGGCATCTCCCGACGTTCAAGGGCGTGGACCCGGCGAGCCAGCTGGTGCCGGTGTCGGCCTACTCGGTGCTGTCGGGCGTGTACGTCGCCAACACCGCCATCCCGGGCAACACCCTCGCCGAGGTGGCGAAGTACTGCAACACCGCCGCCAGGCCCTGCTCGTTCGGCACCACCGAGAACACGGCACGGCTGCGCCTGAAGATGCTGCAGACCGACATCCCGTCGATGATCGTCGTCAACTACAAGGGCGGCGGTCAGCTGATCACCGATCTGCTCGGGAACAACGTGAACATCGGATCGATGGGCTACACCGCCGTGCTGCCGCACATGAAGACGGGCACGCTCAAGGTGCTGATGAGCTCCGGCAGGCAGCGCTCGCCGGTGCTGCCCGACGTGCCGACCGCCGCGGAGTCGGGCTTTCCGCAACTCACCGGCGAGACCTGGTATGGGCTGTTCGCACCGCTCGGCACGCCCGCGACGATCACGCAATCGGTTGCAGGCGCCGTGCGCGAGGCCCTGAAGGACGAAGGCCTGCTGAAGGCGTTCGCCACGCTCGGCGCGTCTCCTATCGGGAGCACGCCGGAAGAGTTCGTGCGGATGATCCGCGAAGAGGACGAACGCCTCACCGGCCTCGTGCGCCGGTTCCCGATCGAATGAGGGAGACTTCCCGATGAGCGTGCCCTCGTCTGCCGGCGCATCGGCACCCGCACCCGCCACGCGCGACGTCCCGGCGGCCTTCCTCGCCTCGGCGCAGCGTGCCGGCCGCGACGCGTCCGCGTGGACGGTCGCCGACCTCGAGCGCGACACCCGCTGGGTGACACCGCTCGACGACGACGACCGCGCCGCGCTGGTGGCCGGCGTGCGCGCCGGCCGGGTGCCCGACAAGCCGCTCCTGCAGTACCGGGCCGGCGACTTCCCCTTCGGCGCGCGCGTCGTCGCCCGGCTGCGCGCGGCGGTGCACGAGGCCGAGCATGGCCGCGGCATCGCGCTGGTGAAGGGCCTGCCGCGCGCCGGCGTGACGGCCGCCGAGTTCGAGCTGATGACGTGGGCGATCGGCCTGCACCTCGGCGTGGCACGCCCGCAGGACAAGCTGACCCGCTACATCAACGCGGTGAAGGACGTCGGCGTCGACTACCGCAGTCCGACCGGGCGCGGCTACTCGTCCAACGCCGAACTCGACTTCCACGTCGACAGCGGCGACGTCGTGCTGCTGAGCTGCTACAACCAGGCGCCCCAGGGCGGCGACAGCCTATGCAGCAGCGGCGTGTCGGCCTGGCGGCAGCTGGTCGCCGAGCGCCCCGATCTCGCACGGGTCCTGGAGACGGAGTCCGTGCCGTTCAGCCGCCAGGGCGAGCAGAGCGAAGGTGAACCCCCGTACACGATGACCACCGTGTTCGCGCGTACGCCGACCGACGTGTTCTGCGCGTGGAACCGCAACCGCATCCACAACGGCCTGAAGCTGCCCGATGCGCCGGCGTGCTCCGACGCGCTGCGCGAAGGCGTCGAACTGCTCGACCAGATCCTGCGCCGGCCGCAGTTCATGTACCGGATGCGCCTCGAGCCGGGCGACCTGCAGATCCTGTCCAACTTCACCACGCTGCATTCGCGCACCGCCTTCGCCGACGATCCGGACGAATCCCGCAAGCGCACCCTGTTCCGTCTCTGGCTGGCGACGCCCGACGGCCTCGCGCTGCCGCCCGCCTGGCGCGACAAGTGGGGTGCCGTCGAACCGGGCGTCGTCAAGGGCGGCATGCGCGGCCATCACTACGACGACGCCTGCCGTGCGTTCGAACGACGCCAGGCCGAAGCGCTCGGCATGCGCGTCGACTGAATCCCCACCCTTTCCCCCCACCGGGAGACCGACCTTGTCCCAAGCCTCCGCCCTTCGCGCGCTGCTCCGCAGCGGCAGGATGATCGTCGCCCCCGGCGCGATCGACGGCATCACCGGCCGTGCCATCGACCGCGCCGGATTCCAGGCCGCCTACATGACCGGCGCCGGCACGTCCATGACGCTCGGCTATCCCGACTACGGGCTGATCACGATGACCGAGATGGTCGCCAACGCGACGCGCATCGTGAACTCGATCTCGATTCCGCTGATCAGCGATGCGGACACCGGCTACGGCAACGAGCTGAACGTGTTCCGCACCGTGCAGGAGTTCGAGCGCGCCGGGGTCGCGGCCATCCACATCGAGGACCAGGTGTTCCCCAAGCGCTGCGGGCACCTCGACGACAAGGCCGTCACCAGCCGCGAGGACTACATCGCCAAGATCCGCGCCGCGGCCGCCGCGCGCCGCTCGAACGACTTCGTCATCATCGCGCGCACCGACGCGCGCGCCGTGCTCGGCTTCGACGAGGCGGTCGCACGGGGGCGCCTGGCCCTGGCCAACGGCGCCGACGTGGTCTTCCTGGAAGCGCCGCAGTCGCTCGAGGAGGTGGCGTCGGTGCCGCAGCGCATCGGCGGCCCCTGCCTGCTGAACGTCGTGCGCGGCGGCAAGACGCCGGACCTGCCGATGGCCGAGGCCGAACGCATGGGCTACGCAATTGCGATCCTGCCGGGGCTGCTGCTGGGCGGCATCATCCAGACCTGCGACGAGCTGCTGGCGTCGGTCAAGCGCGAAGGGCGCTACCCCGCCCCGAAGACCGAAGGATCGCCGGCGCGCACGTTCGCACGCTTCGGTGCCGCCGACTGGGATGCGCGCCGCACGGCGTTCCGCGACCCGCTCGAACCCGCCGGCGGCAGCGACGCACCGGGCGCCGCGGCATCGGATCGCCCCGCGTCCCCCGCGGCGGCCGGCTGACCCCCTTGCCGGAGCACCCACGCATGGACACCCCCCGCACCCTGTTCGACAAGATCTGGCACGCGCACGTCGTCGTCGACCGCGGCGACGGGCACCACCTGCTGTACGTGGACCGGCACCTGCTGCACGACGGCTCGGCGGCCGGGTTCGCACGGCTGCGCGAGCGCGGGCTGAAGGTCCGCCGGCCCGACCTCGCGCTGGCGACACCCGATCACTACAACTCGACCGCGCGCCGCGACCTCGATGCGATTGCCGACCCGCAGCACCGGCGGCTGGTCGAAGCGATCCGCAACAACACCCGTGACCACGGCGTGCGGCTGTTCTACCTGGACGACGCGCGCCAGGGAATCGCGCACGTGGTGAGCCCCGAGCAGGGCCTCACCCAGCCGGGCGTCACCCTGGTGTGCGGCGATTCGCACACCGCCACCCACGGTGCGGTCGGCGCGCTCGCGTTCGGCATCGGCTCGTCCGAGGTCGCACACGTGATGGCCACGCAGTGCCTGTGGCAGCGCAAGCCCAAGGCGATGCGCATCACGCTGGACGGCACGCCCGGACCGGGCGTCACGGCCAAGGACCTCGTGCTGGCGATCATCGCGCACATCGGCGCCGCGGGCGGCGTCGGGCACGTGATCGAGTATGCGGGCAGCGCGATCCGCGGCCTGTCGGTCGAGGGCCGGCTCACGGTGTGCAACATGACGATCGAGGCGGGCGCGCGCGCAGGCATGGTGGCGCCGGACGACACGACGTACGCGTACCTGCACGGCCGGCCGCTGGCGCCCGAGGGCGCGGCGTGGGAGCGTGCGCTGGCCGCCTGGCGCACGCTGCCCACCGACGACGGCGCCCGGTTCGACCGGGAGGTGTCGATCGACGCCACACGCATCGTGCCGATGGTGACCTGGGGCACCAGCCCCGAGGATGCGATCGCGATCGACGGCCGCGTGCCCGATCCCGCCGAGGCGCCCGACGCCGCCAAGCGCGACGCCATGCGCGTGTCGCTCGAGTACATGGGCCTCACGCCCGGCACGCGCATCGAGGAGGTGCCCGTCGACCGCGTGTTCATCGGCTCCTGCACGAACAGCCGCATCGAGGACCTGCGTGCCGCCGCGGACGTGGTGCGCGGGCGCACCGCCCGCGTGCCCGCCTGGGTGGTCCCGGGATCCGGGCTGGTGAAGCGCCAGGCCGAGGCCGAGGGTCTGGACCGCGTGTTCCGGGCGGCAGGCTTCGAGTGGCGCGAGCCGGGCTGCTCGATGTGCGTGGGCATGAACGGCGACACGGGCGCACCGGGCCAGCGCATCGCCTCCACGTCGAACCGCAACTTCATGGGCCGCCAGGGGCGCGGCGTGCGCACGCACCTGCTCAGCCCGGCGATGGCCGCGGCCGCGGCGGTCACCGGGCGCTTCACCGACGTGCGGCGACTGGCCTCGCAGGGAGCCTGAGATGGAAGCCTTCACCACCCTCACCGCCGTTGCCGTCCCGATCGACCTCGCCAACGTCGACACCGACCAGATCATTCCGGCCCGCTTCCTGGGCCGCCCGCGCGACCAGCAGCGCGGCGCGATGTTCCACGACCTGCGCCACGCACCGGACGGCACCCCGCACGCCGGATTCGTGCTCAACCGCCCCGAGTACGCGGGCGCACGGATCCTCGTCGCCGACCGCAACTTCGCCTGCGGATCGTCGCGCGAGAACGCCGTGACGGTGATGGTCGACAACGGGTTCCGTGCCTTCATCGCGCCCAGCTTCGGCGACATCTTCTTCAGCAACTGCTTCCAGAACGGCGTGCTCCCCATCCGGCTGCCGGCCGCGCGGGTGGACGCGCTGCGCGCCGCGCTGCGTGCGTCGCCCGGCGCGACGATCACCGTCGATCTCGCGGCGCAGACGGTGACCGGACCCGACGGCACGCGCGACGGCTTCGACATCGACCCGTTCCGCAAGGACTGTCTGCTGCGCGGCGTCGACGAGATCAGCCTCACGCTCGGGTACGAGAACGAGATCGCCCGCTTCGAAGCGCGCCGTCGCATCGAGGCGCCATGGCTGTAGACGTGTCGGGCGCGCACCCGTCTCTGCCGGAGGGCGCGCGGCTCGTGCGCAGTTCCGGCACGATGCTGCACCGGCAGCTGTTCATGGTGCTGCGCGAGCAGATCACCCGCGGCGTCTACCCGCCCGGCGCCGCCCTGCCCAACGAAGAGGAGCTGTGCGGGCACTTCGGCGTGTCCCGCATCACGGTGCGGCGTGCGCTGTCCGACCTCAAGCAGCAGGGCCTCGTCGAGCGTTTCCAGGGGCGCGGCACCTTCGTCAGCGCGCGGCTGGCGGCGAGCCCGCCGTTCCAGGCCGAGAGCTTCGTCGATGCACTGAAGCGGGCGGGGCGCGAGACCCAGGTCCGGGTCCTCGCGGTGCGCACCGCGCTGCCGCCGGTCAGCGTCGCGCTGCAGCTGCACGTGCGCAGCGGCGAACAGGCCGTGTACGCGGCCCGCCTGCGGCACACCGACCGTACGCCGCTGATGGTCACCGAGGCCTGGGTGCCGCTCGAGCTGGGCCGCCGGGTCACGACGGCGCAGCTGCGCAGGCGCCCCCTGTACGACATCCTCCTGTCGCAGGGCGTCGAGTTCGGCCGCGTGATCGAGGAGATCACCGCCGTCACCGCCGACCCGAACTTCGCGTCGCTGCTGGGCACGGAGGTGGGGGTGCCGCTGCTGCGCGTGACCCGGCTGGTGTACGACCGGCACGATCGCCCGGTGGAGCACCTGACGGTGCACCTGAACCCGCAGCGCAGCCGCATCCTGCTGAACGTGCCGACCGAGGGCGGTCAGACCAGCGTGGCGAGCCGCATCGTGCACGACCCGCCCGTCTGAGGTGCCCTGCGGTACCGCGCGCCGCGCGCGGGCCCTCCGCTGTGCGTCAGGTGACGACATCTGCACCGGCGCCGGCGCCCGGGCAGCGCCACAATGCGGCACACTCCGGGCAGCGGCAGTTCGCATCCCGCCCGAACGGGCGGCCCGTGCGGTTCTGCCCCCGGCCAAGAGACCTGCCCGTCCAAGGTCCGTTCGATTTCTTCAGGAGACGCAAATGACCCGCACCCGTTCCTCGCCCCCCCGGCGCACGCTGATCGCCGCGCTGCTGGCCGGCGCCGCCGCGCTGTCCGCCGGCGCCGCCCACGCGCAGGCCCAGGGCTACCCCAACCGCCCGATCCAGATCATCGTCGGCTTCGCCGCGGGCAGCACCACCGACATCGTCACGCGGGTCGCGGCCGAGCATCTGCGGACCAAGCTGGGCCAGCCGGTGGTCGTGGTCAACAAGCCGGGCGCCAACGGCGTGATCGGCGCGACCGAGGCGGCACGCGCCGCCCCCGACGGCTACACGCTGATGGCGACCAACTCGAGCCTGATCACCGTCAACCCGCAGCTCTACAAGAAGCTCGGCTACCAGCAGAGCGACTTCGCGCCGGTCACCACGCTCACAATGGCGCCGCTGATCCTCACGGTGAACCCGCAGAGCGAGCGCACGGGGTCCTTCAAGAGCGCGGCCGATCTGGCCGCCTTCGCGCGCGCGCGCCCCGGCGAACTGAAGTACGGCTCGGCCGGCCCCGGCAACATCACCGGCCTGGCCTTCGAGGTGTTCTCCAACAAGGCGGGCTTCAAGGCGCTGCACGTGCCCTACAAGGGCGCCGTCGCCGCGCAGCAGGGCGTGATGGCCAAGGAGGTCGACACCTTCCTCGACACCCCGATGGCGGTGCCGCACGTGAAGGCCGGCCGGCTGACCGCGCTCGCCGTCACCGGCCCGACGCGCTGGCGCGACCTGCCCGACGTGCCGACGATGAAGGAGGCCGGATTCCCCGAGGTGGAGGTCACCTACTGGGGCGCGCTGATGGCGCCCGCGAAGACGCCCCCGGAGATCATCGAAAAGATCTATTCCGCGCTCAGCAGCCTGCGCGACGACCCCAACCTGGTGCGGCAGCTGCTGCCGCACGGCGACGTCGTGATGATGCCGCCCAAGGAGTTCGGCGAGCGCATCGCCAAGGAGACGGCGGTGTGGGGCGAGATCATCCGGCGCGAGAACCTGCAGCTCGACTGAGCCCCAGAGCCGGAGCCCTCCGGCTCACGGCGGCGGCAGGTCCGCCACCAGCACGCTGCCCGACGCCGACTCCGTGATCACGACGGCGTCGCGTCCGGGCCAGCAGGCCACGTTGGTGACCATCGCGTTCGGGATCGGGCTGCGCAGCAGGTGCGTGACCTCGCCGAGCGCGTTCAGCACGAACACGCAGCCCAGGCTGGCATGCGCGACCAGCAGGCGGCCATGCCGGTCGAGCGCCATGCCGTCCGGCCCGGCCGGCCCGAAGAAGGTCTGCAGCGCCACCATCTTGCTGATCGACCCGTCGCCCAGCAGCGGCGCGCGCCACACCTGGTTGGCGCGCGTCAGCGCCACGTACAGCACCCGCATGTCCTCGCTGACGGCGAGCCCGTTGGGGCTGGGGGCGTTGGACACGAGCAGGTCCAGCCGCCCGTCGGGCTGCCAGCGATAGACGCGCCCGGTCGGGTCGTGCAGACCCGTCTGGCCCTGGTCGGTGAAGTACAGCCGCCCCTGCGCATCGAAGACCAGGTCGTTGACGCCCTTGAACGACTCGCTGTTGCGGTGGCCGAGCACCGTGTCGAGCCGGCCGCCGGCCGGGTCGAAGCGCTGGATGCCGTGACGGTAGTCGGTGATCCACAGGCTGCCGTCGCGGTGCAGGGCCAGCCCGTTGGGCCAGCCGTCGGTCTCGAGCACGCACTGCCAGGCGAGATCCGGCCCGATGCGGAACAGTCGCCCGTGCGGGATGTCGGTCACGTAGAGGTTGCCCTGCGCGTCGAAGCAGGGCCCCTCCAGAAACGAATCGACCAGGTGCCCCGGCCGGTTGGCGTCGGCCCACGACGACGCCTGCGGGCGTCGCATCACGTCCGGCATGCGCGTGAGCACCGTCGCGTCCACGCGCACCGGCGGTCGTCCGTCGAGATTCCACATCGTCGTCTCCTCTGTCAGAGGTCGATGATGCACGAAGCGGTCTTCCGGATCGTGCCCCCGCGGACGGCGCGCACCGGAGGATCGCCCATCGACGCTTCGGGGGCGCATGCCAGACGCGCGGATAAAATCCCCGGAGTCCGACATCCCCACCTCCTCCTGGAACAACAGCAATGACAGATGAAACACTGACGATGCTCGCCGATGCGGCGGCGTCGTTCGCAAAGCCCGACACGGCGCGCGTGCGCGCGGTGCGCGGCAGCGCGGACGGCTTCGACCGCGCGGTCTGGAAGCAGATGGCCGATCTGGGCTGGTACGCGATCGTCGTCCCCGAATCGGCCGACGGGCTCGGCCTGGGCCTGACGGCCGGTGCGACGATCGCGTCGAAGCTCGGCTATGCCGCCTTCCCCGAGCCGTTCGTGTCGGCCGGCCTGATGGCGCCGTGGTGCCTCGCCCGCGCGGGCGCGCGCGCCGCGCCGCTGCTCGCGGCGGTGACCGGCGGCGACGTCGTCGCGGCGCTGGCGTGGCAGGACGAGCGCGGCGGTCTCGACACCGACCGGCCCGGCGCCGTCGCCACGGTGTCGGGCGCCGACACCGTGCTGCGCGGCGCATGCCGCTTCGTGGTGCCGGCCAGCGCCGACGCCTTCGTCGTGGCCGCCACGGCCGGCAACGGTGTCGGGCTGTACTGGGTGACGCGCACGCAGGCCGGCGTGTCGGTGACGGCGGAGCCCTGCGCCGACGGCACGGCCAGCGCGTGGCTCGTGCTCGACGACGTGAAGGTCGCGCCGGAGCACTGCGTCGCGACGCCTGCCGACGGTGCGGCACTGCTGCGCTCCACCGTCGACCTCGGCACGATCGCCAGCAGCGCCGAGCTGGTGGGCGGCATGGACCGTGCGCTCGAGCTCACGCTCGACTACCTGCGCACCCGCAAGCAGTTCGGCAAGCCGATCGGCAGCTTCCAGGCGCTGCAGCACCGGGCGGTCGACCTGTGGATCCACCGGCAGGTCACGCGCGCGGTGGTCGACGCCGCGATCCGCACGTTCGACTCGCCGGCGTCCGATGCGCGGGCGCGCACGCTGGCCGCGAGCAGCGCCAAGGCGCGGGCCGCGCAGTCGGCGCTGCTGCTGTCGAACCAGACGATCCAGCTGCACGGGGCGATCGGCACCACCGACGAGTACGACCTCGGCCTGTACGTGAACCGCGCGCTGACGCTGTCGGCGTGGATGGGCAACGCCTCCGAACACCGCCGCCGCTTCGGCGCCCTGAGTGCCACTTCCGCGAAGGCCACCGCATGAGCACGACCGAACCCTTCCGCTACGGCGTCGCGCAGGAGCGCGACTGGAACGCGATGAGCGACGAGGACTTCCGCGCCCTCGTGCGCGACGACTTCGACACGCACTATCCGCAAGCGCTGCGCTTTCCGCCGCGGCGGCTGCGCTGGCACGAGAACAAGGACTGGCACCTGCGCATGGCCGCCAAGGGCTGGATCGCGCCGGCCTGGCCGGTCGAGTACGGCGGCATGGGCCTGTCGCCGTCGAAGCTGCTGATCTTCATGGAGGAGCAGGAGCGCGTGGGCATCGCCCGCTTCCAGGACCACGGCGTGCTGATGGTCGGCCCCGTGCTGATGCGCTACGGCACCGAGGAACAGAAGCGCAAGTACCTGCCCGGCATCCTGTCGTGCGAGGACATCTGGTGCCAGGGCTACTCGGAACCGAACTCCGGCTCCGACCTCGCCAGCCTGCGCACGCGCGCCGTGCGCGACGGCGACGACTTCGTGATCGACGGCCAGAAGATCTGGACGACGCTGGCGCACGACGCCAACCACATGTTCGCACTGGTGCGCACCGACCCCGACGCCAAGCCGCAGCAGGGCATCAGCTTCCTGCTGCTCGACTTCGCGTCGCCGGGCGTGCGCGTGCGGCCGATCCGCGACCTCTCGGGCCACGAGGAGTTCTGCGAGGTGTTCCTCGACGGCGTGCGCACGCACCACACCAACCTGGTGGGCGCGCTCAACCAGGGCTGGACGGTGGCCAAGTCGCTGCTGGGCTTCGAGCGCATCTTCCTGGGCAGCCCGAAGCTGCCCGAATACGGGCTGCAGGTGCTCGAGACGGTGGCGCGGGCACGCGGCGTGTTCGACGATCCGGTGTTCAACGACCGGTTCGTGTCGCTGAAGATCGACGTCGCGCATCTGGGCGACATCTACGGCCACTATGCGGCGATCGTGGGCCGCGGCGAGCCGCTGGGCCCGGACGTGTCGCTGCTGAAGATCTGGGCGTCCGAGACCTCGCAGCGCATCGCCGACCTGATCATCGACACCGCCGGTCCGTTCGGCGGCATGAATGCCGCCGCCCGCATCGGCGAGACGGCGATCAACGCACTGGCGCCGTTCTACAAGGCGCGCGTGCAGACGATCTACGGCGGCAGCAGCGAGATCCAGCGCAACATCCTGGCGCGCCAGGTGCTCGACCTGCCGGGCTGACCCGCCCCTCCGAGGAGACCCCCCCATGAGCCCCCCCGACGCCCCTCGGGCCGCCCAGGCCCCCGACACCGCCGACGTGCTGATCGAGCGCGACGGCCCCGTCACCATCGTGTCGATCAACCGGCCCGCGCGCCGCAATGCGGTCGACGGGCGGACCGCGGCGCTGCTGTACGACGCCTTCCTGGCGTTCGACGCCGACCCCGAGGCGTCGGTGGCGGTCTTCACCGGCACCGGCGGCGCGTTCTGCGCCGGCGCCGACCTGAAGGCGATCGCGCAGGGCGATCGGGAGAAGCGGCGCGAGGTCGGGGGGCGCAACACGCCCGCGCCGATGGGGCCGTCGCGCCTGGAACTGAGCAAGCCGGTGATCGCCGCCATCGAAGGGCATGCGGTCGCCGGCGGCATGGAGCTGGCGCTGTGGGCCGACCTGCGCGTGGTCGCGGAGGATGCGGTGTTCGGCATCTACTGCCGCCGCTTCGGCGTGCCGCTGGTCGACATGGGGTCGATCCGGCTGCCCCGGCTGATCGGTCAGTCCCGTGCGATGGACCTGATCCTGACCGGCCGGCCGGTGAAGGCCGACGAGGCGTTCGCGATCGGGCTGGCCAACCGCGTGGTGCCCTCCGGGCAGGCGCGCGCGCAGGCGGTGCGGCTCGCGCACGAGCTCGCCGCGTTTCCGCAGGCGTGCCTGCGCAACGACCGCCGCTCGGTGCTCGACCAGTGGAGCCTGTCCACCGACGAGGCGATCGCCGACGAGATGCGCGGCGGCCTCGCCGTGATCGCGTCCGGCGAGACGCTGGCCGGCGCGACGGCCTTCGCGTCGGGCGTCGGGCGTCATGGCGCCTTCGGCACCCCGAACTCCACCGACTGAGATCCACGACATGACCCTGGCAATGCGTTGGGACGAATGGGCGGCGCACGACGCCACCGCGCTGGCGCAGCGCGTGCGCGCGGGCGAGCTCACACCGCGCGAGCTCGCCGCGCAGGCGGCCGCCGCGATCGCCCGCACCGACCCGGCCCTGTCGGCCGTGGTGGAGGTGTTCGACGACGTCGTCGACGATCCGCTGAAGGACGGCATGAACCCCGACGGGTTCTTCGCGGGCGTGCCCTACCTGATGAAGGACCTGGGCCCGACGCTCAAGGGCCGGCTGCAGGAGATGGGCTCGCTGCTGATGCGCGGCAATCGCGCCAGCGCCGACAGCTTCCTGGCCGGGCGCATCCGGCAGGCCGGGCTGAACATCCTCGGGCGCAGCACCACGCCGGAGTTCGGCGTGTGCAGCTCGGCCGAGAACCCTGCCGTCTACGTGACGCGCAATCCCTGGGACACCGACTACACGACCTGCGGCTCGTCGGCCGGCACCGCCGCGATGGTGGCGGCCGGTGCGCTGCCGATCTCGCACGCCACCGACGGCGGCGGCTCGATCCGCATTCCGGCCGGCGTCAACGGCAACATCGGGCTGAAGCCGTCGCGCGGGGTGTTCTCCATCGCACCGGGCGCGTCGGACCTCACCGGGCTGGTGTCGATCCAGGGCTGCCACACGCGCACGGTGCGCGACACGGCGGCCTTCGTCGACCACTGCCGGGGCGGCGCACCGGGCGAGTTCATGCCGTACTGGACGCCCGAAGAGCCCTACTGCGAGCTCATCCGGCGCGACCCGGGCCGCCTGCGCATCGCGCTGTCGCACGCGTGGGGCGACTACCGGGCCACGCCGCACTTCGTGGCCGAGCTCGAGCGGGTGGGCCGGTTCCTGGAGGGGCTCGGTCACCACGTCGACTGGGCGCTGCCCGACGTCGACATCCGGGCCGCGTTCGACGCGCAGACCACCTGCTACATCAGCAACTTCGCGCAGACGATCTCGAACCTGCTCGTCCCGCTCGGACTCGAACGGCCGCCCGCCGACCGGGTCGAGCCGATCAACATCCGCATCTGGGAGGCCGGGCGCAACACCACGTACACCGAGCGCTTCCGCATGCAGACGGTGTTCAACACCACCGCGCGCGCGTTCGGCAACTTCTTCGAATCGTGGGACGTGATCCTGACGCCGGTCACCGCCCTGCCCACGCCCCGGATCGGCACAACCGAATACCTGACGATCAGCGACAACCCGTCGGTGCACGACTGGTTCGCCAACCTGTGGCGCAACTTCGCCTACACGCCGCTGGCCAACCTGTGCGGCATCCCCGCGATCTCGCTGCCGATGGCCGCGCAGGAGAACGGCATGCCGCTGGGCATCCAGGCGCAGGCGCGCCAGGCCAACGACGGCCTGCTGCTGCAGCTGGCCGCGCAGATCGAACGCGCGCTCGACGGCCGGTGGAACGACGGGCAGCGGCCCCGCGTGCACGTGACACACGCGGGCGCCTGAGCGCGGCACGCACGCGCCGGAGCACGGCACGCACGCGCGCCGCGCCCGGGGCTCACGCGCCGCCCGCCAGACGCCACTGCACCAGCGTGTACGGCGGCGTCGCCTCGTCGTGCGGCTCGAACACGGCCTCGACCTCGGCGCCGATCGTCACCGGGTCGGTCGGACCGCACAGCAGGTTGCCGACCATGCGGATGCCGTCGGCATGGGCGAGCTCGACCAGCACGATCGTGTACGGCGTGTGGCCCGTGAGCGCCGGATGCACCGGATGGTGCGGGCGCTCCCAGCTCCAGATGCGCCCGCGCGGCGCCACTTCGGCCCACCCGAGGTCGAAGGCGTGGCAGCGGTGGCAGATCCATTCCGGCCCCCACTGGTGCCTGCCGCAGGCCGTGCAGCGCTGCACGACCAGCTTGCCGGCACGCGTGCCCGCCCAGTAGGGCGCGCTGAGCGGCTCCACCCCGGGCGCGGGCAGTCCGGCGGGCAGCGCGCGGGCGTTCTTGTCGTTCATGGTCGTGCTCACAGGGAAGCCTCCGTGCCAAGGATCAGACTGCTGACGGGGGTGACCATCGGGCCGCCCAGCACCGCGACGACGTTCGGGTCGCGCACCTGGTTGCAGGCCGTGCCGCGCAGCTGCCGCACGGCCTCGTTCACCATCTCCAGCCCGTGCATGTAGCACTCGGCGAGGTTGCCGCCGCTGGTGTTCAGCGGCATGCGGCCGGCGTCGAACTTCAGGTTGTCGAGCACCAGGAACTCGTTGGCCGTCTTCGGCTCGACGAAGCCGTGCTCGACCAGGCTCAGCAGCACGCCGCCGGTGAAGTTCTCGTAGGCCTGCACCACGTCGACGTCGGACGGGCCCATCTTCGCCATCGCCCAGAGGTTCTTGGCCACCGTCTTGAAGTGCGCCGACGCGTAGTCGGGCGCATTGTGCGCGGGTGCCGCGCTGCGGTGATGGCCGCCCTGCGCGGCCGCCAGCAGGTAGACCGGCTTGTGCGGCAGGTCCTTCGCACGCTCGGCCGGCACCACCAGCACCGCCCCCGCGCCGTCGTTCTCCTGGCAGCAGTCGAAGAGCCGGTGGAAGGGCTCGACGATCCAGCGCGCCGCGTCGTACTTCGACTCGTCCAGCGGGCGTCCGTGCATCACCGCCCGCGGATTGGTCTGCGCATGGTGGTACGAGGCCAGTGCGATGCTGCGCAGCGCCTCGTGGCGGATGCCGTGGTCGGTCATGAAGCGCGTGATCTTCATCGCGAAGCGCTGGGCCGGTGACATCAGCCCGTAGGGCACGGCGAACGCGTCGTCGCCGGTCACGGTCGCCGCCTGGCTGCCCTTGCCGTAGCGGGCGAACTGCCCCTGCGCGAGCGAACGGAACGCGATCACGCAGTCGGCCATGCCCGAATGCACGGCGGCCGCGGCATTGCCGACGGCCGCAGCCACGCCGCCGCCGCCGCCGCCCCAGTGCATGTTGGAGAAGCGCAGCTCGCGGATGCCCAGCGCGGCGGCGAGCCGCGTGGCCTCCGAACGGTCGTTGCCGTACGAGGCGAAGCCGTCGACTTCGCGCGGGTCGATGCCAGCGTCCGCGCAGGCGGCCAGCACCGCGCGCAACGCCAGCTTGAATTCGGCATCGGGCGACTGCCCGTGCTTGTAGTAGGTGGTCTCGCCGATGCCGGCGATCGCCACCTTTCCTCTCAATGTCCGTTCGGCCATACGCGCTGTCCCTCCTCCGGATCCATGGTGCGAGCAGTGGGTATGCCAACGGTGGCTGCGGCTGTCAACCGCGGCGCCCCGCGTGGCGGCGTCAGGGCCGTCGAACCGGAACACGCTGCGCGCGGGCTCCGACTTCGGAACGATGGACGCGCGCGCCCGGATTGGCGATGCTGTCGCCGAGCCGGGCGCTTCGCGGCCGGCCAGCGCACGACACCGCACGAGACGACCACCATGCCGACACCACGCGACTACTTCACCGACCCGTCCGAGAAGCTCATCGCCGAGACCGCCTGGGCGATCGCGGCCAACCCGTCGCTCGACTCCTGGTCTCCGGTCGCGTACATGAGCTTCTGGAAGTACCTGCCCCACACGCACAACCAGATCGTGCTGGCGCGCGCCTGGATCACCGAGCGGCGCGAAACGCCGAACCGCGAGACCGGCCGCAAGGACGGGGGCGTCTCCTCCATCCGGGAATCGATCGAGTTCGTGCTGAACGCCCGGGACGTGAAGGTCACGGCCACGCACGTCGCCAACGTCGAGCACTTCTTCACCTCGGCGCTGATCACCGCGATCGGCGGGCTGACCGCCGGGCCGGTGCTGGCCGGCGCCTCCAGCGTGTTCTGGGAGATGGTCGTGGGGCCCTACGCGCTGGTGGTCGTCCACACCTGGAACACCGACATGACGAAGCAGGGCGCGCTCGAGAGCGCACGGATCATCGGCACCAAGATCGTCAACGGTCTGAACAACAACTACCGCCAGGTGACCGGCCCCGACCAGCGCGGGATCGCCTTCGCGATGCACCTGGGCCTCGGCGGCCCCGCCGCGACCAGGCACGTGAAGGACATCCTCAAGGACTACTACGACGCCTCCAACCAGGCGCCGCCCGGCCGGGTGGCGAACCTGGCCAAGGTGACGCGCCGCATGTACAAGGTGCGCGGCGGCGAATCGCTGTCGGCCATCGCGAAGTGGTTCTATCAGGGTGAGATGTGGCGCTGGCCGGTGCTCTATGCGCGCAATCGGGCGGTCATCGGCGACAACTACAACCGCGTGCGTGAAGGCATCGAGATCGAGCTGCCGCTGCCGTGGGAGATGAGCGGCGAGGAGCTGGCGATGGCACGGGTCAAGCACCAGCAGTGGAACGCGGCAGGACGTTGGTGATGCACTGCGCTCACACGAGCGCTTCGGATTCGAGCACGTGCACGCCGGGCGCACCGGCGATCGCCGCTTCCAGCAGGTGATGGGCGACGCGTTCGGCCGGAACGACGCGATACCGGCGCGGCAGCAGCGGCTCGAGCAGCCGCGACACGCGGATGCCGACGCCTTCGGCGGGCCGTGACTCCTGCCGACGACCGCCGATGAGACCGGGCCGCACCAGCGTCAGCGACACGAACGCCATCGCCCGCAGCGCCTGCTCCAGCGCCCCCTTGGTGCGCGAATAGAAGACCATCGACTTCGGGTCGGCGCCCAGCGCCGAATTGAGCGCGCAGACCCGTGCCCCGTGCGCCCGGCTCCGGCGTGCCACCAGCAGCGGCAGATCGAGATCGACCGCGCGGAAGGCCGCACGGCTCCCCGCCTTGGCCATGGTGGTGCCGAGCGCACACACGACGGCATCGACGGCCCACCAGGGCGCATCGGCCGGAAACGC
>JAKOZZ010000228.1 GCA_029779755.1 Pseudomonadota bacterium
TCGATCCTGGCCAGCCTCGTGGTGGCGGTGACCGTCACGCCGGTGCTGGCGTACTTCCTCGTCGGCCGCCGCATCGACCGCATCGCGCATCGCGAGCCGCGCCTGGTGCGGCTCCTGAAGGCGGGCTACGCACCGGCCCTGAACGCCGCGCTCGCGCGCCCGCTGCCGGTCTGCGCGTTGGCGCTCGCCGCCTTCGCCACCGCCGTCGCGATCGTGCCCACCTTCCCGCGCACCTTCCTGCCGCCGTTCAACGAAGGCTCGGCGATGGTGGGATTGCGTCTGAACCCGGGCGTGACGCTCGAGCAGTCGACACAGATCGGCCGCGCCGCCGAGATCGCCCTGGCGGGGGTGCCCGAGGTGACGCACGTCGCGCGCCGGTCGGGGCGCGCCGAGCTCGACGAGCATGCCGAAGGCGTGCACGTGAGCGAGCTCGAAGTCGGCCTGAAGCGCAGCGGCCGTCCGCTGGACGCGGTGTACGCGGACATGCGCGCGGCGGTCGCGTCGCTGCCGGCGGCGGTCAGCATCGGGCAGCCGATCTCGCACCGACTGGACCACATGCTGTCGGGGGTGCGCGCGCAGATTGCGATCCGCATCGTGGGCGACGACCTCGACACCCTGCGTGCCGAGGCGGACCGGCTGCGCGCGCGGCTGGCCGCGGTGCGCGGCGTCGCGGATCTCGAGATCGAGAAGCAGGTGCTCGCGCCCCAGATCCGGGTGCGCGTCGACGCGGCGGCGATCGCACGGTACGGCCTCGACCCGTCGCAGCTGCTGCTCGAACTGCAGGTGCTCGGCGAAGGCGCGCGCGTCACGCAGATCGTCGAAGGCAGTCGGCGTTTCGACCTGGTGGTGCGGCTGCCCGAGGCGGCCCGCAGTCCGCAGGGGCTGGCGCAGGTGCTCGTCGACACGCCGCTGGGACGGGTGCCGCTGGAGCGCCTGGCCACGATCGAGGAGGCCGACGGACCGAACCAGGTGTCGCGCGACAATGGCCGTCGCCGCATCGTGATCTCGGCCAACGCCCAGGGCCGCGCGCTGTCGGACGTGGTCGCCGACATCCGCGCAGTGACCGGCGCCACACGTCTGCCCGACGGGTACTTCATCACGCTCGGCGGCCAGTTCGAGGCGCAGGAGGAGGCGACCCGCCTGATCGCCGCGCTGGCCGGCGTGTCGGCGCTGCTGGTGTTCCTCGTGCTGCAGTCGCGCTATCGGTCCGGCACGCTGGCCTTGCTGGTGATGGCCAACGTGCCGCTGGCGCTGGTCGGCAGCGTGATCGGCCTGAAGCTGTCCGGGCAGCCGCTGTCGGTCGCGGCCCTGATCGGATTCGTCACGCTGGCGGGCATCGCCACGCGCAACGGCATCCTGAAGGTGGGCCACTGGGTGAACCTGATGCGCTTCGAGGGCGAAGCGTTCGGACGGCCGATGATCGTGCGCGGCTCGATCGAGCGGCTCGTGCCGGTGCTGATGACGGCGCTCACCGCCGCCCTTGCGCTGAGCCCGCTGCTGTTCGAAGCCGAGCAGCCGGGCACCGAGATCCTGCATCCGGTGGCCGTCGTCATCTTCTCCGGGCTGATCAGCTCGACGCTGCTGGATGCCTTCGTCACCCCGGTGCTGTTCGCACGGTTCGGCCGGGCACCGGCCGAGCGCCTGTGCGCGACCGCGCACGCCGACGCGCTGTGACCCGATCGCCCGCCCCCTCCTCGCCCATCCCTCTCACTGGGAGTCCATCACCATGATCCGTCCGACCCCGATGCAACACCAGGCGGCACCTCGTGCGCCCCGTGCCCTGCATGCACCTGGTGCCCCGCATGCACCCCGTGCCTCTCGTGGCCCTCGTGCCCTCGGAGCGATCCGCGCACTCGGAGCGATCCGCGCACTCGGCGCGACCACCGCGGCCACCGCGGCCTTCGCGTTCGCGCTGCTGGCCGGCCCCCTCGCGTCCGTCCCGGCCCATGCGCACGAAGCGCACGGCAAACCCGCCTATGGCGGCGTGGTGGCCGAAGGCGGAACGTTCCAGGCCGAGCTGGTCTCGGCACCCGCGGCACTGACGCTGTACGTGAGCGACCACGGCACCCCCGTGGCCACGGCAGGCGCGCGCGCGAAGCTGACCCTGCTGTCCGGCGCGCAGAAGACCGAGGTGACGCTCGCACCCGCCGGCAGCAACCGGCTCTCCGCCGCGTCGGGCCCGCTCGCCGCGGGCACGAAGGTGATCGCCAACGTGACGCTGGCCGACGGCCGCAGCGCCGCGCTGCGCTTCGAGATCAAGTGACGCCGCGCGTGGCGCGCGGCGGGCGGGCTGCGCGACAATCGGCGCGCCCCATCCACCGACGACCGAGGAGTCCCCGATGACCGCCCCTGCCAGCACCACCGTGCCCTCCACGTGCTTCGCCGTCGACATCGCCGACGGCGTCGCGCACATCCGCCTGAACCGCCCGGACGCGTTCAACGCGATGAACCGCGACTTCTGGAACGAGCTGCCGGCCATCGTGCGCGACATCGACGACCACGCCCGCGCGCGCTGCATCGTGGTGTCGTCCACCGGCAAGCACTTCTCCGCCGGCATGGACCTGAAGGTGTTCGACGGCATCGAGACCACCACCGACGGGCACGGCGACCGCCACACGGCGATGGAGGCGTTCCGGCGCCACGTGCACCACCTGCAGGGCGCGTTCAGCTGCCTGGACCAGGCGCGCATGCCGGTGCTGGCGGCCATCCAGGGCGCGTGCATCGGCGGCGGCGTCGACCTGGTGTCGGCCTGCGACATCCGCTACGCGACCGCCGACGCGTTCTTCTGCATCCAGGAGATCAACATCGGGATGACGGCGGACGTCGGCACCTTCCCGCGCCTGTGCAAGCTGATCCCCGAGGGATGGGTGCGCGAGATGGCCTACACCGGGCGCCGGCTGCCGGCGGCCAAGGCGAAGGAGATCGGGCTGGTCAACGAGGTGTTCGACACGCACGAGGCGCTGCTTGCGCACGTGCTCGACACGGCCCGCGAGATCGCGTCGAAGGCGCCGCTGGCCGTCGCCGGCTCGAAGGTGATGATCAACTACGCGCGCGACCACACGATCGCCGACGGGCTCGACTACATCGCGACCTGGCAGACGGGCATGTTCTCGGGCGCGCACATGACCGAAGCGTTCCGCGCACGGCAGGAAGGGCGTGCGCCGCGCTTTCCGGATCTGCACCCGGTCCGCCGCAGGATGTGACG
>JAKOZZ010000229.1 GCA_029779755.1 Pseudomonadota bacterium
TCATCGGCAGCCACGTGGCCGCCAGACTCGCTTCGCAGAACTTCCAGCTGACCATCCCCACCCGCCGCCGCGAGCGTGCGCGCCACGTGGTGCTGCTGCCGATGGCCGACGTCGTCGAGACCACCCTCGCCACCGACGCCGAGCTCGACGGCCTGGTGTCGGGCTGCGCCGCCGTCGTCAACCTGGTGGGGGTGCTGCACAGCCGCTGGGGCGACCCCTACGGCCCCGACTTCGCCGCCGCCCACGTGACCCTGCCCCAGCGCCTGGTCGACGCGTGCCGGCGCACCGGCGTGCGCCGCCTCGTCCACGTCTCGGCGCTGGGCGTCGGCGACGACGCATCGACGCTGCCCTCGATGTACCTGCGCTCGAAGGCCGACGGCGAGCGCGCGGTCCGCGCCTCCGGGCTCGACTGGACGATCCTGCGGCCCTCCGTGGTGTTCGGCGCCGACGACCGCTTCCTCAACGTGTTCGCCCGGCTGATGCGGCTGGTGCCGGTGATGCCGGTGGCGCGCGCACAGACCCGGTTCCAGCCGGTGTACGTGGGTGACGTCGCGCAGGCGATCGTCAACGCGCTGGCACGCGGCGAGACCGTGGGCAAGACCTACGAACTGGCCGGTCCCGAGGTCTTCACGCTGGGCGAGCTCGTGCGCCTCGTGGGGCGCTGGAGCGGCTGCGAACGCCCGGTCTGGGAGCTGCCCTACACGCTGGGCCAGCTGCAGGCGTCGATCCTCGAGCACATGCCGGGCACGCCGCTGATGTCGCGCGACAACTTCGACTCGATGGCGATCGACAACGTCGCCAGCGGCCCCATCGCCCCGGAGCTCGGCATCACGCCGACCGCGCTGAGCGCCTACGGCCCGCACTACATCACGCCCGGCGCGCGCTACGGCGAAGAGCGCGCACGCGCCCACCGCTGAGCACCGGCGACGGCCGCTCCGTGAAGGTCTATTGCGTCGGCGGAGCGATCCGCGACGAACTGCTCGGCCTGCCCATCAAGGACCGCGACTGGGTCGTGGTGGGCGGCACCCCCGAGCAGCTGGTGGCCGAGGGCTACCTGCCGGTGGGCCGCGATTTCCCCGTCTTCCTGCACCCGCGGACGCGCGAGGAATACGCGCTGGCGCGCACCGAGCGCAAGACGGCGCGCGGCTACCGCGGTTTCCAGGTGTACTTCGCGCCGGACGTCACGCTCGAGGACGACCTGCAGCGGCGCGACCTCACCATCAATGCGATGGCGCGCGACGCCGACGGCACCCTGGTCGACCCCTACGGCGGCCTGTCCGACCTGCGCAACGGCGTGCTGCGCCACGTCAGCGCGTCGTTCACCGAAGACCCGGTGCGCATCCTGCGGCTGGCACGCTTCGCCGCGCGCTTCACCGGGTTCTCGGTGGCGCCCGAGACGATGGACCTGATGCGCACGATGGTGCACTCCGGCGAGGTCGATGCGCTGGTGCCCGAGCGCGTGTGGCAGGAGATCGCCAAGGGGCTGATGGAAGCCCGCCCGTCGCGCATGTTCGAGGTGCTGCGCGCCTGCGACGCGCTCGGACGGGTGATCCCCGAGCTCGACCGCCTGTGGGGCGTGCCCCAGCGCGCCGACCACCATCCCGAGGTCGACACCGGCGTGCACGTGATGATGGTGGTCGACTACGCCGCCACGCACGGCTTCCCGCTGGGCGTGCGCTTCGCGGCCCTGATGCACGACCTCGGCAAGGGCACGACGCCGGCGCAGGCCCTGCCGCGCCACATCGGCCACGAAGCGAAGTCGGCCGAGCTGCTGGAGGCGGTCTGCACCCGGCTGCGCACGCCGGTCGACGTGCGCGACCTGGCGCGCCTGGTGGCGCGCGAGCACGGGCTGATCCACCGTGCACTGGAGCTGCGGCCGGCCACTCTGGTGCAGCTGCTCGAACGCCTCGACGTGTTCCGCCGCGCCGCCCGCCTGGACGACGTGCTGATGGCCTGCGAGGCCGACTACCGCGGCCGCCTCGGCCTGACCGACCGCGACTACCCGCAGGCCGCGCACCTGCGCCGCGCCAGCGATGCGGCACGTGCGGTCGACGCCGGTGCGATCGCGCGCAGCTGCCCGGATCCGGCGTCGATCCGGTCGCGGGTGCATGCGGCGCGGGTGGCGGCGGTGCGGGCCGCGATCGGCGGGGGCGACTGACGGGGGCTCGGGCCTCGCGGGCGCGTCAGGTGGTGGGGACGCGGGTGGGGATGGGTGTGGCGGTCGGCCCTTTGGGCCGACTTCCCTGCGCTGCTCGACTCGGGCTGGTGCGGCCCGACTCGCTGCGCGCCCTGCGGGCGCTACGCTCGGACAAGGGGCCGCAAGTCAGAAGTACGAAGCGCGCTGCGCGCGCCCAGCCCGAGCCTGCGCTGCTCGGCGCCGCACACAT
>JAKOZZ010000238.1 GCA_029779755.1 Pseudomonadota bacterium
GGAGACGACTCATGGGATGGGATTTCGAGACCGACGCCGACTACCAGAAGCAGCTCGACTGGGTCGCCCAGTTCGTGCGCGAGGAGGTCGAACCGCTCGAGCACGTGCTCGGGCATCCGGCCGACGTGCACGATCCGCGCCGTGCCGTGCTGGTGCGGCCGCTGCAGGCCGAGGTGAAGCGGCGCGGGCTGTGGGGATGTCACCTCGGCCCCGAGCTGGGTGGACAGGGCTACGGCCAGGTGAAGCTGGCGCTGCTCAACGAGATCCTGGGCCGCGCGCGCTACGGCCCGACGGTGTTCGGCTGCCAGGCGCCCGACTCCGGCAACGCCGAGATCCTCGCGCACTACGGCACGCCCGAGCAGAAGCGCAGGTATCTCGCACCGCTGCTCAACAACGACATCGTGTCCTGCTTCGCGATGACCGAGCCGCAGGGCGGCGCCGACCCGAAGGTGTTCACCACCAAGGCCGTGCGCGACGGCGACCACTGGGTGATCTCCGGCCAGAAGTGGTTCGCGTCGCACGCCAACTACGCCGAGTTCCTGATCACGATGGCCATCACCGACCCCGATGCGCCGCCCTACCAGCGCATGTCGATGTTCATCGTGCCCAAGGACACGCCGGGGCTGCGCATCATCCGCAACGTCGGCTTCGTCACCGAGAAGGCCGCCACGCACGGTTACCTGAGCTTCGACGACGTGCGCGTGCCGGCCGACCACATGCTGGGCCCGCAGGGCGGCGCGTTCGTGGTCGCGCAGGTGCGCCTGGGCGGCGGGCGCATCCACCATGCGATGCGCACGATCGGCGAGGCCCGTCGCGCGCTCGACATGATGTGCGAGCGTGCGCTGTCGCGTGTCACGCAGGGCGAGCGCCTGGCGCGCAAGCAGATGGTGCAGGAGCGCATCGCCGACTCCTGGATCGAGCTCGAGCAGTTCCGCCTGCTGGTGCTGCGCACCGCCTGGCTGATCGACAAGCACAAGAACTACAAGACCGTGCGCGGCGACATCTCCGCGATCAAGGCGATCATGCCCAAGGTGCTGCACGACATCGCATCGCGCGCGCTGCATCTGCACGGCTCGCTCGGCATCTCCGAAGAGATGCCGTTCGCCGGTCTGGTGATGCAGTCGTTCCACATGGGCCTGGCCGACGGCCCGGTCGAGGTGCACAAGGTGACGCTGGCGCGCGAGGTGCTGTCACGCTACCGCGCGACCGAAGACCTGTTCCCGTCCTATCACCTGCCCGAGGTGCGGGCGCGGGCGATCGAGAAGTACCGGGCGGCGCTGGAGCACATCGACGAACAGGTGTGAGGCGGGCGAGGTCCGTCTCAAGCGTCCTCCAGGAATCGGGAGCGCAGCAGTACGTTCTCCCGATGGAAATCGATGTAGTTGCGCTGACCCGAGGAGAACCGGCCGACGTTCAAAGGTGATCCGACGCCAATACCCATGCGCCGCAGCGAGTCCACGTGTGCGACGGGCGACACGATCAGATCGCCATTGTCTTCGAATCCGATGAATCCGCGGTCGAACAGGTGATCGATGCTGGGCGTCATCAGCAGTCCATTTTCGCCGTCCAGGCGTTCCTGGTGGTTGGCGTCCCGCCATGGCTTGCAGTGGCTCGCGCGCAGGTGCTCTTCGCGTGTCACGCCTGTGATCCGGCACGCGTGTTCGATGGCCATCACGCGTTGCTTGAATACGCCTTGGCCTCGGCGCGCGAGCACGACTGCGGCTCGGTCCGTTTCAGGAAGGCTCGTGTCGGACTGGATGCGGCTGAGTTCATGTTCCTCCCATTCGACGAGGCCGATCGCGGTGTCGCGCTGCGTTTCGTCGGCCACACGAAATCCGCGCACGAGCGCATGCGCTTCCGCACCGAGGAGGTCGATCAAGGCTGCCGCCAGGACCTCCGGCAGTCTGGTGAGGTAGACGCTCTGCAGCCCCGCACCGTTGGCACGCAGTGGTGCGTATCGATTCGGCAGCAGAGGCGCCAGCACGGCCATGTGCTCTGTCGGTCTGATGGGAAGTCGGATCGGATGGAATCGGACATCGATGCGCCATCCGATCAGATCCCAGTACGCACCGGCCTGACCGAACTCGAGAGGCTTGGGCGCTTCGTAGGCATGCGAACGAACGACGCCCAGTGCACGCACGAAGGTGTCCGCGAAGGAGAACACGACGTCGCCCGGTGATACTTCCCGCATGAAGTCGTAGAAGGGGTTCCGCGCCTGGTTCGCCTTGCGTTTGGGTGACCAGAGATAGCCCCCATTCACCTCATGGCGGTACGTCTGGTTCTGGTTGACCCACCAAAAACGCATGTCGTGGCAGCATCCCGACTGAAAGCAATGCACATCGTCCGAGCAATCGGGCAAACGCTCTCGACCGCGTGCGTGGACGCTGCCTGAGATGGTGCTTCAGCCGGCAAGGTCTGGCAACGCTCCGGGTCGATGTGCCGCCCTCGACGTCGTCCGGGTGGCGCCATGCCCGGCCCGAGCAGACGTCACCCGCGGCGCGCCGCCTCGATCGCCGCGATGTCGATCCTGCGCATCGTCATCATCGCGTCGAACACCCGCCTGGCGGCCGCCCGGTCGGCACCGGCCATCGCATCGGTGAGCACGCGCGGCGTGATCTGCCACGACACGCCCCAGCGGTCCTTGCACCAGCCGCACGCGCTCTCCTGACCGCCGTTGCCGACGATCGCGTTCCACAGCCGGTCGGTCTCCGCCTGGTCGTCGGTGGCGACCATGAAGGAGAACGCCTCGGTCTGCCGGAACGCCGGTCCGCCGTTCAGGCCGATGCAGGGGATGCCCATCACGGTGAACTCGACCGTCAGCACGTCGCCCTGCCGGCCCGACGGAAAGTCGCCGGGGGCGCGCATCACCGCGCCGACGCGGCTGTCGGGAAAGGTCTCGGCATAGAACTGCGCGGCCTCCAGGGCCGTGCCGTCGTACCAGAGGCAGAGGGTGTTCTTGGGGGACATCGTGGTGCTCCGATGGGTCGCGGTGTCAGGCTGCCAGCGTATACAACTGCGCCGGCCGATGGGCCCCGCCCGCCCGCATCTTTCCGGCGATCGCCACGGCCACCCCGGTGTGGTCGATCCGCCGCCGGAAGGTGACCTTGTCGAGGCGTTCGCCGAGCACCGCTTCGCACAGGCCCTGCAACTCGCCGAGCGTGAACGCGTCCGGTGCCCAGCCGGCGGGCAGCCGCAGTTCGCGGATCTCACGACGCACCGCTTCAACCGCCTGCGCGACGAGTGTCGTGTGGTCGAACGCGAGGTCGCTGCGCGCGGCGACCTCGTCCACCGGGCGCCAGGCCAGCGCCTGCACCCGCTTGCCCGGCGTGGCGTCGAGCGTCGGCTGCACCAGGCTGCGGTAGACGACGCTGAGCGCCCAGGGCGCCCGCGGATCGCGCTTCGCCCCGCCCACCGCGGCGACCTGCCCGAGGTTCGGCAGCGCGCGGTTCAGACGCTCGGCCGCGACCCGGTGCGCGGCCGCTTCGAGCGAGGCGTCGAGATCGATGCGCAGCACGCCGCCGGGCAGGCCCCAGCGCCCCTTGTACGGCGCCTCCTTGCGGTGGCTGAGCAGCACGTGGAGCCGGTCGTCGATCACCGACAGGGCGACGAGTTCGATGCGCACGAACGGCATCGGGTGGAGCGTCGGCGCCGGCGGCGCGGAGGCGGCGCAGTGCATCGGGTCGGGTGTCGTCATCGCTGATCGCTGAGATAGTTGCAATACGCAACGAAGTGACCTATAGTCGCTGCATGGTTAGTTGCGTTATGAAACGAACTATACAGGCGGTGTGCGATGAAGGAGAAGCAGGATGGCTGAACACAACCCCGGTGGCGACGTGAACGGCTACGACGTGATCGGTGACCTCCACGGCCAGGCCGGCAAGCTCGAAGCCCTGCTCGCGGCGATGGGCTACGTGCGCACGGGCCGCGGCTATCGGCCGCCGCAGGGGCGGCAGGCGCTGTTCCTCGGCGACCTGATCGACCGTGGCGGCGACCAGCTGCGCGTGCTCGAGATCGTCTGGAGCATGATCGAGGCGGGGCACGCGCGGTGTGTGATGGGCAACCACGAGTTCAACGCGATCGGCTACGCGACCGACGATCCGCGCAATCCCGGTGAGCGGCTGCGCCCGAACCGCGGCGCGTCCGCGAAGTGCGCGAAGAACCGCGCGCAGCACGCCGCGTTCATCGCCGCGGTCGGCGACGGCACCGCCACCCACGCGCAGTGGATCGAGCGCTTCCGCACGCTGCCGGTGTTCCTCGACCTGGGTGGCCTGCGCGCCGTGCACGGCTGCTGGGACGACGCGTCGGCGGCCGCGCTGCGCACGGCCGGCTGGGACGGCACGCGTGCCCTGGACGACGCCATCCTGTTCGCCGCCTGCGCGCCCGGCTCGGTACTGGAGTGCGCCCGCAAGCGGCTCACCTGCGGCGTGGAGATCCCCCTGACCGAGGGGCGCAGCATCCGCGACAAGTCCGGGCACGAGCACTTCGAGGTGCGCGTCGCCAACTGGCGTCACTGGGCCACGGCCTTCCACGAGGTGGCGCTGGTGCCCGCCGGACAGGAGGACCAGCTGGCCGGCATGGACTGGCCGTCCGGCTTCATGCTCGACCGGATCGAAGGCGCCCCCGTCTTCATCGGTCACCACTGGTTCGACGGACCGCAGCCCGTGATCGAGAGCCCCAAGCTTGCCTGCCTGGACTGGTCGGCAGGCAAGGGCGGGCCGCTGGTCGCCTACCGCTGGGACGGCGAGGCGCTGCTGTCGAACGACAAGCTGGTGTGGGCCGGCGGCGGTGTGCGGTCCGGGGGGTGATGGAGATGCCGTGGCGCGCGGGGCGGCACGCTACCGCAGGGCCAGGATCCTGCGGGTGCCATCGAGCACCACGATGCCGATGATCCCGCCGATCACCAGATCGGGCACGTGCGAATGCGTCCACGCGACCAGCGCACCCGCAACGATCACGCCGAGATTGGCCAGCACGTCGTTGGCGGAGAAGATGTAGCTCGCCGTCATGTGGGCGCCGCGATCGCGGTGCCGGGCGATCAGGACGAGGCAGGTCACGTTGGCGACGAGCGCCAGTGCGCCCGCGCCCATCATCGCTGCCGAGACGGGCTCGCTGCCGAAGGCGAAGCGGCGCCCCACCTCGATCAGCGCCCCCAGCGCGAGCGCGAGCTGCAGCCAGCCGGCCGCGTGCGCGGCCTTCACCTTCAGGTGCGCCGCCCGCCCCACCGCGTACAGGGAGAGCCCGTAGACCGCCGCGTCGGCGAACATGTCGAGTGCGTCGGCCAGCAGCCCGGTCGACTCGGCCAGCAGACCCACCACGATCTCGACGACGAACATGGCGGCGTTGATGGCGAGCAGGGTGCGCAGCACCTTCGATTCGGCGAGGTCGTCGGCCGCCGGCAGCGGGCCGGACGCATCGGGTAGCGGCCCGGGTGCATCCGGGGCGGCCTCGTTGCGCAGCAGGCGCGCCCCGAGCCCGAGCGGCGTGAGCCGCGCGAGCACCGCGTCGGCCGATCCACGGTGCAGCACCGTCACCTGGCGTCGCGCCAGATCGAACGAGAGCGACAGATCCGGAACCTCCCGAAGCGCCATGCGGATCAGGTTCTCCTCCGATGGGCAGTCCATCTTCGGAACGTCGAAGGTGCTGCGGTGCAGGGGTTCGATGCTCATGGAGGCCTCGCGTCCGACGTCATTCTACGATCGCGATCGGTGCCGCCCCGCACCCGTCGAAGCAACCGAGCCAAGCCCATCGGGACGCGCTACATTGACGTCGCCGACGTCACGCCACCACCCCCGTTCGAAGCACCCATCGCCCATGCCCGACTCCCTCGCCGACCTTGCACAGCAGCTCGACCAGTTCGCCCAGGCGCGCGACTGGCAGCAGTTCCATTCCCCGAAGAACCTCGCCTCGGCGCTGATCGTCGAAGCCGGGGAGCTGCTGGAACACTTCCAGTGGCTGACGGAGGAGCAGAGCCGCAGCCTGTCGCCCGAGAAGCGCGACGCGGTCGGCGACGAGGTGGCGGACGTGCTGCTGTACCTGATCCAGCTGGCGGGCGCGCTCGGCATCGACCCGGTCGCGGCAGCGCAGGCGAAGCTGAAGCGCAACGCGCAGCGGTACCCGGTCGATCGGGCGCGCGGCAGCAGCGCGAAGCACGACCAGCTCTGAGCGCGGCCGCCCGGTGATCATCTACCAGGCCAGCAAGCGCGCGTTCCTGCATCACGCGCTGCGCGACGACATCGAGGAGATCGTGTCGCGGCACGTCCGCAGTGCGACGGGCCATGGGGTCGGCACGTCGGAGATCCAGGCCTGGAAGCACTCGCTGCTGGAGATGGCCAAGGTGCTGGGCGACGAGGAGATTCCCGACGACGCCGGGGTGGCCATCGAGTACCAGTTGCCGCAGAGCGCCAAGCGCATCGACTTCGTGATCACCGGCGAGGACGCGTCGGCGCGCACCAAGGTCGTCATCGTCGAGCTCAAGCAGTGGTCCGAGTCGCGCCGCAGCGAGAAGGACGCCATCGTGTGGGCGCGCCGGGGCGGCCGTGGGGGCGAACGCGAAGGACCGCACCCGTCCTACCAGGCGTGGTCCTACGCCGCCTACCTGCAGGACTTCAACACTGCCGTGCAGGACGGCGCGATGACGCTGCAGCCCTGCGCCTACCTGCACAACCACCCGCGCGACGGCGAGATCGACCATCCGCACTACCGCACCCACCTCGAGCGCGCGCCGCTGTTCCTGGCCCGCGAACGCGCGAAGCTGCAGGCCTTCATCCGCGAACACGTCCGCCATGGCGACCGGAAGGGCGCGCTCTACGCGATCGAGAACGGGCGCATCCGGCCGTCGAAGCTGCTGATCGACAGCGTTGCCGGCCTGCTGCAGGGCAAGCCCGAGTTCGTCCTGATCGACGACC
>JAKOZZ010000239.1 GCA_029779755.1 Pseudomonadota bacterium
CGTCCCGATCGACGCGGTCGCGGCGGCCGCCGGAACGATCGGCTACGAGCTGATGTGCGCGCTGACGGCGCGCGTGCCCCTGCAGGTGGAGGCGTGATGGCCAAGGCACGTGCGCAGTACGTCTGTTCGGAATGCGGCGGGGTCTCGCCCAAGTGGGCGGGGCAGTGCCCCGCCTGCAGCGCCTGGAACACCCTGACCGAGACCGTGGCGGCCGACCGCACGGCGTCGCGCAACCGGTTTGCGCCGCTGGCGCCGACGGCGGGCGTGCAGCTGCTGGGTGCGGTGTCCGCCGAGGAGATGTCGCGCATGCCCACCGGCGTCGACGAGTTCGACCGCGTGCTGGGCGGCGGACTCGTCGAAGGCTCGGTCGTGCTGATCGGCGGCGATCCCGGCATCGGCAAGTCGACGCTGCTGCTGCAGTCGCTGGCCCACCTGTCGGCGGCCCATCCGGTGCTGTATGTCAGTGGCGAGGAGTCGGCCGGCCAGGTCGCGCTGCGGGCGCGTCGGCTGGGGGTCGATGCCGACCGGCTGCCGCTGCTCGCCGAGATCGCGCTCGAGCGCATCGTCGCGGCCATCGAGCAGCACCGTCCGGCGGTCGTCGTGGTCGATTCGATCCAGACGCTCTACTCGGAGCAGCTGCAGTCGGCGCCCGGGTCGGTCGCGCAGGTGCGCGAATGCGCGGCACAGCTGACACGCATGTCCAAGCAGCTGGGCGTGGCGGTGGTGATGATCGGGCACGTGACGAAGGAGGGCACGCTGGCCGGGCCGCGCGTGCTCGAGCACATGGTCGACACCGTGCTGTACTTCGAAGGCGACACGCATTCGTCGTTCCGGCTGGTGCGGGCGTTCAAGAACCGCTTCGGCGCCGTCAACGAGCTCGGGGTGTTCGCGATGACCGACCGCGGGCTGCGCGGCGTGTCCAATCCGTCGGCGCTCTTCCTGTCGCAGCACCGCGAGCAGGTGCCCGGGGCGTGCGTGCTGGTGACCCAGGAGGGCAGCCGCCCGCTGCTGGTCGAGATCCAGGCGCTGGTCGACGACGCGCACGCACCCAATCCGAAGCGGCTCGGCGTCGGCCTGGAGCAGAACCGGCTGGCGATGCTGCTGGCCGTGCTGCACCGGCATGCCGGCGTCGCCCTGTACGACCAGGACGTGTTCCTGAACGCCGTCGGCGGCGTGCGCATCGGCGAGCCGGCCTCCGACCTCGCGGTGCTCCTGGCGGTCGTGTCGTCGCTGCGTGGCAAGCCGCTGCCGCGCGGGCTGGCGGTGTTCGGCGAAGTGGGACTTGCCGGCGAGATCCGCCCGGCGCCGCGCGGCCAGGAGCGTCTGCGCGAGGCGGCCAAGCTCGGGTTCTCGCGCGTGTTGATTCCGCAGGCCAACGCGCCCAAGCGGCCGATCGAGGGCCTGGAGGCGGTCGCCGTCGAGCGGATCGATCAGGCGCTGTCGGTCGCCTGGGACACCTGAGCCGGGGCGTCGCCGTCGGGCGCGCGCCGGGCGCGTGTGTCCGGCCAGGGCCGCGTGTCGAGCCAGGTGCGCGCGGCGCTGATGCCGCTGCGCACCGCCGACTCCAGCGTGGCGGGGTAGTCGTCCACCAGGTAGTCGCCGGCCAGCAGCAGGCGCGGTCCCGGGCCGGGCAGGGGGGCTGCGGCCGGCCGCGGGCGATCCGGCGTGCAGCGGAAGGTGGCGCGCTTCTCGTCGATCACCCGGACGTCGTCGGGCATGCGGCAGCCGAGCTGCGCGACCAGCTGCCGGGCCGTTGCGTGGCCCAGGGCCGCGTCGTCGAGGTCGGCCGCCCGCCCGCGCGCGCTGATCACGACCGAGGCCACGCGCAGACCCTCGCCCTCGCCACGGTCGAAGATCCATTGGCCGTAGTGATGCTGCGCCGGATCCTCGCGCAGCATCCACCATGGGGCCAGTCGCGGCGCGTGCGCGGCCTGCCAGGCCACGTACACGGTGGCGATGCGCTCGTAGGTGAACCCTCCGAGGCCGGCGGCCGCCGCCGCGATCGCTGCGGTGCGCGCCGCACTGGAGGCGGTTGCGCCCGCACCGGTGGCGGTCGGCGTTGCGCCGGTGCCGGTCGGGACCGCGCCGGTGCCGGGCGGGACCGCGCCGGCGCCGGCCGTGAGCACGCGCGCCGCGGCGTACGGCGGCAGCGCGACGATCACGTCGCGCACCGCCTGGCTGCGACCGCCCGCGTCGATCCACCAGTGGTCGTCCTGCGCGGCGATCGAACGGACGGGCGACTGCAGGTGCACGGTGACCCCGTGCGCGCGCAGCCAGCGCTCGGCCGGGCGCGGCAGCACGTCGGACAGCGTGCGGTGCGGCAGCAGGAAGTCGCTGGCCCGCGCCGATGCACCGAGCGAATCGCGCAGCACCGCGCAGAACGCCTGCGCGCAGGCGTGCTCGAGCCCGGTGTTCAGCGCGCCGACGCACAGCGGCTCCCAAAGCGCCTCGACCAGGCGCACGGGCTGACGATGGCGCCGCAGCAGGGCCGCGACCGTGAGGCCGGCGGGCACCCGCCAGCGTGCGAGCGTCAGGCGCGCCATCATGCGGAGCATCGCGAAGCGGTCGCCGACCGACAGTCCCCGGGCGCGCGCCAGCGCGCCGAGCAGGTGCAGGGGCGCCGGCAGCGGCGCCGCGGCCAGCGACAGGCCGGTGGCGCCCGCGAGCCGCATGCGGTGGCGCTGCAGCACGGCCGATTCCGCGCCGGCGACGCGCGTGATCACCTCCAGGCAGCTGCGATAGGCTCCGAGCATCAGGTGCTGGCCGTTGTCCACCTCGACGCGCCGTCCCGCCAGGGGGATGGACACGGCGCGGGCGCGCCCGCCCAGCGTGGGCGCCGCCTCGAACAGGGTGACGGTGCCGCCCGCCCGGATCACGCCCGCGTCGGCCAGGGTGACGGCCGCGGCCAGGCCTGCCCAACCGCCTCCGACGACCGCGACGCTCACTGCGTGCGCACCGTCGGCGGACGGCCGCGCATCCAGGTGCGCCACGCGATCCAGAGCTTGCGCAGCGGTGTGAGCGCCACCCGGTGCTGCAGCACGCGGAAGCCGTCGTCCTCGATCTCGTCGAGCAGCGTGGCGTAGATCGCCGCCATGATCAGACCCGGGCGCTGCGCGCGCCACGTGTCGGCGGGCAGGGCGGCGAAGGCGTCGCGGTAGAAGCCGCGCGCCCGTTCCGTCTGGAAGCGCATCAGCGCCTGGAATCCGTCGCCGCCTTCGCCCTTGAGCACCTGGTGGGCGGGCACGCCGAAGCGCTGCAGGTCCTCGATGGGCAGGTAGATGCGGCCGCGGCGCGCGTCGTCGCCGACGTCGCGGATGATGTTGGTGAGCTGCAGGGCCACGCCGAGCGCCTCGGCATAGTCGCGGCAGCGCTGGTCGCCGTCGGCGAAGATGCCGGCCGACAGGGTGCCCACCACGCCGGCGACGCGGTGGCAGTACAGGCGCAGTCCGGTGAAGTCGAGGTATCGGTTCTGCTCGAGATCCATCTGCATGCCGTCGATGATCTCGTCGAGACGCGCGTGGTCGATCGCGAAGCGCTGCAGATGCGGCATCAGCGCGCGCCCGACCGGGTGCTCGGCCGTGCCGGCGAAGATGCGCGCGGTCTCGGCGCGCCACCAGTCGAGCTTGCTGCGCGCCACTGCGGGGTCGGTGCACTCGTCGACGACGTCGTCGACCTCGCGGCAGAACGCGTACAGCGCGGTGATCGCGCTGCGCTGCGCAGGGGGCAGGAACAGGAAGCTGTAGTAGAAGCTCGATCCGCTGCGCGCCGCCTTGTCCTGGCAATACTCGTCGGGGCTCATCGTCGGGGTCCGCGGTGGAGTCGGTTCGGCAGCAGCAGTGCAGCCAGCAGCGGCAGCGCGTCGCGCCAGCCGATCTTCGGCCGCCGTGCGATCGGGTCGAAGCCATCGCGCTCGATCTGCCGCACGATGCGCAGGCCGCCGGCCACGATCGCGCGCAGCTCCAGCCCCAGCCGCCACGGGACGCGCCCTGCCAGCAAAGCGCCGGATTCTAGCAGTGCGCCTGCGGTGCGGCAGCGTGCCGCGAACAGGGCGCGCAGGGCCGGCGGCGACTGCGCCGCGGCGACCGCACGCACCAGGTCGTCCTCGTCGAGCCCGGCGGCGGCGAGCTGATCGCAGGGCACGTACAGCCGTCCGCGGCGCCAGTCGATGGCCGTGTCCTGGAGGAAGTTGATCAGCTGGAGGGCCGTGCAGATCGCATCCGAAAGCGTGTCGTTCTCCGGGGTCCGGCAGCCGAACAGCTCGAGCATCAGGTGGCCGACCGGGTTCGCCGATCGGGTGCAGTAGTCGCGCAGGTCGGCCTCGTCGGCATAGCGCTGGCGACGCACGTCCTGTTCGAACGCCGACAGGAGTGCGCTGCATTCGGCGCGCGACAGCGCATGGCGGTCCAGGTGGGGCAGCAGGGGGCCCACCGCGGGGTGGTCGGCTTCGCCGTCGAGCGCGGCACGCATGCGTGCGAGCTCGGCGAGCCGGTCGGCCGCCGGCGCGTCACCCTCGTCGGCGACGTCGTCGCCGTGGCGCGCGAAGCGGTACAGCGCCACCACGGCAGGTCGCAGCGCGCGCGGCACGAGCACCGACGCCACCGGAAAGTTCTCGTAGTGGTCGATGCCGGTGACGGCGCGTTGCAGGGGATCGCGCATCGCGTTCACGACGTGGGAAGGACGGTCATCCCGCGATTGTAGGGAGCGTGCACGGTGTCACGTGCCGGCCCGGATCCTGTGATTTAATAACTAACCCGTCAGTCATTAACCCAGGTGGATCCGATGCCTCCCCGGCCGAACCCGTTGCTGCGCGCCGCGCTCATGCTGAGCGCCGCCGCCCTGCTGACCGCCTGCGCCAAGGCGCCACCGGAGAAGGTCGAGCCGATCCGCCCGGTGCTCACCGTGGTCGCCGAACCCGGCAGCGGCGGGGCGCCGCTGGTGCTGCCCGGCGAGCTGCGGCCGCGCGTCGAGACCCGCTACGGGTTCCGCGTCGCCGGAAAGCTGGCCGAGCGGCGCGTGTCGGTCGGCGATCGGGTCGTGGCGGGCACGGTGCTGGCGCGCCTCGACCCCCAGGACGTGCGGCCGGCGCTCGATGCGCAGCAGGCCCAGCTCGAGGCCGCGCGCACCGACCTCAGGCTCGCGCAACTCGAGCTCGGGCGCGTGCGCGCGCTGCGCGAGCGCAACTACGTGTCGCAGGCGCAGGTCGATCGCCAGCAGGCCGCGGTCGAGGCCGCGCAGGCGCGCGCCGACGCGGCCCAGGCGCAGCTGGCGCAGGCGCGCAATGCCGCCGAGTTCCAGACCCTGAAGGCCGACGTCGCCGGCGTGGTGACCGCCGTCGAAGCGGAGGTCGGGCAGGTGCTCGCCGCCGGCCAGGCGGTGATCCGGGTGGCGGCCACCGCCGAGAAGGAGGTGCTGGTCAACGTGCCCGAGCGCGACCTCGAACGCGTGCGCACGATGCGTGCATGGCAGGTCGAGCTGCCCGGGCGCGCCGAGCGTCCGATCCAGGCCCGCCTGCGCGAGCTGTCGCCGCTGGCCGATCCGGCGTCGCGCACCTATGCGATGCGTCTGACCCTGCAGGGCGACACGGCGGGGGCCGAACTGGGCATGAGCGCCACCGTGCGTCCCATGCCGGGGGAGGGCGCCGCGCAGGCGCCGGTGTTCGTGCTGCCGCTGTCGGCGCTGCACGCCCGCGACCGTCAGCCCCACGTGTGGATCGTCGACCCGACCGCGTCGACGGTGCGGTCGGTGCCGGTGCGCACGGCGGGCTTCCTGGACGAATCGGTGCGTGTGGTCGAGGGCATCACGCGCGGCGACCGCATCGTCACCGCCGGTGCGAACCTGCTCACGCCGGGCCAGAAGGTGCGGATCGCCGAGGACGCGCGATGAGCGCGCCGCGTCCGGGGGCCGGCTTCAACCTGTCGGCCCAGGCGATCGCACGCCCGCAGCTGACCCTGTTCTTCATTCTCGTGGTGGCGCTGGCCGGCGCGGCGGCGTTCTTCCAGCTCGGTCAGCGGGAAGACCCCGACTTCACGTTCCGCGCGATGG
>JAKOZZ010000260.1 GCA_029779755.1 Pseudomonadota bacterium
GAGGAGGTGGTCGGCGCGGCGCTGTACTTCGCGAGCGCGGCGTCGTCGTTCACCACCGGCGCCACGCTGCGCGTCGACGGCGGCGCGCGCGCCTGAGCGCGGCCGGGCGCGGCCGGCCGCGCGTACCGGCGCAACGGCGCGCGCCCGCCAGAGCGAGGCCTGGCGCGCGCACGCCATTCCTGATCCGATCCAGAGGTTTCCCCATGACCGAACCCCGACCGGCGCACGGCGCCGACTCCGGTGCCCCCGCGATCGAGGGCATCGACGTTCCCCGCGTGACCGCCTGGCTGGCCGAGCGCACCGAGATCCGCACGCCGCTCACGTTCAAGCTGATCGCGGGCGGACGCTCCAACATGACGTTCATCGTCACCGACGCAGCCGGCACCCGCTTCGTGCTGCGCCGCCCGCCGCTGGGCAAGCTGCTGCCCAGCGCGCACGACATGGCGCGCGAGCACCGTCTCATGTCGGCGCTGGCCGACACGCCCGTGCCGGTGCCGCGCATGGTCGGGCTGTGCCAGGACCCGGCCGTGAACGAGCGCGACTTCTACGTGATGCACTGGCTCGACGGTGTCGTCGTGCGCGACGTCGAGATTGGCCGCAGCCTTGGCGAAGACGTGCGCAGGCGCATGAGCCATGCACTGATCGACACGCTGGTCACGCTGCACCGGGTCGACATCGACGCGGTGGGGCTGGGCAACCTCGCCAAGCGCGAGGGCTACATCGAGCGTCAGCTCAAGCGCTGGACCACCCAATGGGAGCAGTCGAAGACGCGCGAGATCCCGCTGATCGACACGGTGCGCGACGCGCTCGCGTCCCGCATGCCGCCGCCGTCGAAGCCGACGATCGCGCACGGCGACTACCGGCTGTCCAACTGCATGATGAACCCGGCCGGCCCGGTGGCCGGCGTGCTCGACTGGGAGCTGTGCACGCTGGGCGAGCCGATGGCCGATCTCGGCGGCCTGCTGGGCTACTGGCACGATCCGTCCGACCCGGCGCAGGCGGGCGACCCGCTCACCACCGGCCTGCCGGGCTTCCTCACGCAGGAGGAGATGGCAGGACGCTACGCGGAGGCGATGGGCGTTGCGCTGTCGACGGTCGACTACTACCGCGCATTCGCGCAGTGGCGGCTGGCGTGCATCGGCGAAGGCGTCTATGCGCGCTACCTGGGCGGACAGCAGGGCAGCCAGGACGAGGAGATCGACCTCGAGACCTACAAGCAGTCGATTCCGCGGCGGGTGGAGCGGGCCGCGCGGCTGCTGGGACTCGCCACGAAGTGACATAGCACGCGCCGGGCGTGCTCCCCGTGGAGCGCCCGGTGCAGCTCGTGGTGCAGCTCGCGTTGCAGCTTGCGGTGCAGCGCCCGGTGCAGCGCCAGGAAGCGCGCGTGACCGGCCCTCAGCCGCGCTCCTCGTTCAGCGGCGTGCCGCCCAGGGCCACGATCATCTGCCGCACATCGTCCAGCATCGCGTCGAGGTCGGCTTCCACGCTGCCGCGCATGACCAGCGTCGTGCCGTACACGTCCTTGCGGTAGAACGGGTAGCTGCCCAGGTCGATGTGCGGGTAGCGGTTCTGGATGTCGCCCAGCGGTCTGGCGATCTGCCCCTCGGACAGGTGGGCGGTGACCGACCGCGAGCGGATCGTCTCGCCGCGCCGCAGCTGGCCATCGAGCGCGCCGATCATCGCCTGCATCACCTGCGGGATGCCGGCCATCACGTAGACATTGCCGATGTAGAAACCGGGCGGCCCGAGCGGATTGCGCACGAGGTCGCCGCCTTCCGGGATGCGCGCCATGCGCATGCGCGACTCCATCACCTCGGGCGGTGACGGGCGCTTGCGCAGCATCGCGGCGATCTCCTCGTTGACGACCAGGGGCACGCCGAACGCCTTGGCCACGCAGTCGGCCGTGATGTCGTCGTGCGTGGGGCCGATGCCGCCCGTGGTGAACACGTAGTCGTAGCGATGTCGCAGCGCATTCACGGCCTCGACGATGGCGTCCTCGACGTCGGGGACGACCCGGGCCTCGTGGATCTGGATGCCGTACTCGTTCAGCTTGGTCGCGAGGTACGCGAGGTTGGTGTCCTGCGTGCGGCCGGACAGGATCTCGTTGCCGATGATCAGGACTGCGGCGGAAACGCGGACCGGGGTCGTGGACATGGTCTTGGGCTCTCGAGTTCGATCTGCGGCGATGCTACCAGCGCCTGCGCGCGTCGTCGCCGGCCGCAGCCTCCCGAGGCGGTCAGGCCGAGCGTCCCGAGACGGACAGGCCGAGCGTCCCGCATCGGGAGCGCGCGCCCGGCGCGCTTCGCGCGTGAATCCCCCCGGCGGGCTTCGCACGTGAGTCCTTTCCGGTGCACACGTTGAGATGACCATGGTCATGGATCATGGTCATCTCGACTGCCGCAACGAAGCGGCCAACGCCCTATTGCCGTTGCCCCACCGCTGCCGTTGTCCCACGACTGCCGTTGCCCCCGTCATCGCACCGGTCATCGCCACTGCCACCGGCACCGCCACTGCCACTGCCACTATCACTGCCACTGCCACTGCCACTGCCACTGCCACCGCGGCTCGAATCGCGAGTGCAGACCTCTCGGCCGCCGGCCGCCTCCTGATCGATGACCGCACCGAACGGAACGGGGTCACGCCGGATCCCGGGCATCATCGCGTGCAGGCACGCACGAGGGTGCTCGACAACCGCACGAAGGGACGCGGCGGACGCGGACGCCACAGACGCGTGCACGTACGCACGTACGCACGTGCGCAACACACGGAGGAAGACATGCGGGATCTGAAGGGATTGGTCGCCTGGGTGACCGGCGCGGGTACCGGGATCGGCGAAGGCGCGGCGCGCGCGCTGGCGGGCGCGGGCATGCGGGTCGTGCTGTCGGGGCGGCGCAAGGCGGAGCTCGAACGGGTGGCCGCAGCGATCACGGCCGCGGGCGGACAGGCGCGCGTGGCGCCGCTCGACGTATCGAACGCCGACGCCGTGCAGGCCGTGGCCGACGACATCGTGCGCACCGAGGGGCGCATCGACGTGGCGGTGAACAGCGCCGGCCTGAACGTGCAGCGGCGCAACTGGAAGCACCTGGCCCGCGCCGACTGGGACCAGGTGGTCCGCATCGACCTCGACGGCGTCTTCTACTGCTGCCACGCGGTGCTGCCGCAGATGCGCAAGCAGGGCGACGGCCTGATCGTGAACATCTCGTCGTGGGCGGGGCGGCACATCGGGGTCGTCACCGGCCCTGCCTA
>JAKOZZ010000125.1 GCA_029779755.1 Pseudomonadota bacterium
GGGTCGACGCGCTCGCCACGGCGGCCCGCGCGCTGCTCGCCGCGGGCGCCGCGGGGCACTCGGCGGGTGGCCGGCGCGGGGCCCCGGAGACGATCGATCTCGGCGCCCGTCTGATCTGGCTGCAGTCGAACCTGGACGGCCGGGTGCTGTCGGCGCTCGACGGCGTGCTGAGCGAGCGCATCGCCCATCGCCGTTCGGCGCAGACCCTGTCGGTGAGCCTGGCGGGCGCCAGCCTGCTGGTCGGCGTGTACCTGCTGGTGGCCCTGTATCTCGTCACCGGCGGGGGCATGAAGTTCCTCGGCATACAGATCGAGCGACTCGCCGCCGGGGACGTGAGCGCGCGACCGCAGCCGTGGGGCAGCGACGAGATCGCGCAGTCGCTGCTGAAGCTGGGGACGTCGCTCGGGTCCCTGTCCGACACCGTCTACCGCATCCAGAACTCCGCGGCCGCGGTCTCGGGTTCGGCGCGCCAGATCGCCGACGGCAGCAACGCCGTGATGGAGTACACGCAGGCGAGCTTCGTCGAGCTCGAGAACGCCGTGCACCGCATGCAGGACCTGCGCGCGCAGGTCGAGTCGCACAGCGGCGCCGCCGACGAGGCGCACCGGCTGATCGGCGAGATCCAGTCGGCCTCCGAGGCGGCGGTGCGCGCGGTGCAGGACGTCGTGTCACGCATGAACGAGATCCACGCGCAGAGCCGCAGGATCGAAGACATCGTCGGCCTGATCAACGGGATCGCGTTCCAGACGAACATCCTCGCGCTCAACGCTGCGGTCGAGGCGGCGCGCGCGGGCGAAAGCGGACGCGGATTCGCCGTGGTGGCGCAGGAGGTGCGCACGCTGGCCCAGCGCAGCGCGCATGCCGCGCGCGAGATCGCCGAGATCATCCAGGCATCGAGCGTCGAGATCGCCACCGGCGACCGGCAGGCGCAGTCGGCCGGCAAGCGCGTGGTGGAGGTGGTGTCCGCGATCCGCGGCGTCTCATCGCTGGTCTCGGGCCTCGCCGAGATGTCGACGCACCAGCGCGCCGGCATCACCGAGATCGACGCCGTGCTCGACCGGCTGCGCCGCACTGCGGAAGCCAACAGCGGGCTCGTCGCGCGCACGGCGCACGAGGCCGTGGATCTCGATCGGCAGGGCCGCGTGCTCGACCAGATGGTCCGCAAGTTCAAGATCGAGACGCATCGCAAGGCCTGACGCGCGCAAGGGCCGGCCAGCGCAAGGGCCGGGCTGCACGGGACCCGAACATCGAATGCTGATCGTCGAGTCCTGCGGATCGAGTCCTGCGGATCGAGTCCTGAGCGTCGAGACCCGAGCATCAGGGTGTGCGGATCGAGGCCCCAACATCGGAACATGGGCATCACGCCATGAGCCCGGGTCGACGCGCGCTTCGCCTTGATACCCTTGGCGCATGGTCGAACCGCACGCCTTCCGCTCCACGGCGTCCCCGCAGCCAGGCGACGCGTCACCCCTGGAACTCCAGCCAGCGCTGACGCGCGCACGCCGATTGTTCGAGGCGGCCCGCATCGGGCCTCGCTGGAGTGCGCGCGCGCGCTTCGCGCTGTTCGACCTCGACTTCGGGGTCGGCCTGGGGTTCTTCACCTGCCTGGCCGCCTGGCGGGCCGCGTCGGATCCGCCGCGCCGACTCGACTACGTGGCGATCGCGCCGGTGCTGCCGCCGGCCGCCGTGCTTCGGGCGGTGATCGAAGCGACCGGTCTGTCGAACACGTCCGACGCCGCTGCCCTCGGCGCGCAATGGCCGATGGCCCTGCCCGGCATGCATACCCTCACGTGCGCTGACGGCGCGGTGTCGCTCGTCCTGTGTCTCGCCGATCTCGAGACGGCGCTGGGGCGCGTGCGATGTGCGGCCGACGCGTTCGTGCTGGACGCGCACGGGGGTGCGGCGGGCGGAGGAACGGTCTCGTTCTTCGGACCATCGGCCCTGGGTTCCGCAGGCGCCCTGCGCCGACTCGGCCGGTTTGCACGCCCGGGCGCCACCCTCGCCTTCTGCGCGCCCGCGTCAGGTGCACCGCTGGCCCTCGGGCGCGCCGTGCCGGATCTCGAGCATGCCGGGTTCCGCATCCAGATCGCTCCGAACGGTGGCGGCGGCGCCCCGGCTCCTGTCGGGCAGGCCGGCGTCCTTGCCGGTCGAGGCGTCAGCGGCGGCAGTGCCAGCAGTGCCAGCAGTGCCGGCACGCAAGGTACGGACGACACGGACGACCCGCGCGGGATGCTGCTGCTGACCGGCACCCATGCGCCGGCGTGGACGACCTACCCGCCACCGGCGCCCGACCCGGTGTGGCCGCTCCGGCGTGCACTCGTCGTGGGTGCGGGCGTCGCGGGATGCGCGATCGCATCCGCTCTGGCGCGTCGGGGCTGGGACGTCGCGGTGCACGAGCGGGCATCGGCGGTCTGTGCAGAGGGATCCGCACAACCGCGGGTGGCGGATCACCTGCATCTGTCGCCCGACGACAATCACCTTGCGCGCCTGACCCGCGCCGCCTTGATGTGCGCGCTGCGCGACTCGGGCCGCGCGCCCGCGGACGCCGAATTCGTCGACGGCGTCGGCGTCGGCGGCCACGGTGCTGGGATCGCCGGCCCCGACTCGGCCGCCGTGACCGGGCGGCTCGCGCTGGCCGAACATGCGCAGGCGTTCGAGTCGCAGCGCGCGATGCTCGATCGCCTCGCGCTGCCGCGCGCCTACGCGCAGCTGCTGGACGCAGCGCAGGCCAGTGACCTGGCCGGCGTGCGCCTGCGCACGGGCGGCATCTGGCTGCCCCTGTGCCGCAGCGTCGACCCGGTCCGGCAGTGCCGGGAATGGCTGGGCGCGCAGGCGGCGCGCATCGCCGTGCACCATGGGGTGCCGGTGGCGCGGATCGCGCGACACGACGGGTTCTGGACCCTCTTCGACGAACGTGGTGCCGCGCTCGATGCGGCCCCCGTGCTGGTGCTGGCGGCGGCCGGTTCGGTGCCGGGGCTGGCCGGGCTGAAGGGCGTGACGCTGCGGCGGGTGCGCGGTCAGACCACGCGTCTCGGGCCTGCGGCGCTGCCGGGCCTGCGGGTCGTGCTCGGCGCGGATGCCTATGCCTGTCCGCTGCCGGGCGGAGAGGTGCTCGTCGGCTCGACGTTCGACGATGGCGACGACCTCGCGCCCGACCCCGAGGCCGACCTGAGCAACCTCCGGCGGCTTGCGCGCGCCACGGGCGGCGCGGTCGACGACTACCTGCCGCACGCGCGTTCGGCGGCCAGCGGCTTCCGCTTCACGACGCCCGACCGGCTGCCGCTGATCGGTCCGGTGCCCGACAGTGCGGTGATCGTCGCGCACGCCGCCGCATACGCGCGCAACGATCGGCTGGCGCTGCCGATGTCCCCGGGCCTGTTCGCGGCCGCCGCGTTCGGCGCGCGCGGCATGCTGTGGTCGAG
>JAKOZZ010000285.1 GCA_029779755.1 Pseudomonadota bacterium
GTTGCCCTCGGGGTCGAAGATCGCGCACGAGAAGTCGAGCCGCTCCTTGATGTTGACCGAATAGCTGGTGTTGGCGAGCGTGACGCCCATCTGCTCGGCGATCGCCATGAACAGGTTGTTGAACACCTCGAGCAGCACCGGGTCGGCCGTGGTGCCGATGGCATGCGCGCGCTGCTTGACCTGGGTGCGTTCGAGCACCAGGTGGTTGAGCGGCGTCACCAGCGCGCGCCATTCGGGCTCGACGACCGTCGTCGCGATCGGCTCCTTGATGATCGCCGGGCCGACGACCACGTCGCCGGGGCGCAGGTCTTCGCGGTAATAGACGCCGGTCTCGCGGTCAGCGTCGTCCATCCATGCGTGCACCTGGGCGCGCGCCTGCAGCCCGCCATCGCGCGCCGCGAGCACCGGCGCCGTCTCGCTGGCCGACTGCGTCTGCCCGATCGCCTCGGCCGAGATCGCCTCGATGACCAGCGCGCGGCCGGGCATCAGGAAGCCGTAGCGCTGGCGGTACGTCGTCTCGAAGGCCTCGACGAGCGTCGACTGTCGCGTGCTGGCGGTGACCGGCAGCTCGATCGTGGTGTCGGTGCCGTCGTACTTGAGCGCGACGGTGTTGACCACGCGCACTTGCGCCGGCGCAAGTCCTTGCGCCTCGACGTCGGCGCGGGCGCCGCTGCCGAGCGTGCCGAACTCGGCCGCGAGGCCGTCCAGCAGCGAATCGCTGAGCGGCTTCTCGACGGCCGCCTGGCGCAGCGTGCGCACGTCGGCGAGGCCCATGCCATACGCCGACAGCACGCCCGCGAACGGATGGATGTAGACACGCTGCATGCCCAGCGCATCGGCCACGAGGCAGGCATGCTGGCCGCCGGCGCCGCCGAAGCAGGTCAGCGTGTATTCGGTGACGTCGTAGCCGCGCTGCACGCTGATGTGCTTGATCGCGTTCGCCATGTTCTCGACGGCGATGCGCAGGAAGCCCGCCGCGATCGCCTCGGGCGTCTTTTTCTGGCCGGTCGCACGCTCGACCTCGGCCGCGAGCTGCGCGAACTTGGCGATAACGGCGCCGGTGTCGAGCGGCTGGTCGCCGCCCGGGCCGAACACGGCCGGGAACAGCTCGGGCCGCAACTTGCCGACCATCACGTTGCAATCGGTCACCGTGAGCGGGCCGCCACGACGATAGGCAGCCGGACCGGGATTGGCACCAGCGCTTTCCGGCCCCACGCGGAACTTGCTGCCGTCGAACGTGCAGATCGAACCGCCGCCCGCCGCGACGGTGTGGATCTGCATGATCGGGGCGCGCAGGCGGACGCCGGCGACCTCCGTCTCGAACGCGCGCTCGTACTCGCCCGCGAAGTGGGTGACGTCGGTTGAGGTGCCGCCCATGTCGAAGCCGATCATGCGGTCGAATCCCGCGAGCTGGGTCACGGCCGCCGCGCCGACGATGCCGCCGGCGGGGCCGGACAGGATCGCGTCCTTGCCTTGAAAGCGATGGGCGTCGGTCAGCCCGCCCGAGCTCTGCATGAACTGCAGCCGCACGTCGCCGAGCGACGATTGCACCTGCTCGACATAGCGGCGCAGGATCGGTGACAGGTAGGCGTCGACCACCGTGGTGTCGCCACGCGACACGAACTTCATGAGCGGCGACACCTCGTGCGACACGCTGATCTGGGGGAAGCCAATCTGTTGCGCAATCGCCTTCAGCGCATTTTCGTGCGCACTGTAGCGGTAACCGTGCATCAGGCAGATGGCGACGGCCCGGAAGCCCTTATTGAATGCTGCCTGCAGATCAGCGCGAGCAGCGGCTTCGTTGAGAGGGGTTACGACATCACCGTGTGCGCCGACGCGCTCATCAACTTCGACCACCGACTCGTAGAGCAGCTCGGGCAGCTCGATCTTGCGCACGAACAGCTTGGGCCGCGCCTGATACGCGATGCGCAGCTGGTCGCGGAAGCCGCGTGAGACGACCAGCAGCGTGCGCTCGCCCTTGCGTTCGAGCAGCGCGTTGGTGGCGACCGTGGTGCCCATCTTGACCGCCTCGATCAGCTCGGCCGGGATCGCGTCGCCGGGCTTGACGCCCAGCAGCTCGCGCACGCCCTGGACGGCGGCGTCCTTGTAGCGCTCAGGATTCTCGGAAAGCAGCTTGTGCGTTACCAGCGTTCCATCAGGCTTGCGTGCCACGATGTCGGTAAACGTACCGCCCCGGTCGACCCAGAATTGCCACTGACTGCTGCTTGCGGGCCGACCGCTGTCACTTGTTTTCATTTACTCGACGCCATGAAATAGGGAATGAATACTTCGAGTGCGTCGGCCCCTACCGCCTTTACCCACTCGCTGGAAAATCTTTCACCGATACGCTGGATTTCGCGCTCCAGTCCCGGCGGTGTAGCGCCGATCTTAACGC
>JAKOZZ010000286.1 GCA_029779755.1 Pseudomonadota bacterium
CAGGATCGCGGCGCCGTTCAGGTTGCGCGCCGCCCGCCCGATGGTCTGGATCAGGCTGCGCTCGGAGCGCAGGAACCCTTCCTTGTCGGCATCGAGGATGGCGACCAGCGACACCTCGGGGATGTCCAGCCCTTCGCGCAGCAGGTTGATGCCGACCAGCACGTCGAACACGCCGAGCCGAAGATCGCGGATGATCTCCACGCGCTCGACCGTGTCGATGTCGGAGTGCAGGTATCGCACCTTCACCGCATGGTCGGCGAGGAAATCCGTCAGGTCTTCGGCCATTCGCTTGGTCAGGGTGGTGACTAGCACCCTTTCACCGGCCGCCACCCGCTGGTTGATCTCGGACAGCACGTCGTCGACCTGCGTGACGGCCGGCCGCACCGTGACCGGCGGGTCGATCAGGCCGGTGGGGCGCACCACCTGCTCGACCACCTGGCCGGAATGACGGGCTTCGTAGTCGGCCGGCGTGGCGGACACAAACACGCACTGGGTGACCTTCTGCTCGAACTCCTCGAACTTCAGCGGGCGGTTGTCGAGCGCCGACGGCAGGCGGAAGCCGTATTCGACCAGGGTTTCCTTGCGCGCGCGGTCGCCGCGGTACATGCCGCCGAGCTGCCCGATGGTGACGTGGCTTTCGTCGATGATCATCAGCGCGTCGCGCGGCAGGTAGTCCACCAGCGTGGGCGGGGGATCGCCGGGGCGCGCGCCCGACAGGTGCCGGGTGTAGTTCTCGATGCCCTTGCAGAAGCCCAGCTCCTGCAGCATCTCGATGTCGAAGCGGGTGCGCTGCTCCAGCCGCTGCGCCTCGACCAGCTTGCCGTTCTCGTAGAAGAACTTGAGGCGCTCGGAGAGCTCCTCCTTGATGGTGTCGAGCGCACGCATCACGGTGGCGCGCGGCGTCACGTAGTGCGAGGACGGGTAGACGGTGAAGCGCGGGATCTTCTGGCGCACCCGGCCGGTGAGCGGATCGAACAGCTGCAGGCTCTCGATCTCGTCGTCGAACAGCTCCACGCGCACGGCCAGCTCGGCGTGCTCGGCGGGGAAGATGTCGATGGTGTCGCCGCGCACTCGGAACGACCCGCGCACGAACTCGGTCTCGTTGCGTTTGTATTGCATCGCAACAAGACGCTGCAGGATGTCGCGCTGCGACATGCGGTCACGCACCCGCAGCACCTGGATCATGGCGTGGTAATCGTGCGGGTTGCCGATGCCGTAGATGCACGACACGGTGGCGACGATCACGGTGTCGCGCCGCTCGAGCAGCGACTTGGTCGCCGACAGGCGCATCTGCTCGATGTGCTCGTTGATGGACGAGTCCTTCTCGATGAACAGATCGCGCTGGGGAACGTAGGCTTCCGGCTGGTAGTAGTCGTAATACGAGACGAAGTACTCCACCGCGTTGTTCGGGAAGAACTCGCGCATCTCGGAGTACAGCTGGGCCGCCAGCGTCTTGTTGGGCGCGAGCACCAGCGCGGGGCGCCCGGTGCGCGCGATGACGTTGGCCATCGTGAAGGTCTTGCCCGACCCGGTGACGCCCAGCAGCGTCTGGAAGCTCAGGCCGTCGTTCACCCCTTCGACCAGGCGCTCGATGGCCTCCGGCTGATCACCCGCCGGGGGGAACGGCTGGTACAGCTGGAACGGGCTGCCCGGGAAGCTGACAAACTTCGAGTTGTCTAGCGTGAAACCAGCCATGAGGCGGAAGGCGTGCGTGTTAAACTGTTGATTCGTATCGATTCCCGGGTTCGGATCTCGAAACCGGACCGCAATCGCAGGCAGGGGGTCAGCCCCGTCCGGCGAAGAGCGAATTATGGCTTCTCCCCCCTCAAAAAGCTAGCCTTCTGCACATTTTTTGTGCAGCACACTTTGTAACGATTTGTTTTTTCACAAACGAATCAAGAACTTGGTCGAGAATATGAGCCAATCGATGTTTGCCGCCGTGGAACTGGCCCCGCGCGACCCGATCCTGGGTCTGACCGAGGCGTTCAATGCCGACACCCGCCCCACCAAAGTCAACCTGGGCGTGGGTGTGTACTACGACGACGGCGGCAAGATCCCGCTGCTGGGCGCGGTGCGCGAGGCCGAACGCCTGCGCCTGGAAGCCGCCCCGGCCCGCGGCTACCTGCCGATCGAAGGCATCCCCGGCTACAACACTGCAGTGCAGCAACTGCTGTTCGGCGCCGGCTCGCCACTGCTGGCCGCGGGCCGCGTGGCCACGTTCGAGACCCTGGGCGGCACCGGCGGCCTGAAGGTCGGCGCCGACTTCCTCAAGCGCCTGTACCCCAACGCCGGGCTGTGGATCAGCGACCCGAGCTGGGAGAACCATCGGGCGCTCTTCGAGGCGGCCGGCTTCAAGGTGTCCAACTACCCGTACTACGACGCGCAGACGCACGGCGTGAAGTTCGACGAGATGCTGGCCTGCCTGAACGGCCTGCCGGCGGACAGCATCGTCGTGCTGCACGCGTGCTGCCACAACCCCACCGGCGTCGACCTGGACCGCGCGCAGTGGGTGCGCGTGGTCGAGGCGGTGCGCGCGCGCGGCCTGATCGCGTTCCTGGACTGTGCGTACCAGGGCTTCGGCGACGGCATCGACGAGGACGCGACCGCGCTGCGCCTGTTCGGCGAAAGCGGCCTGTCGTTCTTCGTGTCGAGCTCGTTCTCCAAGAGCTTCTCGCTGTACGGCGAGCGCTGCGGCGCCCTGTCGATCGTCACGGCCGACAAGGACGAGACCGCCCGCGTCGTCAGCCAGGTCAAGCGCGTGATCCGCACCAACTACTCCAACCCGCCGACGCACGGCGCGGCAGTGGTCGCGGCCGTGCTGTCGACCCCGGCGCTGCGCAAGCAGTGGGAAGACGAGCTCGCCGGCATGCGCGACCGCATCCGCGCGATGCGCACGGCGCTGGTCGACAAGCTCAAGCAGAAAGGCGTGACCCGCGACTTCTCCTTCGTCACGCGCCAGCGCGGCATGTTCTCGTACTCGGGCCTCACCTCGGCCCAGGTGGACCGCCTGCGCGAGGAGTATGGCATCTATGCGGTGAGCACCGGCCGCATCTGCCTGGCCGCGCTGAACAGCCGCAACATCGACTACGTGGCCGATGCGATCGCGGCCATCCTCAAGAGCTGAGCGTGGTGTGACGCGACGTCGCTGCGGCATCGACTTGCACGCCGCAGCGAGGCACGCTAGAATCTAAGGCTCGATTCCCCGATAGCTCAGTCGGTAGAGCGCCGGACTGTTAATCCGTAGGTCCCTGGTTCGAGCCCAGGTCGGGGAGCCACCGAATCTTATTGAACAAAGGCTTGCAGTGGAAACGCTGCAGGCCTTTTTTCTTGGCCATCCGCTCGACACGCCTTCCGATGGCAGGTTGCGCCCCGCTCGGAGCGCACATGGAAACCGTCGTACAGGTGCCCTCCGGCAGCCGGAGGGCATCATCGGCTGCTCCATCACACCAGCGCGGCCGCCCTCCCCGCGGCCAGCAGCACCGGATCCCATACCGGTGAGAACGGCGGCGCGTAGGCGAGGTCCATGCCGGCAAGGTCCCCGACGGTCATGCCGTTCCACAGCGCCGTCGCCAGCACGTCGATGCGCTTGCCGGACTCCGCGTGTCCGACGATCTGCCCGCCGAGCAGGCGGCCGGTGCCCCGCTCGACCACCAGCTTGATCTTCATCGGGCGGGCGCCCGGGTAGTAGTGGGCGCGGCTCGACGCCTCGGTGATCACGCCGAATGCGGTGCGGCCGGCCGCCGCGGCGGCGCGTTCGGTGAGTCCGGTGCAGGCGATCTCGAGGTCCTTGAAGCGGGTGATCGCGGTGCCGAGCACGCCGCCGAACGCGGCGTCTCCGCCGCCGAGGTTGGTGCCCGCGACGCGTCCCTGCTTGTTCGCATGCGTGCCGAGCGCGATGACGGCGGAGCTGCCGGTGACCCGATGCCGCGACGCGACGCAGTCACCGGCGGCCCAGACGTTGGGCGTGTCGGTGCGCATGCGGTCGTCGACACGGATGCCGCCGCTGGCGTCGATGCCGATGCCTGCCGCGCGTGCCAGCTCGACGTTGGGCCGCACGCCGAGCCCGATCACGACGAGATCGGCATCGACCGGCCCGGCGGCCGTCCGGACCGCGGCCACCTGCCCGTCACGCGTGACGAACCCCGTCACCTCGGCCCCCAGCCGCAGGTCGACGCCGGCCGCACGGATCGCCGCGGCCACGTCGTCCACCATGTCGGCGTCGAGGACCGCCCCCATCGGCGCGGACTGCCGCTCGAGCACCGTCACCTGGAGCCCGCGCTCGAGCAGGCCTTCGGCCACCTCGAGTCCGATGTAACCGGCCCCCACGACCACGGCGCGCCGTGCACCGGCCGCGAGGCGTGCTTGGACGGCGGCGGCATCGTCGAGCGTGCGCAGCTGCAGCACACCGACCGCATCGATACCCGGCCAGGGTGGGCGGATGCCGGATGCCCCCGTGGCGATCAGAAGCGCGTCGTAGGGCTCGGACGTCTGCACGCCGGTGTCGAGCGCACGCACCGTCACGCGGGCCGCGTGCGTGTCGATCGCAACGACCTCGTGCCGCGTGCGCACGTCGATCCCGTTGGCGCGGTGCTGCGCCGGCGTGCGGGCGACGAGGCGCTCGGCGGCGGCCACGAAGCCGCCGACCAGATACGGCAGACCGCACGCGGCGTATGACGTCTGCCCGGTGCGCTCGAACACGACGATGTCGAGCGCGCCCGCCCCTGCGGTGCGCTGCGCCTGGGCCGCGGCCGACATGCCGGCCGCGTCGCCGCCGATGATCACGAGCCTTTTCGAAGCCATGGATGTGCTCCTCGAGTGGTGTGCCTGGCGCGTGCCCGGCACTCGCACACATCATGCACGCTCCCCGGCCATGCCGAACGCGTAGGCGTCCATCGCCAGCACCCCATGCGTGATGCCGCCGTCGATCACCTGCGCGGGCAGGCCCGGGTCGGCCGCCCCGGCTGCCACCAGCAGTGGCCAGAAGTGCTCCGCGGTCGGGTGGGCGCGGCGGGCGTGCGGCGCATCGTCCAGGGTGCGCAGCAGGCGCGTCCGGTCGCCGAGCGTGACGGCCTCGCGCACCCAGCCGGCGAACTCGGCCGCGTAGGCCTCCGGCCGGGCATGCGTGCCGCGGAACTCGAACAGGTTGTGCGTGAGGCTGCCCGACCCGACGATCAGCACCCCGTCGTCGGCCAGCGGGGCCAACGCACGACCGAACGCCCACGCGCGTTCGGCGTCGAGCCGCGACGGCAGCGAGACCTGGAAGACCGGTACGTCGGCCTCCGGATACAGGTGCATCAGCGGCACCCAGGCGCCGTGGTCGAGACCCCGGTGTGCGTCGCCCTGCGCGGGCCAGCCCGCGGTGCTCAGGTGCTCGACGGTGCGCTGCGCCAGCTCGGCATGGCCCGGTGCCGGGTAGCCGATCTGGTACAGCGCCGGGTCGAATCCGCCGAAGTCGTGGATCGTCGCGGGCGCCGTGGTGCAGCTCACCCGTGGCGCGGGCGTCATCCAGTGGGGCGACACCACCAGCACCGCCTGCGGGCGGGGCAGCGCGCGGCCGAGCGCCGCCAGCTGCGGCCCGACGCGGCCGGGCTCGAGCGCGAAGCTGGGCGCGCCGTGCGACACGAACAGGCTGGGCAGACGTGGCATCAGCGGTCTCCAGTGAGCGCGCGGTCGACCGACAGGCGGCCCGCGCCGCTGAACAGCAGCGACACGGCGGCGGCGAACAGGGCCAGCGCGTACTCGTAGCCGCCCTTGTCGAGGAAGAAGCCCTTGCCGAAGTGCACTGCGAAGATGGCGATCAGCATCGCCAACGACAGCGCGGCGGCGGCGGGCCGGACCAGCACGCCGACGACCAGGGCGAGGCCACCGAAGAACTCGACCGCTCCCGCCAGCAGGGCCATCAGGGCGCCCGGGGTCAGGCCGATCGCGTCGAAGAACTGACCGGTGCCGTCCAGTCCGTAGCCGCCGAACCAGCCGAACAGTTTCTGTGCGCCGTGCGCCGTGAAGATGATGCCCACGGGGATCCGGAGGGCCAGTGCGGCGGCGCCGTTGTCGGTCGCCAGTGCGCGGCGGATGAGGGGGTGGGTCATGGTCTTGCTCCTGTGGGTTGGGGGCGTCGGCCCGTTTGGGTGGTGCAGCGGGTTGCTGCAGTGCAATGAACTGTATCGACGGCTCGATCGTGGATAAACAAGACGTTCGTTGACGTACCATCCCGTTATTCGGGACAATTCGGCGATGGACCGATTCCAGGAGATGCGCGCCTTCGTCGCCGTGGTGGACGCCGGCAGCTTCGTGCGTGGGGCCGACGCCCTGGGCGTGTCCAAGACGGCCGTCTCGCGGCTGGTGGGCGAACTGGAGGCGCGGCTCGGCACGCGGCTGCTGCACCGGACGACGCGCCGGCTCTCGCTCACGCCCGAGGGCGAGGTCTTCCACGCGCGGTGCCGGCAGCTGCTCGACGACGTCGACGAAGCCGAGGCCGAGCTCACCGCGCAGTCGGGCGAGGCGATCGGCCAGTTGCGCGTGAACGTGCCGGTGACGTTCGGCCTGATGCACCTGGCCCCGCTGTGGCCGGCCTTCATGACGGTGCACCCGCGGGTGTCGCTCGACGTGACGCTGTCCGACCGCGTCGTCGACCTGGTCGACGAGGGCTACGACCTGGCGGTGCGCATCGCACGCCTGCAGAGCTCGTCGCTGGTGAGCCGCCGACTGACGTCGACACGGCTCATCCTGTGCGCGTCGCCGGACTACCTGCGCCAGCACGGCACGCCCGCGCATCCGTCCGAACTCGCCGGGCATGCGGTGATCGCATACACGCTGCTGGCGACGGGCGAGCAGTGGACGTTCGAGGGGCCGCATGGCCCGGTCAGCGTGAAGGTGCGGCCGCGCATGCGCACCAACAGCGGCGACACCTGCTGCGCGGCGGCCGTGCAGCACCAGGGCATCGTGCTGCAGCCCTCGTTCCTGGTCGGCGCCCACCTGGCCTCGGGCGCGCTGGTCGAGCTCCTGCCGGAGTACCGCTCGATCGAACTCGGGGTGTATGCGGTCTATCCGACCCGCACCCATCTGACCCCGAAGGTGCGCGCGCTGGTCGACTTCCTGGTCGACGCGTTTCGCATGCGCGCCTGGCCGGCGTGACGGGCGATCGACGTGATGGCTGAGCGATGCGATGGACGATCGACCCGATGGACGATCGACCCCATTGACGATCGACCCGATTGACGATCGACACGAGGGGGCATCGGCGTCGGCGCGGCGGACGCATCCCCTGATCGCGTCGACGTCTTTCACCGCGCCCGCGGACCGCTCTCGATACCATGCGCACCGCGACCCGCCCATGTCCCCACCCGCCCCCTCCTTCCGCGGCAACAAGGCCGCCCTGCCCCAGAAGCCCTGCGCCGCCTGCGGTCGTCCGATGACGTGGCGTCGCCGGTGGGCGCGCACCTGGGACGAGGTCAAGTACTGCTCCGACGCCTGTCGGCGCTTCAAGGGCACGCGTGGCTGAGCTGCGCCACCTCGTGCTCGTGCTGGGCGATCAGCTCGACCTCGACGCGGCCGCCTTCGACGACTTCGACGCGTCGCGCGACGCCGTGTGGATGGCCGAGGTGGCCGAGGAGTCCACGCACGTCTGGTCAAGCAAGCCGCGGATTGCGCTGTTCCTGTCGGCGATGCGCCACTTCGCCGACGCGCTGCGCGCGGCCGGCCGCCCGCTGCACTACACGCACCTGGACGACGACGGCAACGCGGGCAGCCTGACCGCACAACTGGCCGCGGACGTCCGGCGGCTGCGCCCTGCCCGGCTGGTGATGACGGCGCCGGGCGACTGGCGGGTGCTGCAGGCGCTCCGGGCGCAGGCGACGGCGCTCGGGTTGCCGCTGGACGTGCGCGAGGACCGGCACTTCTACTGCAGCGTGCGCGACTTCGCGGCCCACGCGCGCGGTCGCGCCTCGCTGCGCATGGAGTACTTCTATCGCGAGCAGCGCCGGCGTCATGGCGTGCTGATGGACGGGCCGCCCGGCGCACGCGACGCGCAGCCCGAGGGCGGCCAGTGGAACTTCGACGCCGACAACCGCGAGGCCTTCGGGCCCGCCGGCCCGGGGGCGGTGCCGCCGCGCGCCGCGTTCGCGCCGGATGCGACCACGCGGGCGGTGCTCGCGCTGGTCGAGGCGCGCTTCGCCGATCATCCCGGCCGGCTGGAGGGCTTCGCGTGGCCCGTGACCCGCGAGGACGCGCACGCGGCGCTGCAGCGCTTCGTCGGCGAACGCCTGCCGCTGTTCGGGCGCTTCCAGGACGCGATGTGGCCCGACGAACCGTGGCTGTACCACGCGCACCTGTCGGCCGCGCTGAACCTGAAGCTGCTGAATCCGCGCGAAGTGGTCGCCGCCGCCGAGCACGCGTACCGCACCGGGGCCGCGCCGCTGGCCAGCGTGGAAGGCTTCGTGCGGCAGATCCTCGGCTGGCGCGAGTACGTGCGTGGCATCTACTGGACCCGCATGCCGGGCTATGTCGAACTCGATGCACTGCAGGCGCACGAAGACCTGCCGGCCTGGTACTGGACGGGCGACACCGACATGGCCTGCCTGCGCGATGCGCTGAAGCAGACGCTGGCGCACGGCTACGCGCACCACATCCAGCGCCTGATGGTCACCGGCCTGTATGCGCTGATGCTGGGCGTGCAGCCGCGGCAGGTGCACGCCTGGTACCTGGCCGTCTACGTCGATGCGGTCGAATGGGTGGAGCTGCCCAACACGCTGGGCATGAGCCAGTACGCCGACGGCGGTCTGATGGCGAGCAAGCCGTACGTGGCCACCGGCAAGTACATCCAGCGCATGAGCCCGTACTGCCGGGGCTGCCGCTACGACCCTGCGCAACGCACGGGCGACGCGGCCTGCCCCTTCACCACGCTGTACTGGGACTTCCTGATGCGGCACGCCGCCCGGCTGGCGTCCAATCCGCGCATGGCGCTGCAGGTGAAGAACGTGGCGCGGCTGGGCGAGGCCGACCGTCAGGCGATCGCCGCGCGCGCGGCGGCGATCCGGCGCGGTGACGTCGGATGTGCGAAGGGCCAGGCCGCGCCGACATGAGCAACGCAGTCGTCTGGTTCAAGCGCGACCTGCGCGTGCACGACCACGCACCGCTGGCCGAGGCGCAGGGCGTCGACGCCGCGCTCGCGCTGGTGATCGTCGAACCTGCGTGGCTGAACAGCCCGGAGTGCCATCCGCGCCACGTGGCCTATTGGCTGGACTGCCTCGCCCCGCTGGCCGATGCGCTCGCCGCCCGCGGTCTGCCGCTGGTGGTGCGGATGGGCGAGGCGGTGGAGGTGCTCGCGCAGCTGCGGCGCGAATTCGCGTTCACGCGCCTCTTCAGCCACGAGGAGACCGGCCCGGGCTGGAGCTACACGCGCGACAAGGCAGTGCTGCGCTGGTGTCGTGCGCAGGGCGTGACGTGGACGGAAAGGCCGCAGACGGGGGTGGTGCGCCGCCTGGCCGACCGGCGCGGCTGGGCGGGACGCTGGCAGCAGCGCATGGACGCCCCGCAGGTGCCGGTCCCCGACGGCTTCCGCGGGGCGCCCGGCTTCGCGCTGCGCCCCGCGCTGCCCACGCTGCGCGACCTCGGCATCGACACACCGCCCCCCGCCTTGCCGGCGGCCGGTGAAGCGGCAGCACGCGCCCTGCTGGACGGTTTCCTCGCCGGACGTGCGCTGGGCTACCGCCGGCACCTGTCGAGCCCGCTCACCGCCGAGACGGGCTGCAGCCGGCTGTCGGAGCACCTGGCGTTCGGCACGATCTCGCTGCGCACCGT
>JAKOZZ010000302.1 GCA_029779755.1 Pseudomonadota bacterium
TGCGCGAGCTGCACATCGGGCATGCGATCGTCTCGCGCGCCGTGCTGACGGGCATGCGCGAGGCCGTGCGCGAGATGAAGCAGCTGATGCGCGAAGGCCAGTCGCACGGGGCGGCGGAGCGGGCGCGCGCCGCACCATGATCTACGGCATCGGCACCGACATCGTCCAGGTGCGCCGCATCGAGGATCTGCTCGCCCGCTACGGAGACCGGTTCGCGCGCCGCGTGCTCGGCCCCGAGGAGCTTGCCGAGTTCCACCGGCGTGCCGGGCGCGGCGCGCACGGCGCCGGCTATGCGGCGCGCTACCTGGCCAAGCGGTTCGCCGCGAAGGAGGCGTACTCGAAGGCGCTGGGACTGGGCCTGCGGGGGCCGATGACGCTGCTGTCGCTGCAGGTGCTCAACGACGCGCGCGGCAAGCCGGTCGCCCATGCACGCAAGGCGCTCGCGCCGTACGTCGAGGCCCGCGGACTGCGTGCCCACGTGTCGCTCACCGACGAGGTCGACAGCGTGGTCGCCTTCGTGGTGCTGGAACGGATCGAACAAGGAGCGAATGGATGAATGCGATCGAACGCCGGCCGGGGCCGGTGGTCCTCGATGTCGAAGGACTCACCCTCACGGCGGCCGACCGCGCGCGGATCCAGCATCCGCTCACCGGCGGCGTGATCCTGTTCGCGCGCAACTTCGCGTCGCGCGCGCAGGTGACGGCGCTGTGCGCCGAGATCCGTGCGCTGCGCACGCCCGCGCCGCTGATCTGCGTGGACCACGAAGGCGGCCGGGTGCAGCGCTTCCGCACCGGGTTCACCGCGATCGAACCGATGCGCGCGCTGGGCGCGCTGTGGGATCGCGATCCGCTGGCCGCCTGCGCCCGCGCGACCGACATCGGCCGCACGATCGGGTCCGAACTGCGCGCGGTGGGCGTCGACCTCAGCTTCACGCCCGTGCTCGACCTCGACCACGGGCCGTCCGGCGTGATCGGCGACCGCGCATTCCATCGCGATCCGCGGGTCGTCACGCTGCTGGCCAAGAGCCTGAACCACGGCCTGCTGCTGGCGGGCATGGCGAACTGCGGCAAGCATTTCCCCGGACACGGCTGGGCCCATGCCGACTCGCACGTCGACCTGCCCGTCGACGACCGGCCGCTGAAGCAGATCCTGTCGGACGACGCCGCCCCGTACGGCTGGCTCAGCGACGCCCTGTCGGCCGTGATGCCCGCGCACGTCGTGTATCCGAAGGTCGACGACGCGCCGGCCGGGTTCTCGCGCCGGTGGCTTCAGGGCATCCTGCGCCGGCGTCTCGGGTTCAAGGGGCTGATCTTCTCCGACGACCTGACCATGGAAGGCGCAGCGCGCGCCGGCAACATCGTGCAGCGCGGCCAGGCGGCGTTCGCCGCCGGCTGCGACATGGTGCTGGTCTGCAACCGTCCCGACCTCGCCGACGAGCTCCTC
>JAKOZZ010000327.1 GCA_029779755.1 Pseudomonadota bacterium
CGCACGCCACGCCCTGCCGATGTCTCCGCAGCCGGGCGCATGTCCGTGGCGGCGCCCGGCGCGAAGCCGCCCGTCGCGTCACCGTCCGTCGCGTCACCGTCCGTTGCAGCGCCGGCGCAGCGCCCGGCGCTGCCGGCCCTGGATCCCGACACGGCGATCGTGCTGGGCGATGCGCATGCCGCCGCCGGCGGCATCGAGATCACCGCGTCGGCCCTGCCGGCCGACCTGGAAGAGGCCGCCATCCTGTTCGCCAACGGACAGGCGCAGGCGGCCGTCACCACGCTGCGCTCGGCGATCGCCCGCGGCACGCTCGAGTCGTCCGTCCAGCAGGGCTGGGCGATGCTGTTCGACGTGCTGCAGGCCAGCGGCGCGAAGCTCGACTACGAGGCCGTGGCACTCGAGTACGCGGCGCGCTTCGAGAAATCCCCCCCGGCCTGGATCGACCCTGCCGAGGAGCGCGCCCCGGTGCGCCGCGCGGCGCTGGCTGCACCGGTGGTGTTCCCGGCACGGATCGACGGCGCCATCGCGCGCCAGATCGAACAGGTGCGCCGGGCCGTCGCCGGCAAGCGCCCGATCGTGCTCGACCTCACCGCGGCGGGCAGTGTCGACGCCGACGGTGCCGCGCTGCTCGTCGAGGTCATCGAGTCCATCGAGCGCTCCGGCCGGGAACTCGTCGTGCTGGGCGTGCCGCGCCTGCGCGACATCGCCCGCGCGTCGATCGCCGCGGGCCGACGCGATCCCCAGGACGCCAGCTGGAAGCTGGCGCTGCTGTGCCTGCGCCTGATGGGCGAGAAGCAGGCGTTCGACGACCTGGCGATCGACTTCTGCGTCACGTACGAAGTGTCTCCGCCGTCGTGGGAGCCCCCGGGCGCCACGGTGCGCACCACGATGCCCGAGAACGTCGCGGCCGAACCCGAGGCCCCGCGCTCGTCCGCGGCGGTCGAAGGCAACGCGCTGGCGCTGCGCGGTGAGGTGACCGGTCGTATGCCGACCGAGCTGGCGGCCCTGCGTGCGCACGCCGCCACCTGCCAGGATGTCGTCATCGACTGCCGCGGCCTGCGCCGCATCGACTTCGCCGCCGCCGGCGAGCTGCTCAACGAGGTCGTCGGCCTGTGCAGCACCGGCAAGACCGTGCTGTTCGTCGAACCCAGCATGGTCGTCGAGGCCCTGCTCATGGTCATGGGCATTCACGAGCTTGCCGACATCCGTCGGCGTAAAATCTGACGCTCCACTTCTGACTCGGCGCACCCGGCCCGCGCGGTCCGGCAGGCGCAATCATCCATGGAACAGTTTCACGGCACGACCATCGTGTCCGTGCGTCGCGGCGCATCGGTTGCGCTCGGCGGCGACGGACAGGTGACGCTGGGGTCGATCGTCATCAAGCACGGCGCGCGCAAGGTGCGCCGCCTCTATCACGACAAGGTGCTCGCGGGCTTTGCGGGCGGCACGGCCGACGCGTTCACGCTGTTCGAGCGGTTCGAAGCCAAGCTCGAGAAGCACTCGGGCCACATGCTGCGCGCCGCGGTCGAGCTGGCCAAGGACTGGCGCACCGACCGCATGCTGCGGCGGCTCGAGGCGATGCTGGCCGTCGCCGATCGCGAGCACTCGCTGATCATCACCGGCAATGGCGACGTGCTCGAGCCCGAGTACGGGCTGATCGCGATCGGCAGCGGCGGCGCGTACGCGCAGGCGGCCGCGCGCGCGCTGATCGACAACACCGAGCTCGATCCCGAGACCGTGGTGCGCAAGTCGCTGGCGATCGCCGCCGACATATGCGTGTACACCAACCAGCACCACACGGTCGAGACCCTTTCCTGAAGGCGTACGAAGCGAATGACCCAGATGACCCCGGAGGAGATCGTCTCCGAGCTCGACAAGCACATCGTCGGACAGGCGCGTGCCAAGCGTGCAGTCGCGGTGGCGTTGCGCAACCGCTGGCGGCGCCAGCAGGTGGCCGAGCCGCTGCGTCACGAGATCACCCCCAAGAACATCCTGATGATCGGCCCGACCGGTGTCGGCAAGACCGAGATCGCACGACGCCTGGCGCGCCTGGCCAACGCACCCTTCATCAAGATCGAGGCGACCAAGTTCACCGAGGTCGGGTACGTGGGCCGCGACGTCGACACGATCGTGCGCGATCTGGTCGAGTTCGCGATGAAGCAGGCGCGCGAACAGGCCACGAAGCGCGTGCGGCAGCGCGCGCTCGACGCCGCCGAGGACCGGGTGCTCGACGTGCTGCTGCCGCCGTCGCGCCCGGCGGCCGCCAGTCCGTTCGGATTCGCGTTCGGCGCGTCCGACGACACACCCGCGCCCCGCACCGAGAGCGCGGCCGAGTCGGCCACGCGCCAGAAGTTCCGCAAGAAGCTGCGCGAGGGTGAGCTCGACGACAAGGAGATCGAGATCGAGATCGCGCAGCCCATGCCCGCGATGGAGCTCTCCGGCCCGCCCGGCATGGAGGAGATGACCCAGCAGCTGCAGACGATGTTCGCGGGCCTGCAGGGCCGCCGCAAGAGCCGCAAGCTGCGCA
>JAKOZZ010000354.1 GCA_029779755.1 Pseudomonadota bacterium
GGCGCAGGCTGCGCCGGCATTCATCTGCACGGCCCGGCCCCGCTCGGCGACGACGACCCGCGCCCCCGCCGCCTGCGCACAGTGCACGGTCCGGTCCCGGCTGCCGGCGTCGGCGACGACGACCAGGTCGGCCTCCGGCACCAGCGTGGCCAGGCACGCGCCGATCCCGCGCTCCTCGTCGAGCGCGGGCACGACCACCGCGACCTTCGCCGTCACGAGAGGGGGCGTCGCGGTCATCGGCGGTCGTTCAGCGACCAGTCGTAGTCGAGGTGCACGATCGGCACGCGCATCTCGCGCACCGCCGCCTGGTCCTTCGGGTCGTCCGCGAGCAGGTCGGCGTACCGGGCGAAAAACGCCTCGCGCGACACCGGACTGCGCGGGCTCCGCTCGAAGTCGCCCTTGTACCAGTCGAAGATCTTGGACACTTCGAGCCGTCCCGTGCGCGGATTGAACCGGTTGCGGGAACGGTCCCGCAGGAACCGCCGGGCACTGTCCTCCAGCTGGGCTTCCAGGCGCGCGGCGGTGAACGCCTCGGGGCGCAGCGCCGGGCAACCCACGGACGCACACACCAGCGCGAAGTGGATGCGCGGCTCGTCGAACATCCCGGGCGCGCGTACCAGCTCGTGTTCGACGTGATCGAGATGCACCTCTTCGCCGAAGAGCTTCACGAAGCGGCGCTTCCAGGGGCTCTGCAGCAGCGTGCCGAGATCCTTGATCGACTTCAGTTCCGGATACCGCGTGAGCACGAGCTCGATCGTCCAGGCGTTGTACACGTTGACCAGGAAGGCCAGCCGCTCGTCGCGCCGCATGGCGTCGTATTGCGCACGCGGCACCGCCGCGTAGCCGTCGAGCACCTTGCGCAGTTCGGCCCGATCGCCCATGACCCCCCGGTAGTGCACGGTCGACGACTCACCCCCCGGGCTCCAGGCCACGTGGCGTCGCAGCAGCAGATCCCACCCGTGGTGCAACGGATCGCCGTTGCCGGACGCCGACGCCGCAGTCCCGACGTCGAGCAGGGCCAGCGCCGCCGCGCCGCCGGCGCACAGAAACGCACGCCGTGCCGCTTCTGCCGGTCCCCTTCCTGCCGTCTTCACGCCGATCCAGGTCATCTCAGTCGCCACCGATGGGTTCAAGGCGTCCCCGCCGCGCTGCCACGGACGGCCTTGCCGTCCGCAGGACGCCGGCTGCGCTCCACGCCCGCCAGGGGCGAACTGCCCGGACCGCTCGCATGTATGCCTTGCCGTGGTCACGCCCCGGGTCCGATCCTTACCAGGGGCGGCGATCGCCCCCGTTCCCGTGCACCGCAACAAGGCGGGTCGCACAGCCCGGCAGACAGACCCCGGGTAGGGAATTCCCGACCCACGCGGGCGGTGCCGGACCGGCGCGTGCGGTGCTCGACGCGCGCGCCCGCGCCCGGTGCCGGCGTTCGCGCAGGCGCCCGTGCTGCACCGCATCACCGATTCGAGCGCGCAGGCGAACGCGCGGTCCAGGAAGGAACGTTCCGAAGTGCGGTCGGATCGCGCGGACCGATCGCGCAGTCGCGTCCGCCTCCGGACGAACGAGAACCATCGAAGGCATCGACACCAGACGCCGGAGACTCGGAGAACAGTACGGTTGCGGACACGCAACCAAACACTTTCCATCGGAGATCAAAACACATGAACGCCGCAGCGGTCACGCCCCCCATGTCTCGAAGAGACGATTCCTTCACGCGGCGATCGCCCTCCTGCACGAGACGCCGGCCGGATGCAGGCAGCGCCGGCGTAGGATCCCCCGGCCAGGCGGCGGGTGCGGAGGCCTTCGACACCCGATGACGGTCCGTACAATGGGGCTGCCGGGGACCTCGTGCGCCCCATCGCCCGGAGACCCATACGATGAAGCAAGCCCTCGATTTCCGCGACGAGAGTCGTGCGCTCCACGCCCTGCTGGAGCCGCTGGCCGACCGCGACTTCAGCCTGACCACGCGCTTCAAGAACTGGTCGCTCGACGCGATCGTCGCGCACCTGCACTTCTACAACCTGATGGCCGACCTGACGCTGAAGGACGAAGCGCGGTTCCACGAAACGATGGGCCGCGTGCGGGCACTGCGTGCCAACGGGGAGACGATGGTCTCGTCCACCGACATCCTGCTCGAAGGTCTGAAGGGCCGTGCCCTGCTGGCGGCATGGCAGGCGGGATTCGAGCAGATCGCCGACGACTGGAGCACCGTCGATCCCCGGCGCAGACTGCCCTGGGTCGGGCCGTCGATGAGCGCACGCTCCAGCATCTCGGCGCGTCTGATGGAAACCTGGGCGCACGGTCAGGCCATCTACGACCTGATGGCCGTGGAACGGCAGAACACCGACCGCATCGACAACATCGTCGTGATGGGCGTGAACACGTTCGGCTGGACGTTCTCGAACCGCGGACTGCCCGTGCCCGCGCAGCCGCCCGCGCTGCGCCTGACGGCACCCTCGGGGGCCGTCTGGACCTACAACGACCCGCTGGCCGACAGCCGCATCGAAGGTTCGGCGACGGAGTTCTGCCAGGTCGTCACGCAGGTGCGCCACGTGGCCGACACGCAGCTCACGGTGCAGGGCGATGTCGCGACGCGGTGGATGTCGATGGCCCAGTGCTTTGCCGGCCCGCCGCACGATCCGCCCGCGCCGGGAACGCGGCTGCGGGAGGCGGTCGCCCCGCGCGTCGGCTGAAGGTCGGCCGAACCCTTCGCGGCCGGATCACAGAAGCCCGCGCACGATGCCCTGCAACGTGTCGGCTTCACGCGCCGGGCTGAAGGCTTCGGCACGGTCCGCGGCGCGCGCGCGAAGATCGGACAGCAGGCCCGGCTCCTCGCGCAGCCGCACGAGCCAGCCGGCCAGCGCCGCGTCGTCCCCCACTTCGAAGGTGGCGGGCCAGTCGTCGCCGAGCAGGCCGAGGTTGCCGTCGATGCGCGACGCGAGCACCGGCGTGCCGCTGCAGACCGCTTCGATCACCACGTGCGCGCCGCCTTCCATGCGGCTGGCGTGCACCAGCACGTGAGCCGCCTGGATGCGCCTGCGGGTCTGCGCATGCGGCAATGCGCCGAACCAGCGGTAGGTCGGCTGCCGGGCGGCCAGCGCCGCCGCCTGCGCGCCAAGGGCCGGATCGAGCGCTGCGCCGACGTGGTCGAAGCGCAGGTCGGCGCGGTCGGCCAGGCGCGCGGCGGCCCGCAGGTAGGTGAGCGGATCCTTCTCGTCGCGCAGGTGCCCGACCATCAGCGCGCGCAGATTCCGATCGGTCTTGGGCAGCGACGCGCGCGCCGGGCACGACTGCAGCACCACGTGACATCGGTCCCGCGCGGCCTCGGGCAGGTATGCAGGCCCCCGCGCATTGAGTGTCACCAGGGCGTCGGCCACGGCGACCGAATGCCGGGCATCCGCGTCGACGGCGAGATCGCGGTAGAGGTCCGTGCCAGTGAGCACGAGCAGCAGCGGCGCCCCTGCCCGTCGGGCGCGCCAGGCACGCACCGAAGCCGCAGAGCGGCGCGCGTGGAGTGCGATCATCAGCGTCTCGTCTCCGTCGGTCCACTCCGGCACGACGCGCACGCGGTAAGCTGGCGACAGCATCTGCGCCCAGCGCCGTGCGGTGCGCCAGTTGCCGTTGTTGGCGTCGGCCAGGGCAGGCGTGACGATGACGATGGAGGTCCGATGCACGATGAGCACGAGAAGGGTGGGGTTCGATGCGCGAAGAGAGCTTAGCGCGCGCGGCGCCGGAGCGGCTGCGCCAGGGTGACCGCGCCGCCCTGCGTGACGCGCTGCTGGCCAGCCGCGCCGACACCCTGGAGACGTTCGCCCGCTACGAACGCGCACTGCCCCGACTGCAGGTGCCGCAGCGCGCCGAACTCAACCCGCCGCTGTGGGAGCTCGGTCACATCGGGTGGTTCCAGGCGTGGTGGCTGCAGCGCAACCCCGAACGTGCACGGGGCGCGGGCGCCGACCCGGGCGCACCGCGCGCCGCGAGCGATCCGCTCGATGCCGATGCGCTCTACGACTCCAGCCGCGTGCCGCACGACCGCCGGTGGACGCTGCCCCTGCCGGATGCCGACGCCACGCGCCTCCATCTGGCGCGCCAGCTGGACGCGACGCTGACGCTGCTGGAGACGGCCGGCAACGACGACGACGCGCTCTACTTCTTCCGGCTGGCACTCTTTCATGAGGACATGCACCACGAGGCCGCGCTCTACATGGCGCAGGGTCTGGGGATCCCCATCGACGATGCACGCTGGCGTCCGGCGCAGCTGCCGTCGCCGCTCCCTGCCCTCGCCTTCGCACCGTCGGTCTGGCCTCTCGGCTGTCCGGACGAGGCCGGGTTTGCGTTCGACAACGAGCGTCCGGTCTGCGCGCGCGACGTTCCGGCCTGCACGATCGACGCGCAGGTGGTGCGATGGGCCGAATACCTGCCGTTCGTGGAGTCGGGCGGCTATGGCGACGCCCGCTGGTGGAGCGATGCCGGGTGGCGCTGGCGGTCGGGTGTCGGCCTGGAGGCACCGCGCTACCTGCGGCGCGAGGCGGGGCGCTGGCGATGCTGGCGCAACGGCCAGTGGCAGGTCCTGGACCCCGCCCACGCTGCCTGCCACCTGACGCAATACGAAGCCCTCGCCTGGTGCCGCTGGGCGGGCCGTCGCCTGCCCGACGAGGCGGAGTGGGAGCAGGCCGCCGTCACCCGCCCCGACAGCTTCCACTGGGGGCAGGTGTGGGAATGGACGGCCAGCCCGTTCGCGCCCCTGCCCGGGTTCGTCGCCCATCCCTATCGGGACTACTCGGCACCCTGGTTCGACGGACGCCCCGTGCTGCGCGGCGCGTCCTTCATGACCCAGCCCCGGATGCGCGATCCGCGGTACCGCAATTTCTTCCAGCCCTGGCGCAACGACGTGCCGGCCGGCTTCCGCACCTGCGCGGTGACGTGAGCGCTGCGCTGCCGCGCAGTCTGCAGCGCTCACCCCGACGCCAGGAACACGCCGAACCACGCCTGCGCGTCGGTCCAGCAGCGCGTGACCGTGAAGCCCGCCTCGTGCAGCAGATCGACGAAGCCTTGCCGGCTCCACTTGTAGCTGTTCTCGGTGTGGATGCGCTCGCCCGGGGCGAACGTACGCGATGCGGCAGGCCAGCGCACGGTCAGGCGCTCGCGCGCCTGCAGATGCATCTCGATGCGCGACCGGTCGGCGTCGAAAAAGGCCACGTGCTGCCATTGCCGCACGTCGAAGTCGGCGCCGAGCAGCCGGTTGAGGTTGCGCAGCAGGTTGAGGTTGAACGCCGCGGTGACGCCGAGCGGATCGTCGTAGGCGGTCTCGAGCGGCGCGCGCGGCTTCACGAGATCCACGCCGATCAGCAGCGCCCCGCCTGCGCACAGGGCCCGCGCTTCGCGCAGCAGACGCAGCGCCGCATCGGGTGCGAAGTTGCCGATGCTCGATCCCGGGTAGAACACCAGCGCCGGACCTGCGCCGACGATGTCGGCCTCGAGCTGCAGGCCCTGCGAGAAGTCCAGGCCCACGCCCACCATCTCGACCGCCGGATGCCGGCGCTGCAGGCCCAGCATCGCCTGCTGCAGGAACTCGGACGAGATGTCGACGGCCACGTACCGCTTCGGGGCCAGCACACCGAACAGGCGCTCCGCCTTCGCGCAGTCGCCGGCGCCCAGATCGACCAGCACCGGTGCGGGTGCGGTCGCCGCGATCGCCGCCTCGGCGATCCGGGCGCCGTGCTGCGCGAAGATCGCCGCTTCGGTGCGCGTCGGGTAGTACTCGGTCAGCTCGGTGATCGCATCGAACAGGCGGGAGCCAAGCGCGTCGTAGAAGAACTTGGGCGACACGTGGGCGTCGGGACACAGCAGCCCCGAGGCGGCCTCCTCCGCCAGTGCTGCCGCGTCGATCCGGTGGCGCTGGAAGAAAACGGGTGTCTGGTTCGTACAACGCGTCATGCACTGTTCCTTTCGACGTGACGGCGGATCGCCGACACTCCCGCGCACTCTAACCGCCGTCCGCCGATCGGAGCGTCGCGCCGGAAGCACGCGCAGCCCCCAGGAACGGGCCGACCTCCGATGCCTGACCGGCACACGCACGCAGTTCGACGAAACGAAACGGGAATGAACCTGCGCTGCGGTGACGTGATGATCCTGCTCAGCGTGCTGCTGGCGCCGGTCGATGCATGGAGCGCGCCCGGCGAGGCCGGGCGCTGGACGTCCGCGCTCGCGGAGGTCCGGGCCTGGCCGTCCCTGCTCGCCGAAGCCGGCGTGTGGACGTCCGCACTCGCGGACGGCGCGCGCCTGCAGGCCGCGCACCCGCTGCTGTTCGCATGCGCGTTCGCCGCGACCTTCGCCGTGCTGTCGGCGCTGGCGCTGCCCGGGTGCGGGCCGCTGGCGCTTCTGGCCGGACCGGCGTTCGGCGTGGTGGGCGGAACGCTGCTGGTCGGGGCGGCATCGACGCTCGGTGCACTGGCTGCATTCCTGGCCGCGCGGCATTTCGCACGCGCGCCCATGCAGGCGCGCTTCGGGCACCGCCTCGCCGGACTCGAGCGCATGCTGGCGGGCCGCGGGCCGTGGATGATCCTGCTGCTGCGTCTCGTGCCGGTGGTGCCGTTTCCGGTGCTCAATCCGCTGCTGGGGCTGACCCGGATGCCGGTGCGGGACTTCTTCGTCCCGAGCCTGCTCGGGCTCACGCTGGGCAGCCTGCCGTACGTGGGATTGGGCGGCTCGATCGAGCGTCTGATGTCGCACGGCGCCGGCCATGGCGCGCCGCTGGCGGCGGGCGCCGTGGTCCTTCTGTTCGTGCTCCACGTGCTGCGCCGCCGGCTGTCGGGTCGGCTGTCGGACCAGTCGTCGGACCAGTCGTCGGACCAGTCGTCGGGCCAGTCGTCGGACCAGTCGTCGGGCCAGTCGTCGGATCAGCCGTCGGGCCAGGTGTCGGGTTGACCGCGCCCGCCCCATCGCCGCCCCCGCCCGGCGTCGGCTGGCTGTTCGCGTACGACTGGGACGCGATCGCGTGTGACGCGCTGGAACGTGCCGGCGTGGCACGCTTCGATACGGCGGGCTTCGATCTGTTCCGCTTCCCGGACAACGCGGCGCTGATCGCGCTCGATCTCGACCGGATGGCGACCCGACAGGCACGGATCGGGCGGCGGCGGCGCTGGCAGGGATGCCTGTCCCACCACGAGCAGTTCGGCACGCTGACGGCGGCACTGGTCGCAGAGCGGCTCGGTCTGCCGGGCACCAGCCCGGAGAGCGTGCTCGCCGCGCAGCACAAGCTGCATGCGCGCACGGTGCTGCAGCAGGTGGTCCCGGAAGCGAACCTCGGCTTTTCCGGGCTCGATGTGCGCTACGGCGAGCCCATCCCGGACGGACTGACGTACCCGTGCTTCGTGAAGCCGGTGAAGGCGGCGTTCTCGGTGCTGGCGCGCCAGGTCGACGACCGGGACACCCTGCAGCGCCACACGCGCTTCACCTGGACCGAGGCGTGGATCATCCGGCGCCTCGTCGAGCCCTTCGAGCGCGTGTGCCGCGCCCGGCTGCCCCAGGCCGGGACCGCGCACCGCCTGATGCTGGAAGAGCCGATCCCGGCCCACTGCGCCCAGTACAACCTCGACGGCTGGGTCCACGACGGCCGGGTCCGCGGGCTGGCGGTGGTCGACGCCATCATGGTGCCCGGCACGCAGGCGTTCATGCGCTGGGAGGTTCCCAGCCGGCTGCCGCCTGCCGTGCAGGCGCGCGCCCTCGATGTCGCGCGTCGATTTCTGGGCGCGATCGGATTCACGCTGGGGTTCTTCAACATGGAGTTCTTCCACGACGCGGCGACCGACCGCCTGACCGTGATCGAGTTCAACCCGCGGCTCGCCTCCCAGTTCGGCGACCTGCACCGTCGGGTCCTCGGCGCGGACGCGCACGCAATGTCGGTGGCGCTTGCCCTGGGCCGCGATCCGGAGACGGTGCCGCGTCTCGCGCCCACCGCCGGCGCGGCCGCCAGCCTCGTCTTTCGGACGCTGGACGGCCAGACGCCACCGCCCCCGCCGAACCGTGAACAGCGCGCGGCGTTCGCCCGAGACCACCCGGACGGCCTGCTGTTCAGCCAGCCCAAGCAAGGGCGCGCCCTGGCCCGCGACTACAAATGGACCGGCAGCCACCGCTACGGCATCGTGCACCTGGGCGGCCGGGACCGTGCGCACCTGCGCGAGCGGGCCGAGCACGCCAGCACCCTGCTCGGATGGCCCGCGCCCAATCTGGACGCACCCGCGCCGATCCCCACCGATTCCCTGTCCTGCGGAGCACGACGATGACGTCCTCGACCCCCACCTCCTTCCGTGCGGTGCGCACCGCGCTGCGCGGCATCGCCCTGGTCGGCGCCCTGAGCGGCTGCGGCGCGATCGTGACCCAGAACCCGTCCGGCAGCCTGCGGCCGGTGAATGCCGTGCAGGACAGCGACGATGCGCGCCTGATCCTCAAGGGCGCCGACGTCGTCGCCTACTTCACACTGGGCCGTTACGTGCAGGGGAACCCGGCGATCAAGACCGTTCACGACGGCGTGACCTTCCGGTTCTCGTCGGCCGAACACAAGGCACTGTTCGACGCGCAACCGGCGAAGTACGTGCCGCAGTACGGCGGCTTCTGCGCCAACGGCATCGCCTACGGCATCCCGTGGGGCGGCGACGCCGACACGTGGCGGATCATCGAAGGCAAGCTGTACATCTTCGGCGGGCGCGGCAGCCAGGAGGCTTTCGAGCTGGACGTGCCGGGCAACCGCGCACTGGCCGACCGCTACTGGAACGACGAGGTCAGGGGCACCAACAGCTTCTGGCAGCGCAGCAAGCGACTGGTGTGGCGTGTGCCGCACTACAAGTCCGGCGAGGAACTGGCCGCGATGGTGAGCAAGGCGCGCGCGTCGAAGCCCTGAGCGGGCGGGCGGCAGGCGCCGCGTCAAGCGCTGCCGCCCTCAGGCGCCGCCCGCGAAGGCCGCGATCCGCGCGGCGAGTCGGGCGAGCGCCTCGCGATGTGCGTCCACCAGGGCCGCGGGCGTGGTGTCGGCGGAGGTGACGTCGAAGACTGCCTGGCCGGCGCGCGGCGGATGGCGGCCGAACGCGTCGGCCACGCTGAAGCGCGCGTGCAGCGTGACACCGCGCCGCCCCGGCAGCACGTCGAGGGCCAGCAGCTCCACGCGCAGCTGATGGGTCGGCCGTACGCCGGGCGGCAACGGGCCCGACCACACGTCGGCGCCGAGACTGCGCGCGAGGTCCAGCCGCAGCAGCCGGGGCACGACATCGCGCAACGGCTCGGCCCAGCGCAGCGCGGGCTGCGCCTGCAGCACACCACCGCCCTCCCGCGGCAGCAGCAGTGCGTCGTGATCCAGATGCCCCGGCATCCCGACCGGAGACATCAGTTGCCATACGATCGGATGCGGCGGGGGCGCGACGCTCGGTGACGCGGCCATCGGTGACGCCACCGTCGCCGTCGCCGCCATCGACACCGGAAGCACCGGCAGCCGCAGCCAGGTCACAGGCGGCAAAGGGGCCGCACAGGCCGCCAGCAGCGCGGCGGCGGCGATCAGGACGAGCGTACGGATCATGGCGTTCCCCGGATCATGGCCTTCTCTTCAGGGATCCGCGGCCGCACGCCCGCGGATCAGCGCATCGGGCTGCTGTTCGAGCTGCTCGGCCAACGCCCGCACCGCGCGCGCCGCCCGGGACACGTCCTGCAATGCGCGCTCGGCGTTCTGGCGCACGCCGCCGTCCTCGGCCACCGCCTCCTGCAGCACGCGCGCGGCCCGCCCGATCTCGGCCGACGCCTGACGCAGTTCCGTCAGCGCGGCAGGCGCCTCGGCCGCCAGCGACTGCAGCTGCGCGGCCGCCTCGGCCGCGCGCCGCGACGCCGTCCGCACGTCGGGCAAGGTCTGCTCGACCAGCGCGCCGCGCGTGTCGTCGATGGCCCGGCGTGCGTCACCGAGCACGCCCCGGGTCTCGCCCAGCACGCGGCGACCGTCGCCGGCCAGTTGCGGCAGCTCACGCTGCAGGCGTTCGGCGAGCTGCTGCACGGCACCGGCCGCGTCGGCGGCACGGGCGAGCGCCGTCATGGCCTGCGGATCCGACACCATGGTGCGCACCGCCCGGACCGACGTCTGCAGGTCACGCACGAGTCCCGCCAGGTCGACCCCTTCGAGCTGGGCCTGCAGCGACTGCATTCGATCGGGCGCCGACGGGATCAGCGGCGGCCCAGCCCGGGGCGCGACGGCAGGGACCCGGGCCTGATCGGATGGCCGGGCCGGCGACTGCGATCCGGACCCCGCTCCGGCCGGCATGGCCACCGCGCCGGGCACCGATGCGAAGTCCAACTCCACGATCGAGAGCCCCGTCAGCAGGCTCGGGCTGGCCAGGCGCGCGACGAGGCCTTGCGCGATCAGCGGCGGCACCACGGGCGCGTCGCCCGCGGGCGGCTCCACCAGCAGCCCGCGCAGCAGCCCGGTCTCCAGCGACAGGGTGACCGGGACCAGCACGCCGCCCGGCCCCGGCGGCGCCAGGCCGATGTCCTCGACACGGCCGACGCGCACCCCGCGGAACACCACCGGCGCCCCCTGCTGGAGTCCCTGCACGGATGCGGCGAACCGCACCCGCGCCGGCTCGGTCCGCGTGAACCAATGGCCGCCGACGAGCACCAGCGCCACGACGAGCAGCACGGTGCCGATCAGGGCGAACGCCCCCACCCGCCAGGCGGCCGGATTCATGCCTGCTCCCGCGCGGGCCGCATGCCCCCGAAGAACGCACGCAGCGCGGGCGGCCCCTCGTGCAGCAGCCGGTCCAGAGGCCCGATCGGCGCCCCGCCGCTCTGGTCGTCGAGGAACAGCACCGTGTCGGCGAGCGCACGCGCGCTGTCCACGTCGTGCGACACCATCACGATCGCGGTGCGGAGATCCCGGCTCAGGCGCATCAGCAGCGACCGCACACGCTCCGCGTTGGGAGGATCCAGCCCCGAACCGGGCTCGTCCAGCAGCAGCAGCGACGGATCCAGCACCAGCGCGCGGGCCAATGCGGCGCGCTTGCGCATGCCGCCGGACAGTTCGGCCGGAGGTCGATCGAAGGTTTCCGACAACCCGACGAGCGCGAGCAGGAAGCGCGCGCGGTCACGCCGTTCCGCCTCGGGCCAGCGCGTATGCAGGCGCATCGGAAACATCAGGTTCTCGCCGATCGACATGGAACTCCACAGCGCTCCCGTCTGGAACATCACACCGAGGCGACGTCCGATCTCGGCACGCACCCGCGGATCCGCGGCGTGCGGGTCGTGGCCGAACATCCGCACCTGCCCGGCCGCTGGACGCTCGAGTCCGACCAGATGACGCATCAGTGTGCTCTTTCCGCCGCCGCTCGGTCCAACGACCACCAGCACTTCGCCACGCCGGAGCGAAAACGCCAGGCCACGATGCAGCAGACGCCCGCCGGCCGCGATGTCCAGCGCACCCACCTCCAGCAATGCCGCCTCGTCCATGGTCAGTAGCCCAGGCTGGTGAACACGACCGTCGACAGACAGGCGGCGCCGATCACCCAGACCAGCGCCCGCACGACGGCAGCGGTCGCGGCCCGTCCCATGTCCTGCGCGCTGCGTCCGGCGTACAGGCCCTCCCGGCAACCCGCGAGTCCGACCAGCCCCGCGTAGACGACGCCCTTGAACAGGCCGATCCACAGGTGCGTGAACGTCAGCGCGCGCGTGCACTGCGCGAAGTACTCCGCGGACGACAGGCCGTACGACAGAACGGCGGCCGGCCAGCCGGCCAGCACGCCGGCCAGCGCACCGAACGCGAGCAGCGCAGGCGCCGCCAGCAGCAGCGCGGCCAGCCGGGGCAGCACGAGGTGCTCGACCGGATCGACGCCCAACACCACCAGGGCGTCGATCTCCTCGCCGGCCTGCATGCTGGCCAGCTGCGCGGCAAACGCCGAGGCGACGCGTCCGGCCAGCACGATCCCGGTCATCAGTCCGGCCAGTTCACGGACCATGCCGACGGTGACCACGTCGGCCAGGAACCCCTGCGCGCCCATGCGCTCCAACTGAGCACCGCCCATGTACGCGAGCATCAGCCCGATCAGCCCGCAGGTGAGCACCACGATCGCCAGCGCGCCGGGGCCGGCCTCGTCGAGTTGTCGAAGCACGTCCCGGCCGAGGGGCATCGCACGTCCGCGCAGCCAGCGCGCCGCCGCCAGCAGCACGCCCCCCACCAGGGCGAGCGTGCGCACCCCGGGCCATCGGGCGGACCCTGCGGGCGGCACAGTCGGCAGCGGCGGTGCGGCGGCGGCGGCGGCGGCCGAGTCGGGGCGCCCGGTCAGCTGCAGCAGTCCGCGCAGCCCCTCCGGCAGCGCCGACAGATCGGCGCTCAAGCCCTGCCCGCGCAGAGCTTCGACGAGCGCGAACACCTGCACGGCCAGCGCCGCGTCCCATGCGGACAGTGCCCGGCCGTCCAGGAGCACGTCTGTGCCGGGCGGCACGGGCGCGTCCGGCGCACCGGGCACCCGCGCATCCAGCGCACGCCGCGCGCGCGCCAGGTCGGCCGCATCGCGCAACCGCACACACGGGCGTCCGTCCGGTGCGACGGACCACACCGGGTCAGAGACGACGTTCATGGCGGGCGGACATCGGTCGAAGCCGGCAGGCACGGGCGGACAAAGGGGGGATGCCGGCGAGTCTACCGGCTCGATGCCGACGCGGGCGCTCGCCCCCACGCATCTCGGGAGCGCTCTTGCGAATCTCGGCCCGGAAAAGGTCAAGGGCTCAGGTCCTTGTGAGACCTGAGCCCTTGTTTTCTTTGGTCGGGGCGGCGGGATTCGAACTCGCGACCCCTTGCACCCCATGCAAGTGCGCTACCAGGCTGCGCTACGCCCCGAAGACAAAAAGTATAGCACGTGCGACGCGCACGTCCGAATTGCGCATCTCAGCCCGCCGGCGCCGGCGCTTCGTCGGAGGATGCCTCGGCGTCGTCGGCCGGTGCCGGAGGGGCGGGCAGCGTGCCGCCCAGCAGCACGAACGCCGCAGTAAGCTCGGCGCGGATCGCGTCGACATCGGCCGCCGGCAGCTCCACCATCCGCACGACCGGGGCGGCGGGCTCGCCCGCGTCGCGTCCGCGCGCGTTGCCGACACTTTCGCCCAGCCGGTTGCGGGCACCGCTGATGGTGAAGCCCTGCTCGTACAGCAGCTCGCGGATGCGGCGCACCAGCAGCACCTCGTGATGCTGGTAGTAGCGCCGATTGCCGCGCCGCTTCATCGGGCGCAGCTGCGTGAACTCCTGCTCCCAGTAGCGCAGCACGTGCGGCTTCACCCCGCACAGTTCGCTGACCTCACCGATCGTGAAGTAGCGCTTGGCGGGAATCGGCGGCAACACCGCCTTCGCTTCGGTCTTGGTCTGCATCGGAGGGGAGGCGCTCCGCGTCAGGACGCGTCGCCTTCGATCTGGGATTTGAGCTTCTGGCTGGCGTGGAAGGTGACCACGCGCCGTGCGGAGATGGGGATCTCCTCGCCGGTCTTGGGGTTGCGCCCGGGGCGCTGCGGCTTGTCGCGCAGCTGGAAATTTCCGAAGCCCGACAGCTTGACGCTTTCGCCGCGCTCGAGCGCACCGCGGATCTCGTCGAAGAACGTCTCGACCATGTCCTTCGCTTCACGCTTGTTCAGGCCGACGCGCTCGAACAGCATCTCGGCGAGTTCGGCCTTGGTGAGCGTGAACTGGTCGGCGGTCGAATCCGCCTCGGTCGTGTGCTGCTCCAGATGCCGATCCATGGCGGGATCGAGACTGTCGACCATCAGCGGCTGCCCAGCTGCGTTCATATCCGATCGGGGACTGTGTTCAGGCGCCGGCCCGCAGGCGGGCACCGATCCGATCCCCGACCCAGGCGACGATTCCGGACATCAATTCGCTGACTTCGGCATCGTTCAAGGTGCGACGAGTATCTTGCATCCAGAATCGGATGGCAAGGCTTTTTTCCTTATTTTCCAATCCCTTACCGCGATATTCGTCGAAGATTCCGACGTTTTTCACGAGCGCGCCGTGGGGATGTTCACGCACCGCGGACGCGATCTCGTCGAGCACCTGCGCCGCCGGAATCTGCTGGTCGAGCACCAGCGCCAGGTCGCGGATGACCGGCGGAAACTTCGACACCTCGCTGAACACCGGCACCGCCCGGCGGGTCATCACGTCGAGTTCGATCTCGAACAGCACCGGCGCCTGCGGCAGGTCGAGCTGAAGCTGCACGGCCGGATGCAGCGCACCGATCCAGCCGACGGGACGACCCTCGGCGACGATGCGTGCGCTGCGTCCCGGATGCAGCGCCGCATGCTCGTCGCGCTCGAAGCGCAGCCCGGCCGCCCCGGCGAGCGACTCGAGGTCGCCTTTCAGGTCGAAGAAGTCGGTGGCCCGCGTGGCCGTGCCCCACTGCTCCTGCACCTGCGGACCGTAGGCCAGCGCGGCCAGCATCTGCGGCTGGCGCACACCGCGCACGCTCAGCGGACCGGAGGCGACCGTCTCGTCGGCCGCGAACACCCGGCCGACCTCGAACAGGCGCACACGCGACGCCTTGCGGTTGAGGTTCGCGCGCAGCGTCTCGATCAGACCGCTCCACACGGTCGTGCGCATCACGTCCATCTGCGCGGCAATCGGATTGAGCAGCGGAATCGCCCGCCGACCGCTCAGCAGGTGATCGAGCTTCGACTCGACGAAGCTGTAGTTGATGACCTCCTGGTAGTCGCGCGCCGCGATCGCGCGCTTGAGGTCGAGCACGCTGCGCTGCGCCTCCGGGCGCGCCCGCATCGGCGAGGCGGCCACGGGCGCCCGCAGCGGCAGACGCTCGTAGCCCCAGATGCGCGCCACCTCCTCGATCAGATCCTCCTCGATCTGCAGGTCGAAGCGGTAGGACGGCGGGGTCACGACGAAGTCGGTGCCGGCACGCGCGAACGGCAGCTGCAGGCGCGTGAACGCGTCGGCGATGTCGGCGTCGGACAGGGTGACACCGATCACCTTCGCCGCGCGGGCGGTGCGCAGCGACACCGGCTTGCGCTCGGGCAGTCCGGTGATCGTGTCGTCCACCGGCCCCGCCTGACCGCCGCACACCTGCAGGATCAGGGCACTGATGTATTCGAGGTGCGCCACCGTGGTCTCGCCGTCGACGCCGCGCTCGAAGCGCTGCGCCGCGTCGGTGGAGAAGTTGTAGCGGCGCGCCCGCCCGGCGATCGCCTGCGGCCACCAGAACGCCGCCTCGACGTAGATGTTGGTGGTGGCCAGCGACACGGCGGTGCTGTTGCCGCCCATGATGCCGGCCAGGCTCTCCACCTGCTGCGCGTCGGCGATCACGCCGACCTGATCGTCGAGCTCGATCGTCTGCCCGTTGAGCAGTTCGAGGCGCTCGCCGGCCCGCCCCCAGCGCACCTCGAGCCCGCCATGGATCTTGTCGAGGTCGAAGACGTGGGTCGGGCGTCCCAGCTCGAGCATCACGTAGTTGGAGATGTCGACCAGCGCCGAGATCGACCGCTGCCCTGCCCGCTCGAGCCGCTGCCGCATCCAGTCGGGCGTGGGGGCATTGGCGTTCACGCCGCGGATCACGCGGCCGGAGAAGCGGCCGCACAGATCGGGCGCGTCGATGCGCACCGGCAGACGCTCGTCGAGCGACACCGCGACCGGCGCCATCGCCGGCGCCGTCAGCGGTGCGCCGCTGAGCGCAGCCACCTCGCGCGCGATGCCGAACACGCCGAAGCAGTGCGCGAGATTCGGCGTGAGCTTCAGCAGGAACACCGCATCGTCGAGCTGCAGGTAGTCGCGGACGTCGGCGCCGAGCGGCGCATCGGCCGGCAGCGCCATCAGCCCGCTGTGGTCTTCCGACAGCCCGAGCTCGCGCGCCGAGCACAGCATGCCGTTGCTGTCGACGCCGCGCATCTTCACGGGCTTGATCTCGAGCCCGCCGGGCAGCGTGGCGCCGACGAGCGCGCACGGCACACGCATGCCCGCGGCCACGTTGGGCGCGCCGCACACGATCGAGCGCACGCCCGCTCCGGTGTCGACCTCGCACACGTTGAGCTTGTCGGCATTGGGATGGCGGGTCACGGACAGCACCTGCGCGACCACCACCTTGTCGAACGGCGGCGCCGCGGCGCCCACCTCCTCGACCTCCAGACCCGCCATCGTGAGGCGATCGGAAAGCTGCTCGGTGGTCCAGTCGGGATTGCAGTAGGCACGCAGCCAGCGCTCGGGAAACTTCATGCTCGGATCCTGTCGGCCACGGGGGCCGCGAAAATGCAGGGCGAAAATGCAGGGGGCGGAATCGGGGCGGCGAGACCGCGACGCCGCGCTCCGCGTGTCGGGCGTTTGGGCGCGCGTCCTAGCGGTTGAACTGCTCGAGGAAGCGCAGGTCGTTGTCGTAGAACAGGCGCAGGTCGCCGACGCCGTAGCGCAGCATCGCCAGGCGCTCGATGCCCGAGCCGAACGCGAAGCCGATGTAGCGCTCGGGGTCGAGGCCGATGTTGCGGATCACGTTCGGGTGCACCTGGCCCGATCCCGACACCTCGAGCCAGCGGCCCGCCAGCGGCCCGGTCGCGAAGCGCATGTCGATCTCGGCCGACGGCTCGGTGAACGGGAAATAGGACGGCCGGAACCGCACGTCGAGCGCGTCGGTCTCGAAGAACTGCTTGAGGAAATCGGCGTAGACGCTCTTGAGGTCGGCGAAGCTGATGTTGTCGTCGACCCAGAGCCCCTCGAACTGGTGGAACATCGGCGAGTGCGTCGCGTCGGAGTCGACCCGGTAGGTCTTGCCGGGCGCGATCACCTTGATCGGCGGCGCGTGCATGCGCGCATACCGGATCTGCATCGGACTGGTGTGCGTGCGCAGCAGCAGGCCGTGACCGTGGTCGTCGCGGCCTTCGACGTAGAACGTGTCGTGCATCGAACGCGCCGGATGGTTCTCGGGCGTGTTCAGCGCGGTGAAGTTGAAGAAGTCTTCCTCGATCTCGGGGCCGTCGGCCACGTCGAACCCGATCGAGCGGAAGATCGCCTCGATGCGCTCGATGGTCAGCGTCAGCGGATGCAGCCCGCCCTTGCCCAGGCCGCGCCCGGGCAGCGTCACGTCGATCGACTCCTGCGCGAGGCGCGCATCGAGCTCGGCCTTGGTGAGCGCGGCCTCGCGCTCGGCCACCAGCGCGTCGATCGTCTGCTTGACCTGGTTCAGTTCCTTGCCGACGCGCGAACGCTCTTCGCCGCTCAGCTTGCCGAGCGCCTTCATGCGCTGCGTGACGGCGCCGTCCTTGCCGAGGAACCGCGCCTTGGCGTTGGCCAGCGCGGCCGGGTCGGCCGATGCGGCCACTGCCGCGCGGGCGTCGTCGATGATGTCTTGCAGGCTCGAGTCCATCTGAATCCGGTTGTGCGGGATCACGTGAAAACGGGGCCGTCAGGCCCCGTCGGTGTCGCGGACGGGGCGCCGCACGCGGCGCCCCGTGCCCTCCGGGCAGTGCCCGTCAGGCCGTGCCGAGCGAAGCCTTGACGCGCGAGACGATCGCCGCAAAGGCGGCCTTGTCGTTCACGGCCAGATCGGCCAGCACTTTGCGGTCGAGACCGATCTCGGCCTTGTTCAGGCCGTTGATGAACTTGCTGTAGGTGATGCCGTGCGAACGCGCGGCGGCGTTGATCCGGGTGATCCACAGCGCACGGAAGACGCGCTTCTTGGTGCGGCGGTCGCGATACGCATACTGGCCGGCCCGCATGACCGCCTGCTTGGCGATGCGGTAGACGTTGCCGCGGCGGCCGCGGTAGCCCTTGGCCAGGGCCAGGATCTTCTTGTGGCGCGCGCGTGCGGTGACTCCACGCTTGACTCGAGGCATGGTCGCTCCTTTACGCGTACGGCATCATGGACTTCACGGACTGGACGTTCGTATCGTGAACGGCCGCGCTCCCGCGAAGCTGACGCTTGGACTTGGTGGTCTTCTTGGTGAGGATGTGGCGCTTGAACGCCTGTCCCCGCTTGATCGTGCCACCGGCACGCACGCGGAACCGCTTGGCCGCGCTTTTCTTCGTCTTCATCTTGGGCATGATGTCCCAGACTTCCTTTCTAATGCCTCATCGGGTGCCCGGCAACGACGCCAGGACTTGAACGACCCGCTCGGCTTGTCATGGCGTGGTTCCGCCTGCGCGGACCCGCCTGCCTGCGCCCGGAACACCGGGCACGGCGCCGCCCGGGAACCCTGTGGATTCCCGGACCCCGGCGGGACTGGCCCGCCAGAACCGTCTACTTCTTCTTCTTGGGCGCGATGACCATGATCATCTGACGCCCCTCGAGCTTCGGAAACTGCTCGACCTGCCCGATCTCGTCGAGATCGTTGCGCACACGTTCCAGCAGTCTGATGCCGAATTCCTGGTGGGCCATCTCTCGCCCGCGGAACCGCAGCGTGATCTTGGTCTTGTCGCCGTCCTCGAGGAAGCGCTGCAGATTGCGCAGCTTGACCGCGTAGTCGCCTTCGTCGGTGCCGGGCCGGAACTTGACTTCCTTGACCTGGATGATCTTCTGCTTGAGCTTGGCCTCGTGGGCCTTCTTCTGTTCCTGGTACTTGAACTTGCCGTAATCCATCAGTCGGCACACCGGCGGCTGCGCGGTCGGAGCGATCTCGACGAGATCGACTTCCTTCTCCTCGGCCAGCCGCATGGCATCCCGATAACTGACGATTCCGAGCGGTTCGTTGTCGATGCCGACCAGACGAACTTCAGACGCCGTGATTTCGCCATTCAGGCGATGCGAACGTTCAGTAGCTATGCTGCAATCCTCTCAAAGTAATCGACACGGACCGACGCGGGCATGTTCCGCATCGAAGGACACTAGGCGTCCTTCACGGGCATTGCCCTGCGGGTGGCGATGTCGTCGGAAAGACGACGGGCGAACGACTCGAGCGGGATCGCTCCGAGATCGAGGCCCCCACGCGCGCGTACGGCCACCGTCCCCGCCTGCCGCTCCTTGTCCCCGACCACGAGGATGTACGGAACCTTCTGCAGGCTGAACTCGCGGATTTTATAGTTGATTTTCTCGTTGCGCAAATCGGTCTGGACCCTAAACCCTTGTTTTTTCAACGATTGCGCAACGGCGACCGCGTACTCGGACTGGGCCTCGGTGATGTTCATGACCACCGCGTGCACCGGCGCCAGCCACATCGGCAGCGCACCGGCGTGATTCTCGATCAGGATCCCGATGAAGCGCTCGAGCGAACCGACGATCGCACGATGCAGCATCACCGGCGCGCGCCGACCGTTGTCCTCGGTCACGTACTCCGCGCCCAGCCGTTCGGCGGTGTTGAAGTCGACCTGCATGGTGCCGCACTGCCACTGCCGGCCCAGCGCGTCCTTCAGCGTGTACTCGATCTTCGGGCCGTAGAACGCGCCATCGCCGGGCGCGATGGTGAACGCGCAGTCCGAACGCCGCAGCGATTCCATCAGCGCCTGCTCGGCGCGGTCCCACAGGGCGTCCGAGCCGACCCGCTTGTCGGGCCGGGTGGCGACCTTGTACAGGATGTCGGTGAAACCGAAGTCGCGGTAGACCGCGTGCAGCTGCTCGGTGAACGCCACGCATTCGTCGAGGATCTGGTCTTCCGTGCAGAACACGTGACCGTCGTCCTGCGTGAAGCCGCGCACGCGCATGATGCCGTGCAGCGCGCCGGACGGCTCGTTGCGGTGGCACTGACCGAACTCGCCGTAGCGCAGCGGCAGCTCGCGGTACGAACGCAGGTCCGACTTGAAGATCTGCACGTGCCCCGGGCAGTTCATCGGCTTGAGCGCGTAGTGCCGGTTCTCGGACTCGGTCGTGAACATGTTGTCGCGGTAGTTCTGCCAGTGCCCGGTGCGCTCCCACAGGCTGCGGTCGAGGATCTGCGGGCCCTTGACCTCCTGGTAGCCGCTCTCCTGGTACACGCGGCGCATGTACTGCTCCACCTGCTGCCAGACCGTCCAGCCCTTCGGGTGCCAGAACACCAGGCCGGGCGCCTCCTCCTGCATGTGGAACAGGTCGAGCTCGCGGCCGAGCTTGCGATGGTCGCGCTTCTCGGCCTCTTCCAGCATGTGCAGGTAGGCGTCCTGCTCTTTCTGGTTCGCCCAGGCGGTGCCGTAGACACGCTGCAGCATCTCGTTCTTCGAGTCGCCGCGCCAGTAGGCGCCGGCCAGCTTCATCAGCTTGAAGACCTTGAGCTTGCCGGTCGACGGCACGTGCGGTCCACGGCACAGGTCGACGAACGCGCCCTCGCGATACAGCGAGATCTTCTCGCCGGCCGGGATCGAACCGATGATCTCGGCCTTGTACTTCTCGCCGATCGATTCGAAGAACCTCACCGCGTCATCGCGATCCCAGACCTCCCGCGTGACCGCCTCGTCGCGCGCCGCCAGTTCGCGCATGCGCGCCTCGATGCGCTCGAGGTCCTCGGGCGTGAACGGGCGCTTGTACGAGAAGTCGTAATAGAACCCGTTGTCGATCACCGGGCCGATCGTGACCTGCGCGTCGGGGAACAGGTCCTTCACCGCATACGCGAGCAGGTGCGCGGTGGAGTGCCGGATGACCTCGAGGCCGTCGGGATCCTTGTCGGTGACGATGGCCAGACCCGCATCGCGTTCGATCAGGAACGACGCGTCGACGAGCGTGCCGTCGACCCGGCCGGCGATGGTGGCCTTGGCCAGCCCGGGCCCGATGCTGCGCGCGACGTCGGCGACGGTGAGCGGCGCATCGAAGCTGCGGACCGAACCGTCGGGAAGCGTGATCTGGATCATGGAAGGCACTCCGCCGGAAAAACAAAAAGCGCGGCAAGGCCGCGCTCTTTGAACTGGGAAAAGAGGGATCGACCCGGGGTCAGGACGCGGAACCGAACTGCGTTCGCGGTGTCATAACCGTCATGTCGAACAGGCCCTTTCTCTCGCCCAGGGATTTCAGGAGCCAGACTCCCCGGGAAGCCCGGGAAATCGTGGTAGGCGCGATTGGATTCGAACCAACGACCCCCACCATGTCAAGGTGGTGCTCTAACCAACTGAGCTACGCGCCTGAAGACCGACACTATAGCACAAGTTCAGGCTGCGTCCTGCGCGTCGGGGCGGCCGGCCGCCGCCCGCCCGGCCAGCCGCGACAGCAGCAGCACGGGCGCGAGGCCCGCGGCGACGATCAGCAGCGCGGGCAGCGCGGCTTCCGCCAGACGCTCGTCGGCGGCCAGGTGGTAGGCGCTCACCGCCAGCGTGTCGAAGTCGAACGGGCGCAGCACCAGGGTCGCCGGCAACTCCTTGAGGCAGTCGACGAAGACCAGCAGCGCCGCACCGGCCAGGCTCGGCCGCAGCAGCGGCCAGTGCACGTCGCGCAGCACCTCCAGCGGTGTCAGGCCCAGGCTGCGCGCGCTCTGGTCCATGGTGGGACTGATGCGCACCAGCGCCGCGTCCAGCCCCTGGTAGGCGATCGAGAAGAAGCGCACGCCGTACGCGTAGATCACCGCGGCGACCGTACCGCCCAGCAGCAGCATGCCCAGCGCGCGGTCGATCGCGCCGATCCACGCCATCAGGCCGACGCCGATCACGACGCCCGGCAGCGCGTAGCCGGCGCACGCGAGCGCGACCGCAACGGACACCAGCGGACGCCGCACCAGCCGCGACGCGTACGCCGTGATCAGCGCCACCGGCACGATGAGCGCCGCCGCCAGACCGGCCAGCGTGACGGTGTTGCCGATCCAGCCGGCCAGGCGCGCATCGACCGGCGTCTCGGCGCCCAGCCACGCGCGCAGCAGCAGCACGGTCGGCAGCACGAAGCCGAAGACGACCGGCATCCAGCCCAGCACCACCGCCCGCAGCGCGCGCGCACCGTGCAGGCGCTCGCGCGGCGCCGGCCGCACGCTGCGGGAGAAGAAGCGCATGCGCGCGCGCTGACGCCGCTCGACCCAGACGAGGCCGCCGACCAGCAGCAGCAGCACCAGCGCCAGGCGCGCCGCCGCGATCTTGTCGCCGAGGCCCTGCCAGGACCGGTAGATGGCCGCGGTGAGGGTGTCCACACCGAAATAGCTGACGGTGCCGAAGTCGGCCAGCGTCTCCATCAGCACCAGCGCACAGCCCGCGGCGACCGCCGGACGGGCGACCGGCCAGGTCACCCGCCACCACGTGGCGCGGCGCGACAGGCCCAGCGAGCGCGCGGCCTCCGAGAGCGACGCAGTGCGCTCGGCAAACGCGTTGCGCGCGAAGATGTACACGTACGGGTACAGCGCCAGCCCCAGGAAGAGGCCCGCGCCGGGCAGCGTGCGCACGTCCGGGAACCAGTACTGGCGCACCGACCAGCCGGTGACCGAGCGCAGCCAGGTCTGCAGCGGCCCGGAGGTGTCCATGAAATCGGTGTACGCATAGGCCATCACGAACGCCGGCATCGCCAGCGGCAGCACCAGTGCCCAGGACAGCACCGAACGGCCCGGGAACTCGTAGGCCGCGATCAGCCAGCCCGACCCGACGCCGAGCACCAGCACGACGACCAGCACGATCGCCGACAGCAGCGCGCTCTGTCCGACCGACACCGGCAGCACGGTGGTGGCGAGGTGGTGCAGCGTCTCCCAGCCGGCGTCGGGCGACAGGGCGAGCGCCCCGAGCACCAGCAGGGGCGCGGCCGTCATCAGCGCGCCCAGCGTGGCGAGCGTGGCCAGCGTCGAACCGGACACCCGCTCGAGCAGCAGGCTGTTCCGGTACTTGGCGTCGCGCGAGGCCTCGGCGGCAGTGTCGATGATCGGCTTCGGTAGAATGCTGAGGGAACGCGAATTATATGCATTCAGCACCCGCCCCCTCCCCCGCCCCGGTGGCCCTCGCCGTCTCGGAACTCGCCGTGGCGTTCGACACGCCCGGCGGCCGCGTGTCGGTCATCGACGGGCTCGCCTTCGAACTGCGGCGCGGCCAGATCGGCTGCCTGCTCGGCCCGTCCGGCTGCGGCAAGACCACCGCGCTGCGCGCGATCGCTGGCTTTCACCGCGTGGATGCCGGCGAGATCCGGCTCGACGGGCGCGTGGTGGCCTCCACCACGGCCTGGGTCGAACCGGAGCGGCGCGGGGTCGGCGTGGTCTTCCAGGACTACGCGCTCTTCCCGCACCTGAACGTCGCCGACAACGTCGCGTTCGGGCTGCGCAGCGTCGCCCCCGAGCGGCGTCGCGAGCGCATCGCACGGATGCTCGCCCTGGTCGGCATGAAGCCCTTCGCCGACCGGTTCCCCCACGAGCTGTCGGGCGGGCAGCAGCAGCGGGTGGCGCTGGCGCGCGCCCTCGCCCCCGATCCGGCGCTGCTGCTGCTCGACGAACCGTTCTCCAACCTCGATCCGGACCTGCGCGAGCGCCTGGCGATGGAGCTGCGCGACATCCTCAACGAGGCGCGCACGACGGCCCTGCTCGTCACCCACGACCAGTACGAAGCGTTCGCGATGGCCGACGTCGTGGGCGTGATGCAGCACGGACGCATCGCCCAGTGGGACCAGCCCTATCGGCTCTACCACCGGCCGTCGACCCGGGAGGTGGCCGACTTCGTCGGCCTCGGTTCGTTCCTCAGCGGGCGACTGCAGCAGCGCGACGGGCGCGCCAGCGTGGTGTTCGAGCTGGGCGAGCTGCCCATCCACGCCCGGACCGACCAGGCGCTGGCGGGCGCGAGCGCCGGCCTGCACGGCGAGATCCAGGTACTGCTGCGACCGGACGACGTGATCCACGACGATCACAGCAACTTGCACGCAGAAGTGATCCGGAAGGCGTTCCGGGGCGCGCAGTTCCTCTATACGCTGCGTCTTCCGAGCGGCGCGGAACTGCTGGCCCTCGTGCCCAGCCACCACAACCACGCGATCGGCGAGCGCATCGGCATCCGCTTCGATGCCGACCACGTGGTGACGTTCCCGGTCGAGCGCGACCCGACGTAAGCCCGCATCGGGGCGCGACCGGGCGCCGGCATCCCGGCACGACCGGGCGCGCGCATCCGAGCATGACCCGGCACCCGCATCGGGTGCCCTCTGCCGCGGCCGTGCCGCGCGTCAGCCGAGACGGAACGCCCGACCGCCGCCGAGGCGCTCGCGCAACTCCGAGACCGGCATCGACAGTGCGCGCCGGTCGGGATGACGCACCATCAGCACGACCGTGCGACGGGCATTGATCCAGGCCACCTTCACGTAGGCCGACGTACCGTCGCTGCGCGCGATCTGCAGCCAGTCGCCGCGCCGCAGACTGCCGATCACGGCATCGGCCGGCGCCCGCATGGGTCGGGGCGGATCGGGGAGATCGCTGAGATCGATCGACGACAGCACCTCGAGCAGCTTGCCCTCACCGGCACCGTCCGACCCTGCTGTCGCACCAACCGGCCCGGTCGAACCGACCGCCACGCCCGAACCGGCCTCGGCGACCTGTCCGGCCTGACCGTCCGCGGACGGCGAGGCATCGGTACCGCGCGCGGCGTGGTGCGATGCGGCGGCGCCCTCCCCCGCGCCAGCAGGCGGGGTGGCCGCCTGCGGCGCTGCCTGGGTGGGTGCCTGGGTGGGTGCCTGGGTGGGTGCCCGGGTGGCCGCCTTGGCGGATGCCCGTCCGGCCGGCACGCCATGTGACGCTTCCGCATCGGTGGGCACCCTGCCGGACACCGCAGGGCGGGGCGCCGCTGCGGGACCCGCCCCGGCGCCCGCCGTGTCGTGCGCCTCCGGACGCGGCGGGCGGGTCTGCGTGGCCCCGGAGGGCGCCACCGCCGGACGGGTGCGGCCGTCGGCCGCGCCGCCGGTCGGCCTGCGCGCGGGCGCGCGGCCCAGCGTCGCCGGCTCGGTCCCGTCGTCGGTATCCGTGTCGACCCCCGTGTCGGCAACCGTCTCGCTCCGGACGCCGGTATCGGCGCGGGCGTGGGCCGCGGACGGCGCGGCACGCGTCGCCTCGAGGGCCTCGGTCGCGTCGGACACGCCGCCGCGCCGCTGCATCTTGCGCAGGTGGATGAGGAACAGTTCGTCGAAGAACGGCTTGAATTCGTCGTCGCGGGCACCGATGGCCCGCAGCCCCTGGGCCAGCAGCCGGATCAGGGGCGGGATCTTCTGCGCGAGCACCCGACGGCTCTTGCGTTCGCGCGTGCCGTCCAGGGTCCAGAGCAGGTCGTCGACGACTTCGAGCGCAACCTTGAACTCGGCGCTGTTCTCCCCGTCGCGCAGCATCGCCGTGCGCAGGTGGCGCAGCCACACGTTGAGCACGAAGTCGCGCACCGAATCAGGGACCTGATGCCGGTCGAGCCGCTCGACCAGGATCGCGGACAGCCGCTGCGTGACCTCCTGTTCGCGCGCGCGCCCGGGGCGACGCCGGTAGTCCCGGCGATTGCGCCGGCCCGGCGCGGCCTCGAGTGACGCGCGCTCGTTGACGAGCCGTTCGATCAGCTGGGTGACGTTGCGCTCGGCGCGCCCGTATTCGGTCTCGACCTGGCGCGCCATCACGGCCGACCGCGTCTGCAGCGCGCCGGCGACGATCTCGACCGCCCGCACGACCGTCTCGAGGCGCCGGTGCAGCTCGCTGCCGCGCGTGACGTCGTCGGCATAGGCATTGACGATCGCGCCGAGGTTCTCGACCAGGCGGCGCAAGGAACGCGGCTCGTCGCCCAGGTAGGCCGGATCGAGCAGCGCCAGCGCCACCACGGGTTGCTGCATGCGCCAGATCAGCGGCTTGGCGGCCTCGGGCAGGCGGCGATCGTCGACCACGTAGTCGAACATCGCGGCCACCACCTCGATCACCGACAGCTGGGCGGGCGCCACCCCGGCGGCGCGCAGCCGCTCGCGGACGTTGCCGAAGAAGCCGGCACGCGATTCTCGGCTGTACGGCAGGGCGTCGATCGAATGGGCGAACGCCACCGCATCGCGCTCGACCTCGACGACCGGTTGCAGCGTCGGCAGCACCTGCAGCGGTGCGCGCGCCGGCGCGGCGGCCAGTCCCGAACGCCCCAGCGTGGATGCGGCGGTTGCCGCCTGCAGTGTGACGTCGATCGCCCGCGCATGGCCGTCGGCAGGCGGCGAAGCCGGCTCGGCCGGCGCATCGGGTTCGCTGCGAGGCGGGGAGGCTTGTGCGCGCGCATCGCCGGCCGCACCGGGCTTCGACGCGTCTTCGGCCGCGGGCGGCGGCGCCGCGGCTGCCCTCGGTGCCGGCGCCGCCGCGGCGACAGGCGCGGCCGCTGCACGCGGCGGCTCCTGCCGAAGCGCGAGGGGATCGACGCCCTGGGCGCGCAGCCACGCATCGACCTCGTCGATCACGCGGGCCACGTGCCCGGGCAGGTGACGCATCAGTGATTCACGCAGGAGGACGGTTGCGCGTCCCGCATCGCCGAGACGTGAGAACGCGACACCGGCCGCGGCCGACACGGTACGCGCGCCGGCCGGATTGAGCTCGTCGCTCTCCCACAGGCCGGGCAGCAGCGAACGGATCCGGCCGGTGTACCCGTCGTAGTCGACATCCGAGAGCACGCGCGCGGCGCGCGCGACCTCGGCGGCGAAGATCTGCTGCTGCAGCTCCTCTTCCTCGATCAGCGCGAGCGCGTGGTGTTCGTCGGGTGCCTGACGCGTGAACTCGAGGCACTTGTGCGCACGCTCGCGCAAGGCCCGGGCCGCGTCGCGGGCCCGTGCGCGGGATTCGATGCGCAGCATGGCCGACACGGACTGAAGCGACTGACGCTCGCGGGCATCCGGCTCGAGCGCGGCGCTCTGGTCGAAATCCTCGACCACGCTGCCGACCACTTCGGGCAGCAGGCGTTCGAGCGCCCGGCCGAGCCGCTCCAGCGTCTGGCCGAGCAGTTCCACGCGGTCCCCGGGGGAGTCGTCGGTTCCGATCATCGGATTGGCTTGGAATTCACGAAGGCGCCCTCGGGGACATGGACGCGATCCTATGCGAAAGCCGGAGCGCCGATTGTGAACAAGTTGCGCAATCCGGTATCGGGCCGACCGACGGGCGGCGGGACGCTGCATCGCAACGCGACGACCCGATGGGGCGGCACGCCACCGTTGCCGATCGGCCACAGATCGGCACGGATCGGCCACGGATGCGCAGGTGCGGAACGACGCACTGAGTTTCGTCAATGTCTTGCACTGCAGCATCTGGGACTCTTGGCACGCACCCGGTGCCGGCTGGCCGGGTGGAAGTCCGGGGCCGTACCGGACGGACGCTGAATCGGGTCGGTCCGATTGCCCAGGACCGCAGGCATCCGCTCCGCACGTGTGCCGGACGCGCTCAATCGCTACCCAAGAATCAGGATCTCCCCCCATGAAAAAGCACACGCTGATGCTCGCCGGTGTTGCCGCGGCGCTCCTTTCCTCCCAGGCGATCGCGCAGTCGGGCGACGGCCCCTGGATGGTGCGCGCACGCGCCACCTACCTGAGCACCGACACGTCCTCGACCTCGGGCCTGGGCGGCGCGCTGCCGGCCGACGCCATCGACGTCAACAGCAAGTGGATCCCCGAAGTCGACGTGTCGTACTTCTTCACGCCGAACATCGCCGTCGAGCTGGTCCTGACGATCCCCCAGAAGCACGAGGTGACCGTCAACGCGCTGAGCCTCGGCAAGATCGGGACGTTCAAGCATCTGCCGCCCACCCTGCTGGCGCAGTACCACTTCACCGGCCTGGGTGCGCTGAAGCCCTACGTGGGCGCGGGCGTCAACTACACGATCCTGTCGAGTGAGAAGATGTCCGTCGGGACGGACAAGGTGACGATCGAGAACTCGAGCATCGGTCCGGCGATCCAGGTGGGCGCGGACTATCGCCTGAACCGCAACTGGTATCTGAACGTCGACGTCAAGAAGGTGTGGATCGGCACGGACGTCTTCCTGGCCGGCGCGAAGATCAGCGAACTGAAGGTCGATCCCTGGCTGTTCTCGATCGGCGTGGGTTACCGCTTCTGATCACGCGGCCCTGCCCTGTGTGACGGCCGCAACGGCCGTCACATTTCCCTCACATACCCGCTCCAGACTCCGTCGCAGCGGCAGAGCGCAACCCCATGCGCTCCGGGCGCACCGGCGGCGCGCGCCCATGCCGCCCTGTATTTCGACAACCTGGAGCAATCGACGATGAAGAAGGCCCTCCTCCTGCCGGCGCTGGTCGCCGCATTCCCCCTGGCCGCAACGGCCCAGACCAACGTGACCCTGTACGGCATCGCCGATGCCGCCGTCGGCGCCGCCGACCGCGGCAGCTCGGTGGGCAACTCGATGCAGGTCTTCTCCGGCGTCCAGAGCACCAGCCGGTTCGGCCTGCGCGGCTCGGAGGACCTGGGGGGCGGCCTGAAGGCCGTGATGAACCTGGAAGCCGGCTACAGCATCGACGACGGCACGTCGGACGCCAGCAGCTCCGGCCTGTTCCAGCGTCGTGCGGTGGTCGGCCTGGAAGGCGGCTTCGGAACGGTGCTGCTCGGCCGCGACTACACCCCCGGCTACACGCTGGCCCAGATCAGCGACGTGATGTCGTACGGCCTGTTCGGCAACCTGCTGACGGTGCAGTCCCCCTGGGGCACGTCCGCCGGCAGCAGCGGTGCCGCCCAGATCGCCGCACCGGCGAGCAACCTCGGCTATGCCTCGCGGGTCAGCAACGGCGTGCACTACACCAGCCCCTCGATCGCAGGCGGGCTGCGCATCCGCGCCGTGTATGCCAGCGGTGAGCGCGACGTCAGCACCGCAACCGTCAACAAGAGCGCCGGCAACGTGATGGGCCTGGGCGCCTCGTACGCGAGCGGCCCGCTGTCGCTGCAGGCCTACCTGCACGACATCAAGAACAACGCCGGCAACAGCGATCGTCAGTATGGCCTGGGCGGCGCCTACCGCTTCGGCACCTTCCGTGTGCATGCCGGCTACTTCGTCGCTGACCCGGACGGCGGCGCTGTCGCCAAGCACACGGCCTACAACGTTGGTGTGGGTGTGAAGCTGGGCGCCGGCGAACTGCTCGCACAGATGATCCAGCAGAAGGCCGACGTCGCCGCCGGCACGGATCCGAAGGGCACGACGCTGGGCATCGGCTACACGCACCCGCTGTCGAAGCGGACGAACCTGTACGTGAGCTATGGCCAGACGCGCAACAACGCGACCGGCACCTTCGGCCTGCGGGGTTCGGCCTTCATCATCACCCCCGCGGTGGCGGGCGATGATCCCAAGGCATTCGCCGCCGGTATCCGTCACACGTTCTGAGGTTCCGCCGTTCGGACGTCCCGACGTCCCGACGTCCTGACGCTCCGGCGTCTGGACCCGTCACCGGCGCCCGCTGCCCGAGGCAGCGGGCGCCCGTGCGTCGTGAACGCGCCCCGGTCCGGGTCCGGGTGAGGTCCCGGCCGACGCCGCCCGGCGACGGCCGTGCCAGCCGATCGCGCCCATGGCAAGATCGACGCTCCAGCGGATCGTTCGGCGCGCGTGCAGCAGGTTCACGGTGTCGCCGGTCGGCCGCGCACGCTGGCCCATTCCCCTCCGCGCACACGCCATGAGCCCCGGCAGGTCACGCACGACGTCGTCCGAAGTCGCCCACGCCGCACTGCTGCAGCTGATCGATGCGATCGCGTTCGCCGCCCACAAGCATCGCGACCAGCGGCGGAAGAACGCCCGCGCCAGTCCCTACATCAATCACCCGATCGAGCTGGCCCGAGTGCTCGCGCTGGAGGCCGGCATCACCGACGTGGACATCCTGCGCGCGGCGGTGCTGCACGACACGATCGAGGACACCCAGACGACGCAGACCGAGCTCGAGCGTCAGTTCGGCGCACGGGTGGCCGGCATCGTGCTCGAGGTGACCGACGACGCGAGCCTGCACTGGCAGGACCGCAAGCAGGCGCAGATCGACC
>JAKOZZ010000366.1 GCA_029779755.1 Pseudomonadota bacterium
CCGTGCACCCAGTGGTGGACGGTCTCGTGCACCGTGGTCTTGACCGAGTCGGCGCCGTACCACACGCCGAAGCTGCCGTCCGAGAAGCGGCTGGCCTGCCAGTGGCGGAACGGCCAGTCGATCGCGTTGAACCAGGCCGCGTCCTCGAAGGGGCGGTCGATCAGCGGTGTGCGCGACCGGTAGGCCGGCGGCTTCACCTGGTCTTCGACCTGCTGGGCCAGCTGCTGATCGCCGGGGTCGTCGGCGAGATCGTCGAACAGGTCCTGGGACTCGGTGAGCGACACGATGTTGCGCATCACGTCGCGCTGCACGTCGCACAGGTGCACCCGGGCGAACAGGTCGTCCACGCAAGGCGAGCGGGCGGGCGCCATCGTGCGGGCGTCAGGCGCCGCGGGCGCGGTCGAGATAGGCGCGCACCATCAGCAGGCCGGCGAAGCCCCACTCGCGGATCACCTCAACCGGCGTGCGGTGCTCGAACGCCCGGTTGGGCGTCGTCATCCAGCGGTAGGCGAGATCGCGGTTGCGCGGGAACAGCAGGCGCAGGTTCTTGTGGATGCCCAGCAGGTGGCCGACCCGCTCGAACTGGTCGCGGCTGGTGCCGATCGGCTCGCCGCGCCGGTACCGCATCAGGGCCGCCCGGTTGCCGGCGGCGATGCCCAGCAGCGCCGCCTGGTCGTCGCTGGACAGCTGCCAGTGGTCGAACAGCGTCATCACCATGCGCGCGAGCGCACCGCGCGCCTGCGGGTCGGGCAGCGCGGGGGCGGGTTGCGGGCGTTCTCGGGCGGCGGGCATCGGATGGTGGTCGAGGGGCGCGTGATCGAGGACCCAGTATACTCGTGCGCGTACGAACGTAACACATAGACGGATCTTCGAAACAACCATGCACCCTGCACGCCATCCCACCGCCCTGCACACCGGCGATCTGCTGCGCGCCGCCGGCATCGACACCGAGGTCGTGGAGTTCGACCAGCCCACGCGCACCAGCGCCGAGGCGGCCGAAGCGATCGGCTGCTCGGTGGCCGAGATCGCGAAGTCCATCGTGTTCCGCGGCAAGACCAGCGGGCAGGCGGTGCTGGTGGTGGCCAGCGGCGACCGCCGGGTCAGCGAGAAGAAGGTCGAGGCGGTGCTGGGCGAGCGGCTGTCGCGCGCCGACGCCGACTTCGTGCGCACGGCCACCGGCTACGTGATCGGCGGCGTCGCGCCGCTCGGCCACGCGCAACCGGTGCGCCTGCTGCTCGACGAAGGCCTGTGCCGCTTCGCCACGGTGTGGGCTGCGGGCGGCACGCCGTATTCGGTGTTCCCGCTCACGCCGCCGCAGTTGCAGGCGCTCACCGGCGCGGCCTGGGCCGACGTCTGCCAGTGACGCGCGGCACCGCTCGGACTTGACACGCCCGGGGCGCGGGCCGACCATTCGCGCCGTTCCCCCCCACGTCCCGTGGGGTCATCCTCGACCCCATTCCTTCACGGCGCCCGCGCACGCTCGCATGCCCCTCACCCGTCGTTCCCTGCGGCGCTTCACCTGGATCGCGATCCTGGTGATGTGGGCGAGCGCGCTGATGCCGACGATCGCCCGCGCGCTGGCCGCGCAGGCGCCCGCGTCCTGGGTCGAGGTGTGCACCGACGTGGGCATGAAGCGCGTGGCGGTCGACGACGACGGGCGGCCGGCCGACACGGGTGCGCCGGCGTCGGCCAACCCGATGACCGATCACTGCGTGTTCTGCTCCCTCGGCGGACCGGACGGGGCGGCACTGCCGGCGTCCGGCACCCCACTGCTGACGGCCGGGCTGAGCGACACCGTTCCCGTCCTGTTCCTGCGTGCGCCGTACACGCTGCACGCCTGGGCGCACGCGCAGCCGCGCGCCCCACCCCTGCGCGCCTGACCCCTGACCCGAGTGCATGCCGGCCGATCGCGTGATCCGCGCCGGGTGACGCGGAGCGCGCGTGCGCGCCCTGCCGCCTCCCCGTCGGTCGTGCGCCCGTCCTGCCCCGGTTCCCGTTTTCGCCCCTGCCGCCGACGGCCCTGACCGCCGACGGCGGACGTGACGGGCGCCGCACGCACGGTCAGGGTCCGCCCGCACCGTCCGCACGCGCCGTCCCCGGCGCCCGGACCCCGCCTTCGCACCCGGCGCGCCGGCCATCCGCACAGCGGCTACTCGCACAACGGCCACCCGCGCGCGCTCCGAACGGATCCGCTCATGTCCGCATCACGTATTCCTTCCCGTGTGGCCCCTGCGCTGCGGGGCCTGTCCGCCGCGGCGCTGCTGGCGCCGGCGGTGGCCGCCGCGCAGTTGGTGCCGCCCGTCGCTGGCGCCACCGCCGCGACCTCCACCACCTCGACCACCTCCGCCACGTCGACCACCTCGACCAGCGCCTCCACCGCCTCCTCCAACGCCACGCTCGACACCGTCGTGGTCACGGCGTCCAGCCGCGCGCAGCCGCTGGCCGACGTCCAGGCCGCCGTGCAGGTGATCACGCAGGATGACCTGCGCGCCTATGCCGGCACCAGCGTCACCGAGGCGCTCAAGCTCGCCGTCGGCGTGGATGCGCGCGCCAACGGCACCAGCGCGTTCGTGGCGCTGCGCGGCTTCATCGCCAACGCCGGCAACCCGGTGCTGCTGCTCGTCGACGGGCTGCGCCGCACCGCCAAGTACGGCACCGCGAACCTGAACCTGCTGTCGGTCGAGGACGTGGAACGCATCGAGATCGTGCGCGGCCCGATGTCGGCGCTGTACGGCGCCGACGCCACCGGCGGCGTGATCAACGTGATCACGCGTGCGCCCCAGCCCGGTCAGGCCTTCGGCGGGCACGCGCGTGTGCTCTACGGCAGCACCGACGACGGGCAGCGCGGCACCGTCGTCGCGGCCGGCACGGTCTACGCCGGCACCGCGCACACCGGGCATCGGGTCAGCGTCGAGAAGCGCAGCCGCGATCTCTTCCGCTACCCGGGCACGCCGTCGTCGGCCAGCGACCTGGCGAAGATCGACGAGACCTTCGTGTCCTATGAGGGCACGGTGCGCCTGGCCCCGCAGCAGCAGCTGCGCTGGCTGGTGGAACACGCGGATCAGGACGACACGACGCCGGCCCGCACCGCGCGCGCGCCGGTCACCGACTTCCTCGGCTACGAACGCGAGCGGCGGACGTTCGGCGCGCTGCGCTACGCCGGTGCGGTCGGGCCGGGCGTGCTGAGCGTCGACCTCGGTCAGGGCACGTCGAAAGGCTCCACCACACGCAGCTTTCCGACGATCGAGACGACCGACTACGACCAGACGCAGCTGCAGGCGCGCTACGCGCTGGAGCTCGGTGCGCACAGCCTGGTCGCGGGCGCGGGCGTGAACCGCGACGTGCTCAACGTCAGCATCGTGTCGAACGTGGCACGCACGACCGGCCGTCACGTGCTGCTGCAGGACGAGTGGCGGTTCGCGCCGGCGTGGACCCTGCTGGCGGGCGTGCGGCACGACGATTTCTCCACGTTCGGCAGTGCGACCACACCGCGCGTGTCGCTCGGCTGGGCGCCCGGGCCGCTGCAGTTCCGGCTCGGCTATGGCGAGGCCTTCCGTGCGCCGTCGCCGCTGGAGCAGCACGCGCGCTTCGTGCGGGGGCGCTTCCTGATCCTGGGGAACCCGTCGATCCAGCCCGAGACGAACAAGTCGTTCGAGTTCGCGACCGCCTGGCGCAGCCGGACCGTGTCGGCCGAATGGGTGCTGTTCCGCTCGAACGTCGACAACCTGATCCAGACCGTCAATGCCGCCGCCGTGGCGGGCGATCCGGCCGGTGTCACCACCCGGACGCTCTACGCCAACGTCGGCAAGGCACGCCTGCAGGGCTCGGAGCTGAACGGCACCTGGCGCGTGTCGGACCGCTGGCAGCTGGTCGGCGGCTGGGACTGGCTCGACGCGAAGGACGCGCTGAGCGGCGCGCGCCTGACGCAGCGGGCGCGCCACACGGTGCGGGCCGGCGCACGCTGGAGCGGGGGCGCCTGGCGGGTCGACGTGCATGCACGCTACCTCCGCGACTACTGGGCGAGCGCCGCCGTGGTCGCGCCGACGCCCGCGCCGCCCCCGTCGTCGAGCAATTTCGGCACGGCCGACGTGAAGCTGACCTACGCCTTCGACCGCGCCTGGTCGGTGTCGCTCGGCGTCGACAACCTGTTCGACCGCCGCCAGCCGTCCAACTACAGCGCGACCGGCTCGGTCCAGGACCCGCCGGGACGCTTCGTCTACGCCACTGCCATCCACCGCTTCTGAGGCCGCCATGGACACTGCAAACCCGTCCCCCTCCCCTGCCGCGCTGCTCGACGACCCCATTGCGCTGCGTGACGCCTGGCAGGCCCTGCGCGCCCGACACCCGCATCTGCACGGACCCGAGGCAGCCGCGCGGCTCGGCGTGCCCGAGGCGGCGCTCGTGGCCAGCCGGATCGGCGACGGCGCCTGCGCGCTCGACACCGACCTGGCCGCGCTCCTGCTCGGCTGCGAGGACTGGGGCAAGCTGCTGTTCGCCGCGCGCAACGCGATGGGGGTGTGCATCACGATCCTCGACGACGCGGCCGTGGGCCACGCGCCCGGGCGGGTGGCGCTGCGCACGTCCGCGGTCGAAGCCGTGATCGACACGCAAGCGGCGGCCTCCGTGTTCCTGTTCGAGGACCGCGACGCGCACGGCCACACGGTGAGCCTCAACTGGTTCGACGCCCGCGGCGACGTGCTCGGGCGCCTGTTCCTGATGGCGAAGTCGGGCCGCGCACGTGCGCTGCCGCAGCTGCAGCGCTTCGTGCGGCACGCGGCCGATGCGCGCTGGCGGGCGCAGGACGGGCCGCCCGCGGCCGTGATGCCGCTGCCGTCTACGCTGCGGCGCGTGGCGGCGATCGCGCACCCCGCGCCGGACCTGCTGGCCGAGCGGGTCGTGCTGGGCTGCGCGGCGCTGCCCCGTTGGCAGGTGGCGATGTGCGGGCCCGGCGCCGCCGTGCGCTACGAAGGACCGCTGGGTCGGCCGATGCACACGCCGCCGGCGGTCCACGCGACCGATGCGCTGTGCAAGCTCCACCTGCGCATGGCGGCGGCCCGCGAGGCCTGGCGGTGCACCGGGGAGGACGGTGCGCTGGGCATCGCGTGGTCGGACGGCGATGGCGGCACGCTGGCCTTCGTGCCGATGGCCGACGCCGACGTGACGGCGCGGTGGGCTGCAGCACTGACCGACGGAGGTGATCGATGAGCGCAGGCAGGATCGACCGCGCGCAGCCCGCGCGCCGCGCGCTGCTGTGCACCGTGCTGGCGGGCGCGGCGTGGGCGGCCGTGCCCACGGCGCGCGCCGCCGCGGTACGCGGGCCGCACCGCCTCATCGTCACCAACAGCTACGTGGCCGAGATCGTCGTGGCGCTGGGCGCAGCGTCGCAGATCGTCGCCGTCGGCGGCGGCAGCGACCACCTCGCCGAGCTGGCCGGCGTGCCGCGTCTGCCCGGGTTCCGGCAGACCTCGGCCGAGCCGATGCTGTCGGTCGCGCCGACGCGCGTGCTCGTCACCAGCGAGTGGACCGTGCCGCAGACGCTCGAGCAGCTGCGGGCGGCGGGCGTCGCGGTCGACGTGCTCGACGCGCAGGCGTCGGTCGCGGGCGTGGAGCGGCGCATCCGCCACGTCGCGACGCTGCTGGGACGCGAAGCCGAGGGCGAGCGGCTCGCGGCGCGGTTCCGGACCGAGATGGCCGAGGCCGCCTCGGTCGTGGCGCAGGTGCGCCGCCGGCCGCGGGCGCTGTTCATCCTGGCCGGAGGCCAGCGGCCCACCCTGGTCGGCGGACGCGGGACGAACGTCGCCGCGCTGCTGGCGCTGGCCGGCGCCGACAACGTGGCCGACGGCTTCGACGGCTTCAAGGTGATGAGCCAGGAGGCGATGATCGAAGCGGCGCCCGAGGTGATCCTCACGAACCAGGACGGCACCGTGCCCACCGACGGCGTACCGGTGGCCCTGCTGGCGCCCGGCGCGCGCGCCACGCCGGCAGGACGGGCAGGCCGGCTGATCACCGTGCCGGGACACTACCTGCAGGGCATGGGCATCCTCACGCCGCAGGGGATCCGCGCGCTCGGGCGGCAGCTGCATCCGCAGCTGTTCCGGTGAGCCGGCGATGAGGTTCGATCCAGGCCCCGCGCCTCGACCCGCGCCGCGTCGCGCCCGCGGCGGGCTGCTCGCGGTCGCGCTGCTGGTCTGCCTGGCCACCGCGGTGTTCGCGATCGGCGTCGGCGCCGTGCGCATCCCGCCCGCCCAGGTGCTGGCCGGTCTGTTCGGCTGGGAGGATGCCCTGCTGAGCGATGCGATGCGCACCGTGGTGTGGACGGTGCGGCTGCCGCGCGTGCTGCAGGGGCTGCTGGCCGGGGCGGTGCTCGCCACGGCGGGCGTGCTGCTGCAGGCGCTGTTCCGCAATCCGCTGGCCGATCCGGCGCTGATCGGCGTGTCGGCCGGCGCGGCGCTCGGCGCGGTCACGGTGATCGTGCTGGGCGCCACCTGGCTGGCCGGCCTGGCCCGCCTGCTCGACGTGTGGACGCTGCCGACGGCGGCGTTCGCCGGCGCGCTCACGACGGCGTCGGTGGTGTTCGCGCTGGCCCGACGCGACGGTCTGCTCGACCCGGGCACGATGCTCCTGTGCGGGATCGCCATCAACGCGCTGACCGGCGCGGGCATCGGGCTGCTCACCTACCTCGCCACCGACGAGCAGTTGCGCAACCTCACGTTCTGGTCGCTGGGCAGCCTGGGGGCGGCCACCTGGGGGTCCCTGTCCGGCATCACGCCGGCCGTGCTTCTGATCGTGGTCGCCGTGCCGTGGCTGATGCGTCCGCTCAACGCGCTGCTGCTCGGCGAGTCCGAAGCGCTGCACCTGGGCGTGCCGGTCGAGCGGCTGAAGCGCTGGGTCGTGGTGCTGGCGGCGGCCGGCGCCGGCGCCGTGGTGGCCGTGTGCGGCGTGATCGGCTTCATCGGGCTGATCGCACCGCACGCGGCACGCCTGCTCGCCGGTCCGGACCACCGCGTCGTGCTGCCCCTGTCGGCACTGATCGGCGCCACGCTGCTGACCGCCGGCGATCTCGTCGCGCGTACGGCGGTGCGCCCTGCCGAGCTGCCGATCGGAATCCTGACCGCGCTGCTCGGCGCGCCGTTCTTCCTGTGGCTGCTGCGCGGCCGGGCCCGGGAGGCCGCATGAGCACGCTGCTGCAGCTCGACGACGTGACCGTGCGCCTTGGCCTTCGCACGCCGCTGCGCGGGCTTTCGCTGCAGATGGCGGCGGGCGAGTTCGTGGCGGTCGTGGGCCCCAACGGGGCCGGCAAGAGCACGCTGCTGCGGGCGATCACGGGCGAGCTCCGATGCACCGGATCGGTGGTGTTCGACGGACGCGCGCGCGCGTCCTGGCCGCGACCGGCACTGGCGCGGCGCCTGGCGGTGATGACCCAGCATCCGCACTTGGCGTTCGACTTCACCGTCGACGAGGTGGTGGCGATGGGACGACTGCCGCATCGGGGCGCGGGCGCGGCGGCCGATCGCGCGGTCGTCGACGCCGTGATGGCCGAGCTCGCGCTGCAGCCGTTCGCGGGCCGCGCGTACCTCGCGCTGTCGGGCGGGGAGCGGCAGCGCGTGCAGTTCGCGCGCGTCGTCGCGCAGATCTGGCAGACCGACGCGCCGGCGATGCTGCTGCTCGACGAACCGACGTCGGCGCTCGACCTCGCGCAGCAGCACTCGGTGCTGGGGCTGGCCCACCGGATGCGCGCACGCGGCACGGCCGTGCTTGCCGTGCTGCACGACCTGAACCTCGCGTCGCGCTACGCCGACCGCGTGCTGATGCTGCGCGACGGCGCGCCGTGCGTGCTCGCGCCGCCCACGGACGCGTTCACGCCCGAGCGCATTGCCGGGGTGTTCGGCGTGTCGGTGGAGTGCCTGCGCAGCGCGCGCGACGGCCGGCCGCTGGTGGTCACGTCGCCGCCCCCGCCGCATGCGGACGGCCCGCGCTGAAGCGACCGCCCTGAGTCGACCGCCCTGAGTCGACCGCGCTGAGTCGACCGCGCTGAGCCGAGTGCGGAGGCTCAGACCCCGCGTCGCTGCCGCATCGCGCGCCCGATGCGCGCGAGGTCCGCGTCGCCCAGCAGCCGGGCGGCCATCGGCAGCAGTTCGGCCTCCTCGCGCGCGATGTGGCCCGCGTAGAGATCAACGAACGGCTGCACGACGTCCGCATCGAGCGATATCGGGGCCTCGGCGGGTGCGTCGACGATCGCCTGCAGCGCAGTACGCACGCGCCGCCAGTGCGCTTCGAGCACCCGGTGCTCGGCGGTGAGCGCCGCGGTGATGGCGTGCAGGCACACGGCGTCCGATCCCGCCATCGACTCGATCAGCGCTGGGAACAGGTCGACT
>JAKOZZ010000135.1 GCA_029779755.1 Pseudomonadota bacterium
CAGATGCACCGACGCGGCGTGCGCAACCCCCTGGGACCCCTGCGCCTCCTGCACCGGATGCGCATGCAGCAGTGGCTGCAGGCACTGAAGCAGCAGGAACAGCACGACCACGAGCAGAGACCCCTGCCGGCCGCGGCGCGAAGACGGATGCGGGGTCGGTCGGATCATGAAGGCGGGCACGGGAAGATCGTCAGCAAGCCGGTCGCGTCGAAAGGCGGGGTTGCGCGCGTCGGCCACATGCCCGCGCGCCCGTCGGTCGCCGGCGGCATGCGGGCATTACAGGCGCCGTGCGCATCGGCGATACTGCATCGCATGACGCATCGCATCGAGCGCCCCCGGACGGCATCGCCGAGCGGATACGCCGTCTTCGACACGGCCATCGGCCGCTGTGGCATCGCGTGGACCGACGACGCGATCGTACAGGTCCAGCTGCCCTGCGCGGACGACGCGGCGCTGCGGGCAAGGCTTCTGCGCGACTGGCCGGCCGCGGTCGAGCGCCGGCCCAACGCGCTCGCGCTGGCCGCCATCGACGGCGTCGTTGCGCTGCTGCGCGGGGAAGCGCGCACGCTGCAGGAAATCCCGCTCGACCTCTCGCACGTTCCGCCGTTCGACCGTCAGGTCTATGAACGGACACGCGCGATTCCGCCCGGACAGACGCGCACCTATGGCGAGATCGCGCACGCCATCGGCGAACCGGGTGCGGCACGTGCCGTCGGGCGGGCACTGGGCCGCAATCCGTTCGCGCCGGTCGTGCCCTGCCACCGCGTGCTGGCCGCCGGCGGCGGCAGTGGCGGGTTCTCCGCCACCGGGGGCGTGGTCACGAAGATGAAGATGCTGGCGATCGAGGGCGCGCGCGTGAACCACACGCCGGATCTGTTCGGCGGGGACTGAACTTCGGCGCCACCCGTGCGCCCGACAGAGGCCACGCGCCCGACGGGGATGCGCCCTTCGGCACACGGGTCGGGACGCGATGCGCCGGCCCGGTCGATCAGCGCATCAGGACCGACGGCGAAGAGGCGCGCGGCGATGCGCGCCTGCGGCGACCCGGGGTCAGCCGAGTTCCTTCATGCGCAGCACGCTCGGCGGGCCGTCCATGAACGCGCCCATCTCGCGCCCGAGCGAGCGGAAGTGGTCGGTGGCGCGGTGCGCGGCCAGCGCTTCGTCGTTCGCATAGCGCTCCATGAACACGTAGGTGACGGGGTCGTCGCCCTTGCTCAGCGTGTAGAGCAGGCAGCCGGGTTCGTTGGCCTTGACGGCGGCGACGAGTTTCAGCGCGACGGCCTCGAACGAAGCCTGCTGCCCGTCTTTCACCTTGATCGTGGCGACGATGCTGTGGGTCATGGGGTGTCTCCTGCAAGCGTGTGGTTGGGAAGCCTTCGATGCTGGCACGGGAGCGGCGCGGGGACAAGCGCGGATGCAGGTCGGGGCGATCCGCAGGGCGATCGATCCGCGCGGGCGAGAAGGCCAACCGTCCGGAGGGCGCGCCGGGGCAGCGCCCGGTGCTGCGCACCGGGTTCCCTGCGATGCTCGCGCCCGGCAGGTGGCTGCGCAACTCGGCCCTTCGGGCCTCAAACAGTGCTCGCCACCGTCGCGCCCTGCGGGCGCGCCGGAACCTGCCGGGCGCTGCGCTTCTCGGCGCCGCCCAGGCGCGCCCTCCGGACGGTTGGCCTTCTCGCTTCGCAGCACCGAGGCCTGCGCATCGGCTCCGACACCCCCCGCGTGGTGCTGCAGGTGCGGGGCGGTTCCGAAGCGGACGGGGCCTCGGCGGCGCCGAGGAGCGCAGGGCCGACCGGGTTCCGACACCCGCGCAGCGGGGGGCGGTGGCGAGCACTGTCCGAGGCCCGCAGGGCCGAGTTGCGCAGCCACCCGGTCGGACCGAGCACCGCAGGGCACCCGGCGCAGCGCGCCGGGCGCCACCGCAGCCCCGTCCGCTTCGGAACCGCCCCGCACCCGCCCCGCACCCCGCCCTGCACCCCCGCGATACCATCGACGCAACCGCAGCCATTCCAACGAAGGAGATCCCCCGTGAAGACTCGCATCACCGAAATGCTCGGCGTGCGTTACCCCATCGTGCAGGGCGGCATGCAATGGGTCGGCCGTGCGGAACTGGCCTCGGCCGTCTCGAATGCCGGCGGGCTCGGCATCCTGACCGGCCTCACCCAGCCGAATCCGGAAGCGCTGGCGGCCGAGATCCGCCGCTGCCGCGAGATGACCGACAAGCCGTTCGGCGTGAACCTCACGATCATGCCGTCGGCCAATCCGCCGCCCTACGAGGCGTATCTGGACGCCGTGCTCGACAGCGGCGTGAAGGTGCTGGAGACCGCGGGCAACAATCCGAAGGAGTTCATCGCCAAGGCGAAGGCGCGCGGCGTGAAGATCGTGCACAAGTGCACCGCGGTGCGCCATGCGCTGTCGGCCGAGCGCAATGGCGTCGATGCCATCTCGATCGACGGCTTCGAGGCCGCGGGCCACCCCGGCGAGGACGACGTCGGCGGGCTGGTGCTGTTCGCCGCCGCGGCGCGCAAGGTGAAGATCCCGCTGATCGCGTCGGGCGGCATCGCCGACGGCGCCGGCATGGCGGCCGCGCTCGTGCTGGGCGCCGAGGGCATCAACATGGGCACGCGCTTCTGTGCGACGCGGGAGGCGCCGATCCACGAGAACATCAAGCGCCGCATGGTCGAGGCCGGCGAACGCGACACGCAACTGATCCTGCGCACCTTGCGCAACACTGGGCGCGTGCTGAAGAACGCCGTGGCCGCCGAAGTGGTTGCGCTCGAGACGCGCCCGGGCGGTGCGGAGTTCAAGGACATCCATCCGCTGGTGGCCGGCGCGCGGGGCCGCGCCGCGCTCGAATCCGGCGACGTCGACGGCGGCCTGATCTGGGCCAGCCCGGTGCTGGGCCTGATCGACGACATCCCGACCTGCGCGGAACTCATCGAGCGGATCATGGCCGACTGCCGCGCGCACCTGAAGCGCGCAGTCGCCCAGATCGAGGCGGACTGACCCGCAGCAGCGCACGTCGGGGTCGCAGGACCTCGACGTGCGCGACAGGACGCATCAGGCCTCCCGCACCCAGCCTCCCGCATCAGGTCCTCCGCGTCGGAGGACCTGCCTGGGCGCGCCCAGGCCCGGAAGGCCCGCGTCAGACCGGCGCGGCGGCAGTGCGTCGCACGCGGTGCATCCCGAACCCGGCACAGGCGAGGCCGATCAGGGCCAGGGTGCCAGGCAACGGCACCTGCGCAGGCGCTGTCCACTTTCCCTCGACGCCGAAGTCGAAATTGGGCGGCCCCCCGACAAAGAGGCCTCCCAACGCCCACTGGCCGGTCACGGAGGTCTCGAAGAACCAGGGGAACGAGGACACAGGCACAACGGCGGGCACCGTCAGCAGGTTGAGCGGCGATGCACCCGGTGTCGATACCGTGACGATCGGAATCACGGGGAACCCGTTCGACGAGAACTCGATGCGCACGTCGGCATAGCCGCTGGCGTTGATCGGCCCGAACACGATCGACTGGATGGACGTCGACGTGACGCCGCCGGGGAAGTTGTTCGAGGTGAAGCTGAAGACGTCGTCCGCGTAGCTCGCCGTGTTGCTGCCCATCGTCAGCGTCGCCTGTGCGGGGGTGCCCCCGACCACCGCCGGGGCGATCACGATCGGGCCGCCGGGCGGCCCGCCGGGCGTCCCGAAGCAATCCGTACACAGGCCCTGGAACGTGTAGACACCGGGCGCCGGGCCGAGCACGACCCCGTTGGCGGACGCGGTCGACACGAGGCTGGCCGACAGCAGTGCGCCCGCAACGAGCGCATGGATACGCGACATGGATGAACTCCTTCGTGGATCATGGGCCGCGACCAGCGGTGCCGGCCGCGAAAGACCTCCACGAAGCGTCCGATACCAGCCCGATCGCGAAGTGCGATCGTCAGGCAAGAACCGCGCCTGCCCGGACGGATCGGGTCAAGCGACTGAAAACAAAGGAAATCCGTCACGGTCGCACACTCTTGCGTGCAACCCGCGTCAAAAATTCCGACACAAGGACGCGCCAGGACGCCGCGCGCAGGACCCCGCCTAGAACGACGCTGCGGCGCGCTCGAGACGATCGCGCACGGCATCCCATTCGGGCCCCACAGGCACCCGGCCGACGATCAGCCGATCGAGGCCCAGGGTGTCGAGGCGTCTCAGCGTGTCGTACATCGCCCGCGCGACCGCCGCAGCGTCCGGGGGCATCGGCTCCCAATGCGCGCATGCAGGCCCGTCCGGCCGGCGCGCGGACCACACGCCGATCCGGGGCGGCACCGCCGGGGCGGGCCGGGGTGCCGCCGCGCTCCCCGCCGCGCGATCGGCGCCGTCCGAGCGATCGCCGGCCAGCGCCCGCAGACGCTGCGGGATCGTCGCCTCGTCGATCAGCTCGAGCGGCGTGCGCGGCGCATAGTGCGCGGCCAGCGTGCCCGAGGCGCGCGGAGCCTGGGCATCCCGGCCGGACGGCGCCGATCCGAGCACCTCGGCCAGACGCACCGCGTCGATGCCGCCCGGCCGCAGCAGCACCGGCCGGCCGCGCGACAGATCGACGATCGTCGACTCCAGTCCGACCTCACAGGGGCCGCCGTCGAGCACCAGGCCGACGTCGTCGCCGAGGTCGCTCGCCACGTGCTCGGCGCGCGTGGGGCTGACGCGCCCGAAGCGGTTCGCGGACGGCGCCGCGATGCCGTGTCCGCCGATGCGGGTGAACTCGGCCATCAGCGCGCGGGCCACGGGGTGCGCGGGGCAGCGCAGCCCCACCGTCTGCTCGCCGCCGCAGGCGAACGCCGGCGCACCGGCCCGGCGACGCACGATCAGCGTGAGCGGTCCCGGCCAGAAGGCCCGCGCAAGCCCCTCGGCCAGCGCGTCGAACTCGCCCCACCAGCGCGCCTGCTCGAGGTCGAGCACGTGCACGATGAGCGGATGGTCGGCAGGCCGTCCCTTGATGCGATAGATGGACGCAACCCCGCCGGCGTTGCCGGCATCCGCCGCGAGGCCGTAGACGGTTTCGGTGGGCATGCCCACCACCTCGCCCGCCCGCAGACGTCGGGCGGCCTCGGCGATGGCCGCGGCGTCGGCGGGCGCAATGCGCATGCCGGCCACGCCCTCAGAACGCGATGCCGAGATCGCGCTCGATCGCCCCGGCGATGCGCATCGCGTCCTCGACCGTCTCGCCGCGCACGGTCACGTGCCCCATCTTGCGGCCGGGCCGCGGTTCGGCCTTGCCATACAGGTGCAGCCGCGCCTGCGGATGGCTCAGCACGCGGCGCCAGTCGGGTTCGACGGCGCGCGACGGATCGGGGGCGCGGAACCAGAGGTCGCCCAGCAGGTTCACCATGACCGCGGCGGTGTGCTGCTGCGTGGAGCCCAGCGGCAGCCCGGCCATCACGCGCGCCTGCTGCTCGAACTGGCTGGTGAGGCAGGCGTCGATCGTGCTGTGGCCCGAATTGTGCGGACGCGGCGCCATCTCGTTGACGACCAGCGAGTTGTCCTCGAGCACGAAGAACTCGACACAGAGCACGCCGACGTAGTCGAGGGCACGCGCCATCGTCAGGGTGGCCTGGGTGGCACGCAGCGCGAGGTCCTGCGACACCCGTGCGGGCAGCGCCGACAGGGCCAGGATGCCATTGCGGTGCTGGTTCTCGGCGACGGGGAACGCCACCGCCTGGTCGTCGAAGGTGCGCGCGACGATCACCGACACCTCCATCATCAGCGGCAGCATGCGCTCGAGCACGCAGGGCACCGCCCCCATGGCCTCGAACGCGGCCACCGCCTCGTCCACCCCGGTGACACGGGCCTGGCCCTTGCCGTCGTAGCCGAGGCGGGCCGCCTTCAGGATCGCAGGGAACAGGGCGGGGTCGGCGGCGCGCAGGTCGTCGGCGCTGCGGATCTCCGCGTAGGGCGCGACCGGCAGCCCGCAACTGCGCGCGAACGCCTTCTCGCGCATGCGGTCCTGGGCGACCGCCACGCTGTCGGCGCGCGGGCTGACGACGCAGCGCTGCGCCAGGTATTCGAGCGAGGTGGCGGGCACGTTCTCGAATTCGGTCGTCACCGCCCCGCACAGGGCGGCGAGTTCGGCCAGCGCGGAGGGGTCGTCGTACGGCGCGACGATCTGGCGGTCGGCGCTTGCCCCGGCCGGACTGTCGGGCGCGGGGTCGAGCACGCACACCTTGTAGCCCATCGACTGGGCCGCCATCGTGAACATGCGCCCGAGCTGGCCGCCGCCGAGCAGGCCCAGCCAGGTGCCGGGCGGGAAGCTGCGCGGCGTCGGGTCCGCCTGCACGCCGCGGGTGCCGCTGGCGCCACTCGCTCCGCTGACGCCGCTCATGCCGCTCATGCCGCTCATGCTGCCGGCAGCGTCATCGCTTTCGCTGCCTCCGTCTGACGCGCCCGGAAGGCCGCGAGCCGCGCGGCGAGCGCCGCGTCGCCGGACGCGAGCATCGCGACGGCGAACAGGCCGGCGTTGGCCGCGCCCGCCTCGCCGATCGCGAACGTGGCCACCGGCACGCCGCGCGGCATCTGCACGATCGACAGCAGCGAGTCCTCGCCGCGCAGGTACTTGGACGGCACGGGCACGCCCAGCACCGGCACCGTGGTCTTGGCGGCGATCATGCCGGGCAGGTGGGCCGCCCCGCCCGCACCTGCGATGATCGCGCGCAGCCCGGCGCCGGCGGCGGCTTCCGCGTACGCGAACATCTGGTCGGGCATGCGGTGCGCCGACACGACACGCGCCTCGTGCGGCACGTCGAACTCGCGCAGCACCGCCACGGCGTGCTGCATCACGTCCCAGTCGCTGTTGCTGCCCATCACCACACCGATCAGCGGCGTCTGTGTGCTCATTGCGGATCCGTTCCTGTGTTGTCGGGGCGCGCTGCCGGCCCCCCGGGGGCGCGGGGCAGGCCGCAGCACCCGCGCTTCGTGGTGCGCGTCAGCGCTGCACTTCCTGGCCGGTGAGGCGACGCAGCGCCTCGCGGTATTTGTCCGCCGTGCGCGCGACGACTTCGGCGGGCAGCATCGGCGCCGGTGCGCGCTTGTTCCAGCCGGGCACGGTCTCGAGGTAGTCGCGCACGAACTGCTTGTCGAACGACGGCGGCGAGATGCCCGGACGGTACGAGTCGGCAGGCCAGAAGCGCGAGGAGTCGGCCGTCAGCGCCTCGTCCATCAGGTGCAGCGTTCCGGCGTCGTCGAGACCGAACTCGAACTTGGTGTCGGCGATGATGATGCCGCGTCCGCGCGCGTACTCGGCGGCCCTGCGATACAGCTCGAGACTGATCGACCGGATGCGGCCGGCCAGGTCGGCGCCGACGCGCGCGGCCATGTCGTCGAAGCTGATGTTCTCGTCGTGCTCGCCGAGCTCGGCCTTGGCCGCCGGGGTGAAGATGGGTTCGGCCAGCTGCTGCGCCTGCTGCAGTCCCGGCGGCAGCGCGATCCCGCAGATGCGGCCGGTGTCCTGGTAGTCCTTCCAGCCCGAGCCGATCACGTAGCCGCGCACGACGGCCTCGACCAGGATCGGGCGCAGCCGGCGCACGACCATGGAACGCCCGCGCACCTGGTCGACCTCGTCGGGCGCGACCACCGAGACGGGATCGATCCCGGTCAGGTGATTGGGCACCACGTCGGCGAGGCGCTCGAACCAGAACAGCGCCATCTGGTTCAGCACCCGCCCCTTGTCGGGGATCGGCTCGCCCATGATCACGTCGAAGGCGGACAGCCGGTCGGTGGTGACGATCAGCAGCTTGTCGCTGCCGACCGCGTAGTTGTCGCGGACCTTGCCGCGTCCCACCAGAGGCAGCGAGTGCAGCGAGGATTCGTAGAGGACGGAGGTGTCGGTCGCCGGCACGGGCGCGCTCCCAAAACCACTATTTTGCCCGATCGGCCGGCTGCCGTTCAGCGAAGGCGCGCACGCCGGAACCAGTCCAGTCCGGCCGAGGTGCCGGCGCGCGGCCGGTACTCGCACCCGATCCAGCCCGCGTAGCCGAGCTCGTCGAGCAGCGCGAACAGGTACGGGTAGTTGACCTCGCCCAGATCCGGCTCGTGGCGATGCGGAACGCCCGCGATCTGGATGTGGCCGACGCCGGACAGGTGGCGCCGGATCTTCGTCTCGAGATCGCCCTCGACGATCTGGCAGTGATAGAGGTCCATCTGGACCTTGACGTTCGGCGCCCCGATCCGCTCGACGATCGCGTGGGCGTCGGCCTGGGTGTTCAGCAGGTAGCCGGGGATGTCGCGGGTGTTGATCGGTTCGATCAGCACGTCGATGCCGTGCGGCGCCATGCGGGCGGCCGCCCAGGCGAGATTGTCGAGATAGACCTCCCGTTGATGGGTGCGCTGGTGCTCGTCGTGCACGAGCCCGGCCATCACGTGCACGCGCGGGCAGCGCAGCGCCTGCGCGTATTCGATCGCGACGTCGATGCCGCGCCGGAACTCGTCGACACGCCCCGGCAGGCTCGAGGTCCCGCGTTCGCCCTGCTCGAAATCGCCCGGCGGCGCATTGAACAGCACCTGACGCAGGCCGTGCCGATCCAGACGGTCGCGGATCTCCTGCGCGGCGAACGCATACGGGAACAGGAACTCGACCGCCTCGAAGCCGTCGGCCGCGCAGGCCGCGAACCGGTCGAGGAACGCGTGCTCGGTGTACATCATCGACAGGTTGGCAGCAAAGTTCGGCATCGCGGGGGTCCTGGGTCGTCGGCGGGCATCGGCAGGCATCGGCGGAAATCGACGCAAGCCGCCAGTGTAAGACCGTCGGCCGCGAGCGCGTCGCGCCCGGCATGCCGATGGCCCCGGCCCATGCGGCTGGCAGGGCTGCCCGCGGATCGGCTATCGTGCGCCGGAGATCGAGACCGATGGGAGGCATGAGATGCGTCGAACGACCCGGGCCCTGTGCGCCGCGCTCGTCTGGGCCTGCGGCGGCGTGGCGCGCGCGCAGGCCCCGGCCGCCCCGCCGCTGCCGATCTTCGATGCGCACATCCACTACAGCCACGATGCCTGGGAGGTGGTGCCCGCCGCCCAGGTGATCGAGCTGATGCGCAAGGCAGGTCTGCGCCGCGCCCTGGTGTCGAGCTCGAACGACGACGGCACGCGCCGCCTGTACGACGCCGCACCCGACCTCGTGATCCCCAGCCTGCGGCCGTACCGGACGCGCGGCGAACTCTCGACCTGGGCGCGCGACCCGAGCATCGTGACCCACCTCGAGCAGCGGCTCGCGCGCTACCGCTACGCGGCGATCGGCGAGTTCCACCTCTACGGCGCCGACGCCGACCTGCCCGTGCCGAGGCGCATGATCGAGCTCGCCGGCCAGCACGGCCTGATCCTGCATGCGCACTCGGACGCCGATGCCGTCGACCGCATCTTCCGCCAGAGGCCCGACGCCCGGGTGCTCTGGGCCCACTCGGGCTTCGACCGGCCGGCCGCCGTGCGCGAGGTGCTGCGCCGCCATCCGACCCTGATGGCCGACCTCGCATTCCGCAGCGACATGGCCACCGGCTCGGCCGCCTCGGGCACCACGATCGACCCGGAGTGGCGGGCCCTGTTCCTCGAGATGCCCGACCGGTTCATGGTCGGCACCGACACGTTCACGCCCGAGCGGCTGCACTACATCGGCCCGCACGCGGACTTCTCGCGCGCCTGGCTGGCCGGGCTGCCCGCAGACGTCGCACGGCGCATCGCATGGGAGAACGCCGAGCGCTTCATCGGGCCGGTGTGGGCCGCCAGCAAGGCGGCCGCCGCCGGTGCGGACGCAGGCGCGGACGCGCCCGCCGGCGCAGCCGGGCACGCACGCGCGGCCGGACAGACGCCGGCGACCGCGCAGGCCACCGGCACGCGGCGGTGTCCCGCCGACGCCGCGGCCACCCGGGTCGCCGGCCGCCAGGTGGCGCTGTTCTATCGCGCGGCGCCGGCGATCGGCGTGGGCACCCCGTTCCGGATGACGGTCGAGCTGTGCCCGGTCGATGCGCACCCGGTCGAGTCGCTGCGCGTCGATGCCGTGATGCCCGAGCATCGGCACGGCATGAACTACGCGCCGAAGGTGGCGCGCGACGCCGCCGGACGCTACCTGGTCGACGGCATGCTGCTGCACATGGGCGGGCGGTGGCAGCTGCTGTTCGACGTGCACGTCGCCGGCCGCGCCGAGCGGCTGACGCACGACCTCGTGCTGCGCTGACCGGCGTGCTGCGCCGCGCTGCCACGCGCCCCCGTCTTCTGGCCTGCGCCCTGGTGCTGGCCTGCGCCGCATCCGGCGGCGCCGCGCACGCCTCGGCCCCGGACGTGCTGACCGAGTTCGACGCGGACGAACGCGCAGCGATCGCCCGTCACGGCCCCTGGCCCCCGCCGGCACGGCCCGATCCCACCAACCGCGCGTCGGGGCGCGCGTCTGCCGCCGCGCTGGGCCGGCGCCTGTTCTTCGAACCGCGCCTGTCGGGCGACGGCCGGGTCTCCTGCGCCAGCTGCCACGACCCCGCGCGCGCGTTCACGGACGGGGTGCCGCGCGCGCGCGGCCTCGACACGCTCGACCGCAACACCCCCACGCTGATCGACGTCGCCGGGCAGCGCTGGTACGGCTGGGACGGCGGCAGCGACAGCCTGTGGGCCGCCAGCGTGCGCCCCATCCTGGCGCCGGCCGAGATGGGGGGATCGGCCGAGGGCGTCGCGCGCCTGATCGCCGCCGACCACGGTCTGCGCACCGCCTATCGGCGGGCGTTCGGCCCGCCGGGCGACGACGCACGGGTGCTGGCCGACGCCGGCAAGGCGCTGGCCGCCCACCTCGAGACCCTGCGCTCCCCACGCACGCCGTTCGACCGGTTCCGCGACGCCCTCGCTGCGGGCGACGGCGCCGCGGCGGCGCGCTACCCGCCCGCCGCACGGCGCGGCCTCAAGCTCTTCATCGGCGAAGGCCGATGCGCGGTCTGCCACGCCGGCCCCCGCTTCTCGAACGGCGAGTTCCACGACGTGGGCATCCCGTTCATGCCGGCACCGGGCCGCGTCGACCCCGGCCGCCACAGCGGCATCCGGCGCGTGCTGTCGGACCCCTACAACCTGCTCGGGCGCTTCAACGACGAGGCCTCCGTGGCGGCGACGGGTGTCGGCGACGACGTGGCGAAGCGCGACGGAATCGTCGACGCCGCAAGCGGCGGCGCGGTCGGCGTCGCGCGGGCCGTCGCGACCCGCACCGTCACCCTGCAGCCGCGCAACTGGGGCGAGTGGAAGACGCCAGGCCTGCGGGGACTCGCGCGCACGGCGCCGTACATGCACGACGGCAGCCGTCCGACGCTGCGGGACGTGATCCGCCACTACTCGGAGCTCGACCTCGACCGGCTGCACGCCGATGGCGAAGCCCTGCTGCGGCCGCTGCGGCTGACCCCGGCCCAGGTCGACGACCTGCTCGCATTCCTCGCCACGCTCGACCCGCCGGTCGCCACGCTCGACGCACCGGCCGTCCCGCGCGGCGCGCGCCGTTGAAGGTGCGTCCGTGCGCCGGGCCTGCCGGCGCTCAGGCGCCGGGCTGCCCTGCGTCGGCGACGCAGACGCGATTGCGTCCGTCCCCCTTGGCCCGGTACAGGGCGGCATCGGCGCGCTGGTAGATCGCTTCGAAATCGGCCGAGCCGTCCTGCGGGGACGCACTCGCGACACCGAAGCTGGCGGTGATGCGCAGCGCGGGCGACTCGGGATCGAGCGTCGATTCCGCCAGGCGGGCGCGCAGCTTCTCGGCCACCGAGCGCGCCAGCGCCGGCGGCGTCTGCGGCAGCAGCACGATGAACTCCTCGCCGCCGAGCCGCCCGATCACGTCGGAGGCGCGCAGCTCGGCGCTCAGCACGGCGCCCACCGAGCGCAGCACGCGGTCGCCGGCAGGATGCCCGAGCGTGTCGTTGACGACCTTGAAGTGATCGAGGTCGATCACGACGATTGCGGTCTCGAAGCCGTGGCGCGCGGCGCGGGTCAGTTCGCCGTTGGCCAGGTTGATGAACTCGGCACGGTTGTACAGACCGGTGAGGCTGTCGCGCGTGGCGAGGAAGTGGAGCTCCTCCTGCCGGGCCACCAGGGCCGCGCGCTGGCGCTCCACCTCCTGCTCGAGCGTCACCGTGACGGCGTGCTTGCGCCACAGCACGACCGACAGCGCCAGCCCCAGCACCGACGCGGTGAGCGCATTGAGACGATTCGACAGCAGGATCGCCTCGTCGATCTGGGTCAGACCCAGCGCCCAGTGGCAGAACGAAAAGGCGAACGCGTAGAGCACCGCGGCGAACACGGGTCGGAGCAGGAACACCACCCCGGTCAGCATGCAGCCGATCAGGTACGGCGTGATGCTGGGTGTCACCCACTGGTCGATCGCGACGAAGACGACCGAGAAGCCCAGGCTCGCGCTGAAGGTGGCGGCATTCAGTGCACTGGCCACGCGTGGCCGCCAGCGTGCGGAGCGCTCGCACCAGCGCGACAGCGCCACCAGCACGACCACGACGGCGGCCATCGCGCAATGCGTGGTGCCGATGGCGAGCTTCCACTGCGCGCCGATCCGCGACGCGGCTTCGGGACGCG
>JAKOZZ010000319.1 GCA_029779755.1 Pseudomonadota bacterium
TGCCCGCGCACGGGCCCCCGGGCGGGCGCACGGATCGGATCACTGGGCGGCGGGCGCCTCGTCACGGGCGTGCACGGCGACGAACTCGCCGGCGTCGAACGTACGCGTCATCGCCCAGTAGTCGAGCAGCCGCCAGGGCGACGTCACGGTCAGGCGATTGCGGTCGTTCTTGTACCAGCTCTTGACGCCCGGGTGCGTCCACACCATGTCGCGGGCCTTCGCATCGACGCGCGCGTTGTAGTCGTCGTGCACGTCCGGCCGCACTTCGAGCGTGCGCCAGCCGTTCTCGAGCATGCCGCGCAGCGCCTGCATGATGTAACGCACCTGGCACTCGGTGTGGAAGATGATCGAGCCGCCGTGGGCGAGATTGGTGTTCGGGCCGTACAGCAGGAACAGGTTCGGGTAGTGCGGCACGCTCATGCCGAGGTAGGCGCGCGGATCGTCGTCGCCCCAGTCGTCACGGATCGTGTGGCCGTCGCGCCCGGTGATCTCGAGCGGCCACAGCATGCGCGACGCCTGGAACCCGGTGGCGTAGACGATCACGTCGACGGGATGCACGGTGCCGTCCTTCATCACGATCGCGTTCTCGGTGACGTGCGAGATCGGGTCGGTCTCGAGGGTCACGTTGTCGCGCTTGAGCATGCGGTACCAGTGGTTGTCGCGCAGCATCCGCTTGCCGTAGGGCGGGTAGTTCGGGATGCACTTGGCCAGCAGCGCCTCGTCGCCGCCGAGCTCGCCGCGCACGTACTCGACGATCATCTCGCGCATGCGGTGGTTCGTCTCGTTCAGCGACTGCTCCGGATGCTTCCACGCGGGGTCGACGTGCAGCGATGCATGGAAGCCGTCGGAGCTGGCCCAGAAGAGCTGGAAGCGCAGCCAGTTCGAGTAGTAGGGCAGGTGCTCCAGCGACCAGATGTGCCCCTTCGTGACGGGCAGGTGGTAGTTGGGGTTGTTGACCGCCCAGTGCGGACTGCGCTGGAACACCCGCAGGTGCGCCACGTCGGGCGCGATCGACGGGCCCGCCTGCATGCCGCTGGCCCCGGTGCCGATCATCGCGACGCGCTTGCCTTTCAGGTCGACGCTGGCATCCCACTCGGCCGTGTGGAAGGCCGGGCCCTTGAACGTGTCGAGTCCGGGGATCTTCGGGAAGGCCGGGCGGTTGAGCTGGCCGACGGCCGTGATCAGCGCGTTGCACTGCGCGCTGTGCGTGCGCCCCTGCGCGTCGCGCCAGCCGACCCGCCAGCCGTCGCGCGCGGCGTCGAACTCGGCCGACGTCGCCTCGACGTTGAAGCGGATGTGCGGCGCCAGGTCGTAGAACCGCACGACCTCGCGGATGTAGGCGAGGATCTCGTCGCGGCGCGAGAAGTGGCGGGTCCAGCGGTTGTTGACGTGGAACGAGTACGAGTAGAAGTGGTTCGGCGTGTCGACCGCGCAGCCCGGGTAGGCGTTCTCGAGCCAGGTGCCGCCGACGTCGGCGTTCTTCTCGAGCACTTCGAAGGGGATGCCCAGCTGCTTCAGGCGGATGGCCGCGCACAGGCCGCCGAGGCCCGCGCCGATCACGATCACCTTGAAGTCCTCGACCGGCAGCGCGGTGGGATCGCGCTGCCAGTGCACGGCGCGGGTGTCCTCGTCGCCGAAGTGCATCTCCTCGAGCAGCAGCGGGATGTACTCGGCCGGCACTGGCTGGCCGACCCCCACGCTCATCATCCGCAGCAGCGCCTCGGTCGAGGGGCGCGGCGGGGCGTCGCGGCCGCTGCGCGCGTACGCCTGCAGCGTGTCGACGAGCCGGTCGCGGATTTTCTGCTTCAGCGCCTCGGGCACGGTCTGCAGGAAGCTCCACGGCCCCTGGATGTGCGGCGCCGCCTCGTCGAGCAGCGAGAGATCGCCGCCCAGCTGCACCAGCACCATCAGCATCGGTGCGATGTCGCTCTCGGCCAGCGCCGCGCGCAGCTGCGCCTCGTCGCGGACCGCCGCGCGCACCATGGTCTTGAAGTCTGTCGTCATCCTCGTCTCCTGCGGCGTTCCCGCCGTTGTCCGCGATCTCAGGTCGCGGTGTATCCGCCGTCGACCGGCATCGCCGCGCCGGTCATGAAGCCCGAACGGTCCGAACTCATCCACACGACCGCCTCGGCGATCTCCTCGGGCACGCCCAGCCGGTGCATCGGCACGGTGGACAGGATGCTGTCGCCGCGCCGGGTCATCGCCTCGCGGATCATCGAGGTCTCGACGTAGCCGGGGCACACGGCGTTGATGCGGATGCGCGCGGGCGCGTAGTCGATCGCCGCCGCCTTCGTCAGGCCGATCACGCCGTGCTTGGCGGCGACGTACGCGTTCGAGCCCGGCAGGCCGATCAGGCCCGCGATGGAACTGGTGTTGACGATCGAACCGCCGCCGGTGCGCTCCATCGCGGCGATCTCGTGCTTCATGCACAGCCACACGCCGGTGAGGTTGACCGCCATCATGCGGTCCCAGGCCGCCTGCGTGATGTCGCACATGCGCTGGCCGCCCGCGCCGACGTGCATCGCGGCGATGCCCGCGTTGTTGTGCGCGCAGTCGAGCCGCCCGTAGGCGGCGACCGCGGAGGCGACCATCGCCTCGACCTGGGCGGGGTCGGTGACGTCGGCCGCGACCGCGTGCGCGGTGCCGCCGGCGGCAAGGATCAGGTCGACCGTCTCCTGGGCGCCCGGCCCGGGGAGATCGGCGACGGTCACGCGCGCGCCCTCGCGCGCCATCGCCAGGCAGGTGGCCCGGCCGATGCCCGATCCGCCGCCGGTGACGAGGGCGGATTTTCCTTCCAGCAGTCTGCTCATGTGCGTTGCTCCAGGTGCAACGGGCAAGTCTCGCACATCGCGCGATCGGTTTTGGCGCATGGGTTCGCAGGATGAAATCGTGCGCGACGTTGCCTGCCGGCCTCCTCCTACAATGTCGGCGTTCCGGCACGGCCGGTGTGCAGCACGAGAGGAAAGGTCCCGAAGATGAGCCGATATGCGCAGTACAACACCCTGGCGGTCACGATCGCCGACCGCGTGATGACCGCGCGGTTGTCCCGCCCTGCCAACCTGAACGCGTTCACGGTCGAGATGGCCAACGAACTCGTCGACCTGTTCACCCGCGTCAACGACGACGACGCGGTGGGGGCGATCGTCGTCACGGGCGAGGGGCGTGCGTTCTGTGCCGGCATGGACCTTTCGCGCGAGGGCAACGTGTTCGGCCTCGACGAGTCGCTCGAGCCGACGCTCGACGACCTGCGCACGCGCTACGAGGATCCGGTGATCGTCGACGGCGTGCGCGACACCGGCGGACGCGTGACCCTGGCGATCCACGCGTGCAGGAAGCCGGTGATCGCCGCGATCAACGGTGCTGCGGTGGGCATCGGTGCGACCATGACGCTGGCCATGGACGTGCGGCTGGCGTCCGAGCAGGCCAAGATCGGCTTCGTGTTCGGCAAGCTGGGGATCGTGCCGGAGGCGTGCTCGACCTGGTTCCTGCCGCGACTGGTGGGCATCTCGCAGGCGCTCGACTGGGTCTACTCGGCGCGCATCATCGACGCTCAGGAAGCCCGGGCGGCCGGGCTCGTCGCGGCCGTGCATCCGGCCGATCAGCTGGTCGAGGCCGCGCAGCGGCTGGCCGCGTCGTACGTCGCGGGGCGTTCCGGCGTGTCGGTCGCGCTGATGCGGCAGATGATGTACCGCAACCATGCGGCGCCGTCGCCGGAGGAGGCCCACCGCATCGAGTCGCTGGCGATGTTCTACACCAGCCGCGACGACGGGCACGAGGGCGTGCAGGCGTTCCTGCAGAAGCGGACGCCGGAATTCACCCGCACCGCATCGAAGGACATGCCGCCGTTCTATCCGTGGTGGCCGCGCTGAACCGCGCCGGAGCGCGCCGAGACCAGCGGCACCGCGCGCCGGGGCCGCACGCCGGGGCCGCGGCGCCGGGGTCACGGCGCAGTGGTCACGGCGACGTCAGGATCCAGTGCGGCGCCGACGCGGGCGGCCCCAGCGGGTCGCTGCCCGGCGGGCGCGCCACGATCGTGAGGCGGCCGTCGCGCTCGGCGACGGCCACCACCACCGAGGGCGGGGGGGTGACGACGTGGGTGACCACGTTGACGTGACCGCCCGGACGCCCGGCATCGGGTGCCGGTCCGCCGTGCTGTCGGTCGACGCGCGCGAACACGACGTCGCCGGATGCGGGCCCGGAGGCACCGGACCGCAGCGCCGCGCGCAGCTGCTCCGCCGCCGCGGCCGCGCCCGGCCCCGCGCCGGTCTGCATCAGGATGACCAGCGGGGCCGCGGCGGTGTGCATCGCGCGCAGGCGGGTGGCGGCCTCGGCGATCGTCCGGTCGTGTGGCGTCGGTGCGTTCTGCATGGTGCGTTGCGCGCCGGCGGCGCGGTTGGAGTCCTGGGCGTGGCCACAGGCCGGCATCGTCGTCGCGATCGCCAGCGCGAGGCCGACGGCGGCCGTGCGGGCCGGTCGGCACGCGGGCGTCGTGCAGCGCGAGGGTCGGGTGCGGGGCATGTCAGGCGGGCAGGTCGAGGCGCGCGGGCGCGAGGTCACCGCTGAAGACGAGCAGCCGCGCCGGGGCGGTCAGCTCGGGAAACAGCTCGGCGATCGGCAGCGAGAACGCGTCGGTCGCCCAGCCGTCGTGGAACGGCGAGGCGAGCTGGAACGACCGCGCCGAAACGCCGCCGCGCGGCCCGCGATGGATGGCCACGATGGTGACGAATCCGGTGCGCGGCGGCGGCAGGCCGAAGCGGTTGGCCGGCGGAGCGCATGTCACGCTGCCTTCCAGGCGCAGCCCGTCGCGTGCGACGAGGCGCGCAACGAGGCCGGGCCGCTGCGGCAGCAGTGCGATCAGCGCCTGCGCGTGGGACGGCGCCAGCGGTGCGAGCGGCGGGGCGTCGCCGGGCGGCAATTGCGTGCGACCGTGCACGACCTCGATCGCGCGCGCGTCGCTGATCGCGTCGGCGAAGCAGGCGAACGCGACGTACGTGGCCGCACCGTCGTGCCGGCGGCCGTGGTCGAGCAGGTCGAACTCGCGCTCTTCGATCACGCGTGCGGTCGCGCTCATGCCGCGCAGCGGCGGCGGCGCGACCGGGTCGGGCAGGAACAGCCCACCCGGATCGGTCTTGGTCAGGAACCGCACGCCGGGGGCGTCGCGGCGCACGAGCACCACTTCGAGTGCGCGGTCGAGCAGGCCATTGACCGCCTGGTGCGTGGCGGCATCGGCCTCCATGCGCACGCCGAACGCGATCGGGCCGTAGGCCATGTAGCGGGTGTGGCAGCGCAGTTCGATCGCGCAGGTCATGGCGTCAGATCCATCCGAGGCCCGAGTAGTCGGTGCGCAGCAGGTAGTGCGCGCAGTCGTTCGGCCGGTCGCTGCAGCAGAACTGCAGGCGTGCGCCGCCGCCGCCCAGCATGTACCACATCACGCAGCGCGGGTCGCCCCCGGCGGTCTTGTAGCCGCAATGGCGCAGCGAGTAGCCGTCGTCGCGCGGATCCATGTCGCGCCAGGGTTCGGTGGTGCCGACGAGCCCCAGCGCGTGACCGATCTCGTGGGCCAGGGCCTGCTGCAGGTCGGCGCCGGTGGGTTTGGCCGCGTCGGCGCGGCGGTCGCGCCCGATGCACATGAACAGGGTGCCGGTCGTGCCGCCCCAGCCGCCGGCGTTGCCGACCTTGTAGCGGTACTTGATGCGCACGGCGACGGTGCTGCCGGCCGTGAACCCGGGAATCTCGCCGCTCACCGCGATCCATTCCGGCTGGCCCGGTGCGGCCGTGATCTGCACGTTGGTGAGCGCCGACCAGGTGCCCGGCGCACTCTCGTACTGCGCGTGGATCACGGTCGGGTCGTGGTCCCACTTGAGGATCCATCCCGTGGTGACGGCGGCCGTGGTGGCGTTGTCGGTCCACTCCTGGGTGCCCACGATGTCGGCCGTGTCGCACATCACGATGTTCATCTTGAACGGCGACCGGTCGTCGGCGGCACCGGCGCGCAGCGACGTCTCGAGCGTACTGCGCTGCTCCTGCGTGAGGTGGGCCTGGTACGGCGTGGTGGCACTGGACTTCGTGCTCGGCTTGATCTCGAAGAACACGGGGTCGAACGCGGTCGTCAGCGCCGAGATCATGTCGGCCGGATGCGCGAGCGACAGGGTCGGCTCGGCCGCCGGGCTCTCCATGTCGGTGATCTGGTAGAACACCTTGCGCCAGACGGTCAGTTCGCCGGTCTCGACCGGCTGGGCCATGGCGACCGTCTTGCCGCCGACCTTGAAGCGCGCGCCGCCATAGACCGGCAGCGTCAGGCGCACGGTGGCCGAGCCGTCGGCTTCGCTGGTGGCCGAGGCGCCGACGCTCGCCGCCGGCGTGTCGGGCTCGTTGCCGGGGTTCGCGATCAGGTTGAAATTCACGACCACGCCCGGGATGCGCGGCTCGACGTGCCCCTTGAGCTCGACCTCGCGGCCGTTCATGTCGGGATCCCAGGCCTTGGGCAGGTTCACGTAGCGTCGGCGGTCGGTGGTGTGCGGCGGATCCCAGACCCAGACGGCGGTGAGCCGTGGGCAGGGCAGGACCGGATCGCTGATGACCCGGTCGATGAAGTTCTCGTCGGCGTCCTTGCGCGCGCTGGCCATCTGGGCGAGCAGCACGGCGGCCGTGACCACCACCGCCGTGACGACGACGGCAACGGCCGCGATGGCGGCCGCGGTGACGGCGACCGCGGCGGCGACGGCGATCAGGCCCCACATGACGCGTCAGCCCCGACCGAGCACGACGCCCTGGGCGGCGGCCGTCTTCAGGCGGGCCAGCACCGCGTCGTACAGCGCGTTGATGCGGTCGGACGGCGACGGACGCGCGGCGGTGTCCTCCAGCAGCGCGACGGCCCAGGCGCGCGAGGGCTCTTCGTCGAACAGGGGGCCCAGCGCGATCATCACGTCGATGTACTTGCAGACGTTGCGCTCGGTGACGAGGTCGAAGCGCGCGGCGCGCACGATGCCGTGCCGGATCAGCACGCGCGTCTGTTCCTCGTCGAGCGCCGCGGTGTGGTCGGGGAAGCACTTCCGCAGGTGGACCAGCATGCGGTCCTCGAACGCGCGGATGGCGCCGCCGCCCATCGCTTCGAACTGGCCCTGGCCGAAATTGAGCATCGCTTGTTCCTCGCTGGCGGGTCGCCGTCGTCGACCTGCTCGACCGGGCCAGTATAGGGGGCGGTCCGCGGCGGCGGCCATCCTACCGAAGCAGTAGCGCGCCGGCGCGGCACGTGCCGTCCGCGGGTATGCTGCCGCATCCGAACCCGTCTCCGAATCGCGAGGATCACGATGCCCGAACACCCGCAGGCCGACGCCATCCGCCCCTTCCGCATCGCCGTGCCCGACGACGTCCTGACCGACCTGCGCGCGCGCCTGCGTGCCACCCGCTGGCCGGACGCCGAAACCGTCGACGACTGGACGCAGGGCGTGCCGCTGGCCTGGATGCGCACGGTCTGCGACTACTGGGCGAACACCTACGACTGGCGTGCCCGCGAGGCGCTGCTGAACCGCTTCGACCAGTACCTGACGACGCTCGACGGCCTGGACATCCACTTCATCCATCAGCGATCGCCGCATCCGGGCGCGCGTCCGCTGCTGATCACCCATGGCTGGCCCGGGTCGATCGTCGAGTTCCAGAAGGTGATCGGGCCGCTGACCGACCCGGTCGCCCACGGCGGCGATGCGGCCGACGCGTTCCACGTCGTGTGCCCGTCGCTGCCGGGGTTCGGCTTCTCGGGCAAGCCGACGCGCGCCGGCTGGGGGGTGGAGCGCATCGGCGCGGCCTGGAGCGCGCTGATGGCGCGTCTGGGCTATGCGCGCTATTTCGCGCAGGGCGGCGACTGGGGGTCGGCGGTCACGCGCGCGATCGGCGTCGCCGACACGACGCACTGCGCCGGCATCCACGTCACGCTGGCGATGGGGTCGCGTCCCCGCATCGAGGGCGAGCCCTCCGCCGAGGAACAGCGCGCGCTTGCCGGCGCGAAGCACTACGCCGACTGGGACTCGGGCTACTCGAAGCAGCAGGCCACGCGCCCGCAGACCCTCGGCTACGGCCTGGCCGACTCGCCGGCCGGACAGGCGGCGTGGATCCTGGAGAAGTTCTGGGCGTGGACCGACTGCGACGGGCATCCCGAGAACGTGCTCACCCGCGACGAGCTGCTCGACAACGTGATGCTCTACTGGGTGAACAACAGCGCCGCGTCGTCGGCGCGGCTGTACTGGGAGAGCTTCGGCAAGGGGCGGGGCGGGCGCACCGGCGTGCCGGTGGGCGTGGCGGTGTATCCGAAGGAGATCGTCACGCCGGTGCGCGCCTGGATGCAGCCCGACTACCCGGACATCCGACACTTCGTCACGATGCCCAAGGGCGGGCATTTCGCCGCCTTCGAGCAGCCCGTGCTCTTCGTCGACGACGTGCGCGCGTACTTCAGGACCCTGCGCGGCGCGATGTGACCGGCGCGGCGGTCAGCTCATCACCAGTCCGCCGTCGACGTTGATCGACTGGCCGGTCATGTAGTCCGATCCCCGGGACGCGAGGAACAGCGCGAGGTCGGCCACGTCGGCAGGCGTCTGCGCGCGGCCCATCGGCACGCCGGCCACGCGCTGGCGCCAGGTCTCGCCGCGCGCCGCGCCGGTGAGCGCCGACCAGTCGCGGTCGATGGCGTCCCACATCGCCGTGTCGACCACGCCCGGGCAGACGGCGTTCACCGTCACCTGCGGCGCGAAGGTGATGGCGGCCGACTGGGTGAGGCTGATCACGGCCGCCTTGCTCGCGCGGTAGTGCGGCATCACGCTGGCGATCGGGCCTGCACCCATGCGGCCTGCCACCGACGCGACGTTGACGATCTTGCCGCGCGGGCGGCCGGCGGCGCGCGGCGCCTGCGTCAGCATCTGGCGGGCGGCGGCCTGCAGCGACAGGAACACGCCGGTCACGTTGACGCCGAGCATGCGGTCCCAGTCGGCGGCGTCGAGATCGAGCAGGTGCTTGACCTGCATGATGCCGGCGTTGCACACCATCACGTCGAGCCGCCCGAACGCCCGCACCGCGGCCTCCACCTGGGCGGCGTTGTCGTCGGCGCTGCGCACGTCCACGCGCAGCGCCTGCGCAGGCGCGCCGAGCGCCCGCAGCGCCGCCGCCGTGGCGTCGGCCGCTGCTGCGTCGATGTCGCTGACGACGAGCGACGCGCCTGCGCGCGCGAAGGCCTCGGCGATGCCGCGGCCGATGCCCTGGCCCGCACCGGTGATGGCGACGACGGTGTCTTCAAGTGTGCGTGTTGTCATGGCTGAAAAAATTTCCGCTGGATGATCGAGATTAGCGCACCCGGAGTTTCGATCGTTCCGACTTCACCACATTGCGATCGACCGCGCGCCCGCTCTGGCCTACGCTTGCCGGAATGAGCGCATCCGATCCCGCCGCAGCCACCGCAGCCACCCCAGCCGCCAGCCGCCGCCCGGCCTACCGTCCGCTGCTGGGCATCCTGTTCATGTGCACGGCCAGCAGCCTGTTTCCGGTGATGAACGGGATCGCCAAGCTGATGAGCCAGAGCTTCTCGTCGGAGCAGGTCGTCTGGGCGCGCACGCTCAGCCACCTGATCTTCGTGCTGGCGCTGTTCGTGCCGCGTCACGGCTGGCAGATCGTGCGCACGAA
>JAKOZZ010000340.1 GCA_029779755.1 Pseudomonadota bacterium
CGCGCAGGCGCGGATCCTGCTGCAGGCCTGCCCCGGCCTGGTGGAGCGCGTCGAGCAGGGCGCGCTGGAGGACGCGGTCACGCGCGCACTGCTGGCCGGCTTCGTGGCGCCGCTGCTCGACGCGGGCGCGGACACGCTGGTGCTCGGCTGCACGCACTATCCGTTCCTGTCGCGGCTCCTGCGCGAGATCGCCGGGCCGGACGTGCACATCGTCGATCCGGCCCAGGCCGTGGCGCGCCAGCTGATGCGGCGCCTGGGCCTCGACCCGGACGGTGCGCCCGGACCGGCATCGCCCGCAGGCCGCGAGCGCTTCCTGACCAGTGCCCCCGTCGACGAGGCGACCCGCGTGATGTCGGCGCTGTGGGGCAGGGCGGTGCGGGTGGAGCCGCTGGTGCTGCGGACCCTCAGCTGAGTCCGCTGACCGGCAGCGCCGCGCCGTGGACGGCGCGCGCGGCGTCCGAGGCCAGGAACAGCATCACCTGCGCGAGGTCTTCGGTGGCCACCCAGCGGGACGGGTCGGCGTCGGGCATCGCCGCACGGTTGTCGGGCGTGTCGATGATGCTCGGCAGCACGCAGTTGACGTTGATGCCCCGCTCGCGCAGTTCGGCGGCCATCGTCTCGGTCAGGCGGACGACGACCGACTTCGAGGCGACGTAGGCCCCCATCGACCCGGCCCCCGCGAGCGCGGCCCGCGCGGCGACGTTCACGATCGCCCCCCGTCCGTTGCGCAGCATCGCGGGCACGACGGCACGCGCCATGTGCACGACGCTGCGTGCGTTCAGGTCGAACAGGAAGTTCCAGGTGTCGTCGCCGGTCTCGTGCACCGCCTCGCCCATGCGGAATCCGCCCGCCACGTTGCACAGCACGTCGATGCGTCCGAAGCGCTGGAGCGCGCCCGCCACCACCGCATCGACCTCGGCCTGCACCCGCAGGTCGGCGGCCGCCAGCCACTGCCGCGCACTGTCGTCGCCGAAGGCGGCGGTCAGTGCCTCGCGCCGCACGTCGATCAGCACCAGCCGATCGCCCGCCGCCGCGAACGCCGCCGCCACCGCCCGCCCCAATGCCCCGGCCGCACCGGTCACCACCACCACCCGTCCTGCTGTGCTCATGCGCATCCTCCTGATCGTTGCCGCGATACTACGCGGCGCGTGCCGCGGGCGTCGGCGCGACCGGCACGCCACGGGTGCCGGCGCGACATGCACGCCACGGCATCGGGGCGAAGGCTCCACACGCCGCTGCCGAACGGTCGATCCGGCCCGCCGCCGCGGCCCCGGCCGCCGGCGGCCGCTGCTTATCATTGCTGCACCCCGGCGGGCGTCCGGGGCGAACGCCCGATCGCGATGCGCGTGCGCATCGAACCTCCCGGTCCGCGGGCGCGTGTTCAAGGTCTTTCGCGGAGTCGGGTCCGTGCTGCGCAACCTGCTCGTCGTGCTGATCGTCGTGACCGCAGGGCTGGGCGCCGTGCCGGCGACCGTCCGTGCCGACGGGTGCGCCGCCCCCGAGGTCGACCCCGCCGACGAAGGCGCGACCGTCCAGCGCCTGCGCCGGATGTACGTCGACGGCCGCTACGCGGCGCTCGACACCGTGCTGGACTGCCTTGCGGGCAGCAGCGCGCGGTTCCGGTCCGGCCGCACCGGCGCGGGCGTCGCCTTCCAGGTGCTGCGTCAGCAGCTGCCCGGGCCGCCGGTGGAGCAGGTGGAGTTCGAGCGCGTGCGCCGCTGGCTGGACGAGCGCCCCACGTCGGTGTTCGCGGAATTCGCCGCGCTCCGGCTGATGTACGTGGAAGCCTGGCAGCTGCGGGGCATGAAGCCCGATGCGCTCACGCCCGACGAGGCGCGCGAGGTGTTCCAGCAGCGACTCGAGCAGGCCGAAGGGGCGCTGAGGCATGCCGCGCCGGCGCTCGGCGCAACGCCGATCTGGCACAGCCTGATGTTCGCGATCGCGCTCGATGCACGTCGGCCCGGCACCGATCCGGCCGCGATCTTCGCGCAGGCGGTGCGTCGCTGGCCCCGGCACTACGACTTCTACGAGGCTGCGCTGAGCCGGATGGTGCCGCGCTGGGGCGGGTCGTGGTCGGTGGTCGATTCGGCGATCCGCCGCTGGACCGTCCGGCTGGCGGCGAGCGAAGGCGAATCGCTCTATGCTCGGCTGTACGCGAGTGTCTTCGCCGGCGAAGGCGAAGATCCGCACGCATCCCGGATCGACTGGCGCCGTCTGCGCCGCGGGTTCGACGACCTCGTGCGTCGCTATCCGGACCCCCTGCACGTGAACGCCGCCGCGAGCTTCGCCTGCCTGCACCGGGACGCCGCGTGGTACCGCGCTGCGCTTGCGCGGGTGGATCCGTCCGACGTCCGCCGCGACGCATGGGTGGGCGGAACGAGTCCCGAAGCCTGCGCCCCCCTGCTGGCCGCCACGCGCCCCTGAGCGCACCGGCGGCGCACGCGCGGACCACGGTCGTCGGTCCGTGCCGCCGCGTGTCGGCACCGGCTTGAACCGCCCCGCGCGCCTCGTAGCATCGCCTGACGGTCCGTGCAGGAACCCCCATGGCATCCGCGATCACGCGCCCTGCGGCACGCGCGACGACGCGACGCCTCCGATTCGAACTTCTGAAGCGACGACGCGTGATGACGTACATAACGCTTGCGGTACTCGTGACGATGGCCGCGGCGGCGACGGCCGCGCACGGCCAGGGCATCTACCGCTCGATCGGACCCGACGGCAAGGTCACGTATTCCGACATGCCGGAGGCGGGTGCCTCGAAGATGTCATCCGGGGGTCGCCCCGCACCGCCCGCGGCCTCGACACCGCCCGCGGGCGCAGGGGCGACTGCCCCGAGCAGCGGGGCGAGCCGCCCCGAAGCCGCCAACGGCGCCCGCACGGGCGGTGTCCCCGGCATCGGCACCGCCGCCGCGGCCGCCGCGGTGGCCGGCGGCACGTATGCCTCCGGCCCGGCAGCGAACGACGGGTCCGCTTCGCCAGCCACCGGTCGGGCAGGGCCGAAGCAGGCCACCGTGCGCAGTGCCTCCGGCGCCCCCTTGCAGCCGCCCGACGATGCGACCACGCGCGCCATGGTCGGCGCGCTGGGCTACGCCGTCCTCATCGAACGCACCCAGGCCGTCTGCGCACAGGCGTCACCGGACGCGCAGGGTCGCTACGCCCAGATCGCCGACGCCTGGCGCAAGCGCAACGAGGCCGCGCTGGCGCACGGTCGTCGCACGCTGGACACCGGGTTCACCAGCGAGCAGCGGCGGCTGATCGAACTCGACCTGCGGATCAAGGCCGACTCCGGGCTGTCCAAGGTCACGGCCGCGCAACCCGCCCACCGCATCGCCTGGTGCGAGCGCTCGTTCGACGAGATCTCGAAGGGCGCCCTCGACCGCAGGGGCCCCCCGGTCTCGGCAGGTCCGTCGGCCGGTGCCGCACTGGCCGATGCGCGCGTGCGCTGACGCCCCATGCGGCGACACGCGCGTGCCGCTGAGGTGCGCGCGGGTGACGAACCTCAGTCGACGCTGACTCCGGAGCGCTCCACCAGCGCCTTCCAGCGCTGCTGCTCGCTGCGCAGGAAGGCCCCGAATTCGTCCACGGTGCTGGGCCGCGGCAAGGCGCCGATCGCCTGCATCCGGCCGGCGAACTCCGGCTCGCGCAGGGCCCGCACCACTTCCGCGTTGATGCGCTCGCGCAGCGCCGCCGGGGTGCCCGTCGGCGCCGCCAGCGCGATCCAGGCCACCGCCTCGAACCCGGGGTAGCCCGACTCGGCGATCGTCGGCACCTCGGGGAACGCCGCCAGCCGCGCCTTGGTGCCGGCCGCGATCATGCGCAGCTTTCCGGCCTTCACGTGCGGCTGCACCACCGTCACGGTGTCGAGCCCGACCTGCACGTTGCCCGCGATCAGGTCGACCATCGCCTTGGGGCTGCCCTGATACGGCACGTGCAGGATCCGGATGCCCGCGCGCTGCTTCAGATCCTCCATCAGCAGGTGCGACAGCGTGCCGTTGCCCGACGAGCAGTGGGCGAGCTTTTCGGGGTTGGCACGGGCGTAGGCGACCAGCTCGGCCAGCGTGGTCGCCGGCACCGACGGGTGGACGGCCAGCGCCAGGGGCAGGTCGGCCACCATCGCGATCGGCGCGAAGTCGCGCACGCTGTCGTACTGCACGGACTTGTACAGGTACGGATTCACCGAGTAGCCCGCCAGCGCCGACAGCGTCAGCACCGAGCCGTCCGCCGGAGCACGCGCCAGCTGCGCCAGCGCCAGGCTGCCGCCCTGGCCGGGTCGATTCTCGACGATGACGGGGCTGCCGAGCGCCGACGCGAGCCGTTCGGCGATCAGACGCGCAACCTGGTCGGTGGCCTGGCCCGGCGGAAACCCGACCAGGATGCGGGTCACGGCGCCCGACTGGGCGCGGCTCGCGGCCGGCAGGGTACCGAGCGCGGCACCGAGCGGGGCGGCCAGCAGGGCTGCACCCAGGCCGGCGACGCGGCGGCGGAGCGGATCGTGGGTCATGTCGTCATCCTCCTCAGATGATGCCGCGCGCCCGCAGGCCCGCGATCTGTGCGTCGGTCAGGCCGAGTCCGTGCCAGACCTCTTCGTTGTGCTGGCCGAGCGCGGGCCCGGCCGCCCGCACCCGTGCCGGGGTGCGCGAGAAGCGCGGCACCACCGACTGCATGCGCACCTCGCCAAGCTCGGCGTCGTGCACGGGGACGATCGCCTCGCGCGCCTGCATCTGCGGATCGGCGAACACGTCGGCGATGTCGTGGATCGGCGAGAAGCCGACCTCGTGGGCCTCGAGCCGCACGCGCAGCTCGTCCAGGGTCAGTGCACCGATCGCGGCCGACACCTGGGCGTCGATCGCATCCCGGTTCGCCACACGCGCCGGGTTGTCGGCGAAGCGCGGGTCGCTCGGGAGCGCGTCGAGCTGCAGCGCCTTGCACAGCCGCAGGAAGATGCTCTGGGTGGACGCGGCGATCGACGCCCAGCGCCCGTCGCGCGTACGGTAGACATTGCCGGGTGCGGCGTACTGGCTCCGGTTGCCCGAACGCGTGCGCACGGCGCCGAGCTGGTCGTATTCGATCGGCAGGAACTCCAGCACGCGCAGCATCGCCTCGGTGACGGAGCAGTCGATCTCCTGCCCGGCCGCATCCGGCGCGCGGGCCAGCTCCAGCAGCGCCGCCAGCACCCCAACCGCGCCGAACAGCCCGCCGATCGCGTCCGAGATCGGATAACCCAGGTGCAGCGGGGGGCCGCCTTCCTCGCCGCAGATCTGCGTGAAGCCGCTCATCGCCTCGAACACCCGCGCGAACCCCGGGCGGTCGCGGTGCGGCCCCGTCTGTCCGAAGCCGGTGACGCGCAGGATCGTCAGCCGCGGGTTGAGGGCGCGCAGCCAGTCGCCCGTCACGCCCCAGCCGTCGAGCGTGCCGGGGCGGAAGTTCTCGACCAGCACGTCGCAGCCGGCGACGAGACGCGCGAGCGCGTCTCGCCCCTCGGGCACGCGCAGGTCGAGCGTGACGCCGCGCTTGTTGCGGTTGGTGACCTTCCACCACAGGGGCACGCCGTTCTTGTGCGGCGCGAGCGCCCGCAGCGCGTCGCCGACACCGGGCATCTCGACCTTGATCACGTCGGCGCCGTAGTCGCCGAGCAGGCAGGCCGCGAACGGGCCGGCCACGACGGTCGACAGGTCGACGACGCGCAATCCGGACAGCGGCCCCGGCGGCGCCGGGCGATCGGCGGGTGCGGGCCAGGCCTGCGCCTGCGGCTTGGGCGGGGGCGCGTCGGCGCCGGACATCGTCATCGCAGGGACTCCTCGGCAGGGCGGAACCGCAGCGTAGCGCCCGCACCGGCCATCCGCTAAGCTCAATTCCTGCATATCAGTTCTGCACAATCTGCATGACGTCACCGATCGACGCCTCCACCCTGGTCGCGCTGTGCAGCGTGGCCGAGCACGGCAGCCTCACGCGCGCCTCGACGGCGCTCGATGTCGCGCAGTCGGTGCTCAGCCGACGCATCGCCGCCCTCGAGCAGCAGCTCGGCGTGCGCCTGTTCCACCGCACCGGCCGGGGGGTGGTGCCGACGGACGTCGCGTTGCGGCTGCTCCCCCGCGCCCGCGTGATCCTCGCCGAGAGCGAGGCGCTGGTGGAGGAGGCGCGCGGCGAGCGCAGCAGTCCGGCGGGCACCGTCGACCTGGGGCTCGTGCCGGCCGTGTCGCGACCGCTGACCAGCGCGCTGGTGCAGCGCCTGCGCATGGAGTTCCCGCGCATCCACCTGCGGGTGCTCGAGGGTTACAGCGGGCAGGTGGAGGAGTGGCTGGCCTCCGGGCGGGTCGACATCGGGCTGTTCAACCGGTACGGGCGCACGGGCGTGCGCGGCGCCGAGCAGGTGCTGCGCGACGACATCGTGCTGGCCGCGCGGCGGGACACCCTCGCGGCCCCGGGCGCGACGATCCCGTTCCGCGCGCTCGACGGCCTCCCACTGGTGCTGCCGGCGCGCCCGAACGCGCTGGTGGCGATGGTCACCGACCTCGCGATGCGCCAGCAGGTGCGCCTGGACGTCGTGCTCGAGGCCGGATCACCGATCCTGGTGCGCGACGCCGTTGCGCAGGCCGGGCTGGCCACGCTGCTGCCGTCGCACCTGGCGCAGCGGGACTATCCGGCGGCGACCTTCGTGACCGCGCGGGTCGTGCGCCCCGCGCTGCCCCAGCACACCTGGATGGCGTTCACCACCCAGCGCGCGGCGAGCCTGGCCGTGCGCACCGTCGGCCGGCTGCTGCACGCGCTGTCGCCGGCGCTTGCGCGCCAGGTCGGCCGCTAAGCGAGCCACGCGCCCAGGAACGACCCGCCCCACCACGCCAGCACGGCGGCGCACAGGACGACGGCCCATCCGCGCAGGTCGCTGCGGATCAGGTCCGGCCCGGCGCCCGGGGCGCGCCCCGTCCACATCGACACCGCACGGTGGGGACCGTCGAGCAGGCACAGCGCGAGGACCGCGGCCACGTGCGCGCCGGCCAGCGCCAGGGCTGCCTCGCCGATCCCTTCGTGGAGCTCGGCGAGCGCGTCGGTCCACCACGGTCCGGTCCAGGCCTCTTCGACGATGACGCCGGTGGCCAGCAGCGGCAGCGCCGCGGCGAGCAGGGCGAGCACCGTAGCCGGCAGCGCCGCGCGCATCGCCGCCTCGGCATCCCGGCGCCAGGACCGGACCGGCCCCGGGTCGATCGCCGAGGGCGCGGCCTGCGGGGCGCCTGCGGCCGCCCGCGCCTCCGCGATCGACCGGGCGGCGGCAAGCGTCCGGGCGCGCGCGATCACGCGGCCGAGCATCTGCCGCAGTGCGGCGGTCCGTGTCCACGAGGCGCCCAGCCGCAGGCGCCGAGGACCGATCAGACCGAGCACGATCCGCCAGCCCAGCAGGCCGGCCAGCGTGTAGCCCATGGTCACGTGCACCAGGCGCCAGCGCTCGCTGTCGCCGGTGACGTACGCCAGGAGGAAGCACAGCGCGAAGAGCGCGTGGAAGGCCCGGGTGGGCGCATCGACGACCCTGCGACCGGCGTGCCGGGCCGCGGCGTCGCGCGGCACCGGCCCGGTCCGCGATACCGACGAGGATGCCGACGAGGATGCCGGCCGCGCACCGCGCGCGGCACGGGCCGGGCGCGCGCCCGCGCCCGCGGCGGGATCCGTCCGCCCGAGCGACGGTTCGCGCGCACTGTGGGGGGTGGAACCGGCGCCCGTCATCGCCCGATCCTCCCGTGCCCGGGGACCCGCACGTCGTCGTCGTCGAAGTCGCCCTGGTCGGCCCGGGGATGGCAGGCCGCGCAGTTCGCCGGCGTGCGCACGTCCGGGCTGCGCCAGACGGACTCGCCGACCGCGCGGTGCTTGCGCGTGAACCGGGCCGTGCGCGTGATCCGGCCGTCGGAGGCGGTCGCGGTGGCGCGCCGCCCGGTTGCCGCGTGTCCGCGCAGCCAGTCGGCAACGCGGGCGCGCGCCGCCTCGTCGAGCTGCGCATCGGTGCCGAAGTGCGCATCGAGGCCGGACATCAGCACCGTCCACGCGCCCGCCGGCAGCAGCGCGGGCGGATACGCGAGGTGGCAGTCACCGCAGGCGGACGCGTATTCGGCGGGCATCGATGCGGGCATGCGGGCGTCCCGTCCGGCCTGGGCCGGCGCGGCCAGCGCCGCCAGCACCAGCACCAGTGCGGAACCGACCGCCCGCAGGTCTGCGCCGCACGGGCGCGGTCTCGTACCAGGCAGACGCGGCCTCATCGCCCGGCCTCCAGCAGGAAGGCGAGCACGTCGGCGCGTTCGGCGGCGCTGCACGCGCGTCCCAGGACGTCGCCGCAGTTGCGGCGGAACCATTTGTCGACCTTGGCCCGATCGGTGATCGCCCGGGGATTGCGCGCCGGCGCCAGCGGCGGGATCGGCTTGCCGGTGACCACGTGCCGTCCGGGCTCGGTCGCGTCCGCACCGTGACACGACGCGCACGACCACTCTGCACCGTGGCGTCGGCCGAAGAAGGCGCGCCCCCGGTCGGCACGGCCGGGCGCGCCCGCCTCGGCGCTCCAGAAGGCGAGCTCATCCGCCGGGGACGTGTCGCCCGCCCACGCCTGTGGGCCCCACAGGGCGAGCGCCACACAGATCGCCTGCGTGCGCATGGCACGGCGCGCGGCATCGGACCGGGCAGGGGCAACCGGCGGGGTTCGGCGCGCACGCGCCTGGCTGTGATCGACTCGCATCGGGAACACCTCGACTGGGGACACGGTGCGGCCATGCTGCGCCGGTGCCGATGTACGGCGCCTGAAGCGCGCGTTCATCCGACGTTCATGCCGCCTGGGCGACGATGCGGGGACCCGCCGTTCCGGGCGAGAATCCACCGATGCCCCGACCCACCGCCGTCCTCGCCGCATGTGCGCTCCTCCTGGTCGCCCACGCCGGCGCCCCCGAAGCCCGCGCCGGCGACGAGCGTCGGGGTGACCACGACCGAGCGCGCGCGGCGCTCCGGGCCGGCGAGATCCTGCCCCTGTCCGCCGTGCTCGAGCGAGTTGCCCGTGCGCACCCCGGGCAGGTGCTCGAAGTCGAGCTCGAGCGCGACGATGGCCGCTGGGTCTACGAACTGAAGATCCTTGACGCCGAGGGGCTCGCGCGCCTGAAGGTCGATGCCGGATCGGGCGAGACGCTCGAGCGGCGGATGCGGAGGCGCTGATGCGGCTGCTGCTGGCCGAGGACGACGCCCGCCTCGCCGATCAGCTCGGCCGCATGCTCGAGACGGCCGGCTATGCCGTCGACCGGGCCGCAGACGGGCACCAGGCCTGGCAGGCGGGCGGCACGGAGCAGTACGACGCGATCGTCCTGGATCTCGGCCTGCCGGTGCTCGACGGACTGAGCGTGCTGCGGCGCTGGCGCGCCGAAGGGGTGCAGGCGCCCGTGCTCGTCCTCACCGCCCGCGATCAGTGGCACGAGAAGGTCGCGGGCATCGACGCCGGCGCCGACGACTACCTGACGAAGCCGTTTCACGCGGAGGAGCTGCTGGCGCGACTCCGGGCGCTGATCCGGCGCGCGCACGGACTCGCCTCGCCGGTGCTGTCGTGCGGCACGCTCACCCTCGACACGCGCAGCGGGCGGGTGGTGCACGACGGGCATCCGGTCGTGCTCACCGCGCACGAGTACCGCGTGCTCGCCTACCTGATGCACCGCCCCGACACGGTCGTCTCGCGCACCGAGCTCAGCGAGCACATCTATGCGCAGGACGCCGACCGCGACTCGAACACGATCGAGGTCTTCATCGCCCGCCTGCGCCGCAAGCTGCCCGGCATCGCGATCGAGACCGTACGGGGACTCGGCTACCGGCTCGTCGCGCACGGCGGCAGCGGCACGGCGGCGCACACGCCATGATGGGGTCGGCTGCGGCAGACGCCGCCTGCACGTCGTGAGCGGGCGCACGCGTCATCGGCCCGCGTCGCTGCGCTGGCGTCTGCTGCTGGTCACGCTGGTGGCGATCGTCGTCGCGCTGTCGCTCGCGGGCGTGGGGCTCAGCGCGCTGTTCCGCGACGAGACCCAGCGCCAGTTCCGCGAGGCCCTGGAGCGTCAGCTCGAACAGGTGCTCGCCCGCATCGAGTTCGACGGCGCGGGCGTGCCGTCGATCGATCCGCGCGCCCTCAGCGATCCGCGCTGGGATCGCCCCTATTCGGGCCTGTACTGGCAGCTCGACCGGGGCGCCGAGCGGGACGCGCTGCGCTCGCGCTCGCTGTGGGATGCCGCGCTCGACGTGCCGCCCGCCGCGTCGGACGACGGCCGGGTGCGTGCGCATGCGGGCAGCGGCCCGCGCGGCGAACCCCTGCTGATCCTGGAGCGGACGATCGCCGCGGCGCCTGCGTCCGGCGCCGCATGGCGGGTGCTGGTCGGCGCCGATACCCGCGATCTGGGCGCCGCGTCCGCACGCTTCGACCGCACGCTGCTGCTGTCGCTCGGTGTGCTCGGCGGGCTGCTCGCGGTGGCGGCATGGGCGCAGGTGGGTGTGGGATTGGCCCCACTGCGCGCATTGCGCGAGGCGCTCGCCGGCGTCCGCACGGGACAGACGTCGCGCCTGGAAGGCCCGGTGCCCGCCGAGCTCAGGCCGCTGGTCGACGAACTGAACCACGTGCTGCGGCAACGCGATGACATGATCGAACGGGCGCGACAGCAGGCCGGCGACCTGGCCCACGCGCTGAAGACCCCGCTGTCGGTGCTGAGCCAGGCCGCGCACGACGAGCCCCCCGCTGCGCCCCTCGCGAACGTCGTGCGCGAGCAGGTGTCCCTGATGCGCCGGCAGGTGGAGTGGCACCTGGCGCAGGCGCGGGCGCTCGCCGTGCGCCGCCTCGGGGGGGTGCGCACCCCGGTCGGCCCCGCGGTCGACGGACTGCTGCGCGTGATGCGTCGCATCCATGCGGCGCGTGCGCTGCGCCTTGAACACATGGCCGCGACGCCGTCGCCCGCCTTCGCGGGGTCGGCCGAAGACCTCCAGCAGATGCTCGGCAACGTGATCGACAACGCCTGCCTGTGGGCCCGCAGCCAGGTGCGCGTGACCGAGGGGCTGAGCACGGGCGTGGGCGAAGGGCGGAACGCGTGCGTGGCCGAGGGACTCAGCGAGCGCCTCAGCGGGGACGTGAGCGGGGGGCCGTCCGAAGGCGTGAGCGCGCCCGGGCCATGGCTGTACCTCGTCGTCGACGACGACGGTCCCGGCATCGGCCCGGAACGCCGGGAGGCCGTCCTGCGGCGCGGGGTGCGGCTCGACGAGACCGTGCAGGGATCGGGCCTGGGCCTGGCCATCGTCGCCGACCTGACCGCCGTCTACGGGGGCGACATCACGCTGGGCGCATCGCCGCTGGGCGGGCTTCGCGTCACCCTCAGGCTGCCCCGCGCCCGCGGGTCGCACGCCGAAGGCCCGGGGTAGGATTGCCCCTCCGGAACCTCGGGTTCCGCCGAGTCCACCGTGCCCTGGACGACCGCACCATGCCCCTCGAACTCTGGCTTGCCTTCGTTGCCGCATCCGCCGTGATGCTGGTGATCCCCGGTCCCACCATCCTGACCGTGATCGGGTATTCGGTCGCCCACGGACGGCGTGCGCAACTGCCGCTGGTGGCCGGCGTCGCCCTCGGCGACTCGACCGCCCTGGTGCTGTCCCTGCTGGGGCTGGGTGCGCTGCTCGCCACGTCGGCCACCTGGTTCACCGTCATCAAGTGGACCGGCGGTCTGTACCTCCTCTATCTGGGCGCCCGCATGCTGCGCGAAGGGTTCGGTGGCACCGCCGCCGGCGGCGCGGATGCCGCCTCCGTCGCGCCGCCAACCCCGTCGGCACCCCCCGCACGCTGGCGCCTGTTCGCCAACACCTACGCGGTGACGGCGCTGAACCCGAAGGGCATCGTCTTCTTCGTCGCCTTCCTGCCGCAGTTCATCGCGCCCGATGCGCCGGTCGCCCCGCAGTTGTGGATCCTGTCGCTGACCTTCGTTGCGCTGGCGACGCTCAACGCCGGGCTGTATGCCGTGTTCGCCGGTTCGGCCTCGACGCTGCTGCGTGCGCCCGCCGCGCGGCGCGGCTTCCATCTGGGCGGCGGCGCGCTGCTGACGATGGCCGGGCTGTGGGCGCTGCTCGCGCGCCGGGCGGCGTAAACCCGAACCGAACCGGAGGACCCGATGAGCCATGCCGACCCGCGCATCCCCGCACGTGAAGACTGCGTGCTGCGCTACGTGCTCGAGCGACGCGCCGACGCGCATCCCGAACGTCCGTTCATCCGCCTGGGCGACGGCAGCGCCATCGCCTACGGCGAGTTCCGCGATGCCGTGCGGCGCACGGCCGCCGGGCTGGCCGCGCTCGGCGTGGGGCAGGGCGACACCGTCACGGTCTGGATGCCGAACGGGGTCGACATGGTGCGCGTGTGGTTCGCGATCAACTGGCTCGGCGCGGTCTACGTGCCGATCAACGTCGCCTACCGGGGCAACCTGCTCGCGCACGTCGTGGCCAACGCCGGCTCGCGGCTGATCGTCGCCAGCGTGGACCTGGTCGCGCGTCTCGGCGAGATCGACCGCAGCGCGCTCGAGACGGCGGTGGTGGTCGGCGGCCCGCCGCCTGCGGTCGCCGGCCTGCGCACGCTGCCGGCCACGGCGCTCGACGGCGATCCGGCCACGCTGGCCGAACCCGCCCGGCCGATCGAACCCTGGGACGTGCAGTCGATCATCTACACCTCCGGCACCACGGGACGCTCGAAAGGCGTCGTCAGTTCCTACGCGCACCTGTACGACATGAGCGGGCCGCGTGCGTGGCCGATGCTCGACGCGAGCGACTGCTTCCTGCTGTACGGGCCGCTGTTCCACGTCGGCGGCACGCTGCCCGTGGTGGCGTCGCTCAATCGCGGCGGCGCGGTCGGACTGGCGGGCGAGTTCGCCACCGACACGTTCTGGCCGTCGGTGCGGGCCACCGGCGCGACCTTCCTGATCCTGCTGGGGGTGATGTCGACGTTCGTGTCCAAGGCGCCGCCGTCCGCCTCCGATCGCGATCACCCGCTGCGCAAGGTGATGATGATCCCGCTGCCCGACGACTCAGCCGCGTTCGCCGAGCGCTTCGGCGTCACGGTCTACACGCTGTTCAACATGACCGAGCTCAACGTGCCGATCGTCTCGGCCCCCAACCCCTCGGTGCAGGGCACGTGCGGCCGCCAGCGCGCGGGCGTCGAACTGCGCATCGTCGATGGCAACGACTGCGCGCTGCCCGACGGTCAGGTCGGCGAACTCATCGTGCGCAGCGATACGCCCTGGACCCTCAATTCGGGCTACTTCAAGGACCCCGAGGCGACTGCGCGCGCGTGGCGCAACGGCTGGTTCCACACCGGCGATGCCTTCCGTCGCGACGCGCAGGGCAACTACTTCTTCGTCGACCGGCTGAAGGACGCGATCCGCCGCAGGGGCGAGAACATCTCGTCGTTCGAGGTCGAGGTGGAGATCGTCGCGCACCCCAAGGTGCGCGAGTGCGCGGTGGTCGCCGTGCCGAACGAGACCTCCGAGGACGACGTGCTGGCGGTGGTCGCCACCGTGCCCGACGCCACGCTCGACCCGCTGGAGCTGCTCGAGTTCCTGCAGCCGCGGCTGGCGCACTTCATGCTGCCGCGCTACGTGCGCATCCTGCCCGATCTGCCCCGCACGCCCACCCAGAAGGTCGAGAAGCACGTGCTGCGCAGCGCCGGCGTCACCCCGGACACCTGGGACCGCGAGCGGGCAGGGGTGCGGATCGGACGGGAGAAGCTGCGCGGCTGATCGCCCGGCGCGGGTCGGGTGCCGCGTCGCGCGGCGGCGCGCCGGGGTGCGGTGGCAGCCGCGGCGCGCTCAGTTGCCGCGCGCCTGCTGCAGCGCCAGCACCACCTGGTTGCGGATCGCCCGCATCAGCTGCAGCTCCTGCTCGCCGATGCGCAGCCCCTCCGGCACCGGCTGGTCGGCATAGATCATGCCCACCGCGTTGCTGCGCACCATCACCGGCAGCAGCACGAAGCTGCCCGGTGCGAAGCGGTCGACGCACCAGCTCGACAGGCGTGCGGCGATGTTGGCGGCGCCCGCGTCGTGGATCAGCAGATCGGCGCCGCGGTTGGCGGTCGCCGCGAACAGGTCGCCGGTGTCGGCCAGCGACACCCGGAACGCCTTGGCCAGCTCCGGCATGCCCGCGCCCATGCCCATGCGGCCGATCAGAGCGTTGCTGCGCGGGTCGCGCAGCGCGAAGACCACGCGCTGCAGTGCCATGCCGCGGTACAGGGTCTCGACCGCCAGCCGCACGACCTCGTTCAGCGGGCTCTGCTCGGCCAGCGTGCGGCTGAGTTCCAGCAGGCCCGAGGTCAGGATCTGCTGGGTGCGCTGGGCTGCGTCCGGATCGGCTGCCACGGTCGTCGCCGGAGCTGCCGCGGCCCCTTCGGGCGAGGCGGCCGATGCGCCCTCGGCCGCACCCGTGCGGCCGGCCTCGACGGCGTGGCCGCCCGCCGCAGCGGAGTCGTCCATGCCGAGCAGCAGGCGTCCCAGCGCGAACTTCGGCAGCTTCAGCGCGAGGGCGTCGGCCAGTTCGCGGGTCTGGGCCGACGCATCGCTGATCGCCGTGCGCACCTGACGCTCGGAGATCCCCAGGCTGGTACCGTAGCGCTTCACCACGTCGGCCACCGCCGCGGCGCTGCGCGCCGGGTCGGCGTTCTCGAAGGCGTCGCCCAGTGCCGCCGAGCAGTTGGCGATCACGCGCAGTTCGATCTCGGGTGTGGAGCGCGGCACCGGAAGGTCGGGCGCCAGCGCCGACATGCTGCGCACCAGGGCATCCGGAAAGCCCCAGGTGCGCGCGATGCCGATGCCCATGTCCTGCAGGGTGATGCCCAGCACCACCTTCTCGGCCTTGGCCGCGGTCTGGCCGGGCAGTTCCGACATCCGGCGGATCTCGTCGAACTCCTCCGGGAAGTAGTACAGCGCCAGCAGCCGGCCGAGCCGGTGGAACATGCCCGCGAGGTACGCCTCCTCGGAGTGGTGGCGGATCTGGGCCTGCAGGCTGCGCGCGAGCGAACCGCGGAAGCCCGAGCGCACGAACTCCTCGCGCAGCCGGTCGGCGCGCGCCTGGTCGTTCATGTGCTCGAACAGCATCAGCGCGATCGCCATCGAGCGCACCGTCTCGAAGCCCAGCAGCATGATCGCGCGCGACATCGTGCTGACCGCTTCGCCTCCGCTCGGCCGGTAGAACGACGAGTTCACCAGGCGCAGGATCTTGTGGGTGAGCGAGAAGTCCTGCATCACCGCCGACGAGATGCTGTCCAGCCGCTCGCTTTCCGAGGCGGCCAGGGCGTTGATCTTGCGGATGGACTCGGACAGCGCCGGGAAGTCGGGCTTCAGCCGCATCCGGCGCAGCAGGAACTCGAGGGTGCCGTGCGCCGCTTCGATCGGCGAGGCGGGGGTGTCCGTGGCGGCTTCGGTGGTCATCCCACCGAATATGCGGGATCGCGGGCCGATCGGCTCCGGGGAAGTAACGGGCGAACGCCCGCCATTTGCCGCGACCCGTATAATCCCGGGTTTCCGCCTTCCCCTCTGCCATGGCCGCGTACCTCACGCTCCCAGGCTCTACAGCCCTCTCCGAATTCCGCCTGCAGCAGCTGTTCGAGCGCCTGAAGTCCCTCGATGACCGCGTCACCTCGGTGGCCGCGGACCATTTCTACCTCGTCTGGAGCGCGGCACCCCTGTCGCCCGACCAGGTCGCGCGCCTGCAGGCGCTGCTCGACGACGGTGCGCCCGCGCACGAGCCGGCGGCGGCGGCCCTCTGGGTGGTGCCCCGCATCGGCACGATCTCGCCCTGGGCCAGCAAGGCGACCGACATCGCCCACAGCTGCGGCATGGCCGACGTGCGCCGCATCGAGCGCGGCGTGCGCTACCGCATCGGCGTGCGCAAGGGCCTGCTGGGCGGCACCCGGACACTCGACGCGGACACCCTGACGCGTCTGGCCGCACCCCTGCACGACCGGATGACCGAATCGGTGCTGCTGCAGGCGCCGCAGCCGGAGGACGTGTTCCGCTCGCTGCCCGGCAAGCCGATGCAGCGCATCGCCGTCACCGCGCGCGGCCGCGCGGCGCTCGACGAGGCCAACACCGCGCTCGGCCTGGCGCTGTCGACCGACGAGATCGACTACCTGCTCGAGGCGTTCCAGGAGGAGGGGCGCGACCCCACCGACGTCGAGCTGATGATGTTCGCGCAGGCCAATTCCGAGCACTGCCGCCACAAGATCTTCAACGCCAGCTGGACGATGGACGGCGAGCCGCAGTCGGTGTCGCTGTTCGGCATGATCCGCAGCACCCACGCGGCGCACCCGCTGGGCACCGTGGTCGCGTACTCCGACAACGCCGCGGTGCTGGAAGGCGCGCCCGTGCAGCGGTTCTTCGCGCGCCAGCAGGGCACCAACGGGCTGTACGCCGCGCAGCCGCAGCTGGTGCACACGCTGCTGAAGGTCGAGACGCACAACCACCCGACGGCGATCGCGCCGTTTCCCGGCGCCTCCACCGGCTCCGGCGGCGAGATCCGCGACGAAGGGGCCACCGGGCGCGGCTCCAAGCCCAAGTTCGGCCTGACCGGCTTCTCGGTCTCGAACCTGCGCATCCCCGGATTCGAGCAGCCGTGGGAGACGGCCCGCGACGTGACCCTGCCGGTCGATGCGCAGGTCGGCGCGAGCCGGCCGGGCCCGTACGGCGTGCCCGAGCGCATCGCCACCCCGCTGCAGATCATGCTCGAGGGCCCGATCGGCGGCGCGGCGTTCAACAACGAATTCGGTCGCCCGAACCTGCTGGGCTACTTCCGCACGTACGAGCAGAACGTCGGCGGACGGGTGCGGGGCTACCACAAGCCGATCATGCTCGCCGGCGGCGTGGGCGCGATCGACGCCACCCACTGCGACAAGCACGACCTGCCGCCGGGCACGCTGCTGATCCAGCTCGGCGGGCCGGGCATGCGCATCGGTCTGGGCGGCGGCGCCGCTTCCAGCATGGGGGCGGGCACCAACACAGCCGAGCTCGACTTCGACTCGGTGCAGCGCGGCAATCCCGAGATCGAGCGGCGCGCCCAGGAGGTCCTCGACCGCTGCTGGGCGCACGGCGACGCCAACCCCATCCTGTCGATCCACGACGTGGGCGCGGGCGGCCTGTCCAACGCGTTCCCCGAGATCGTGCACGGCGCGGGCCGCGCCGCCCGCTTCGAGCTGGCGAAGATCCCGCTCGAGGAGACCGGCCTGTCGCCCGCCGAGATCTGGTGCAACGAGGCCCAGGAGCGCTACGTGCTGGCGATCGCGCCGGCGTCGCTGCAGCTGTTCGACTGGCTGTGCACGCGCGAGCGCTGCCCGTATGCGGTGGTCGGCACCGTCAGCGACGATCACCAGCTGATCCTCGAAGGCCCCGACGGCGAGCGTCCGGTCGACATGCCGATCGACGTGCTGCTGGGCAAGCCGCCGCGCATGACGCGCGAGGGCCGCCGCGCACCGCGCGACCTGCCGCCGATCGACGCCGTGTCGCTGGAGCTGAAGTCGGTGGCCGCCGGCGTGCTGCGCCTGCCGGCCGTGGCCAGCAAGTCGTTCCTGATCACCATCGGCGACCGTACGGTCGGCGGCCTGTGCGCCCGCGACCAGATGGTGGGCCCCTGGCAGGTGCCGGTGGCCGACTGCGCCATCGGATTGCGCGACTACGAAGGCTACCTGGGCGAGGCGCTGTCGCTGGGCGAGCGCACGCCGCTGGCCGTGATCGACGCGGCCGCCTCGGCCCGCATGGCGATTGCCGAAGCCGTCACCAACATCGCCGCCGCCCCGATCGACGGCATCGGCCGCATCAAGCTGTCGGCCAACTGGATGGCGGCCTGCGGCGAGCCCGCCGAGGACGCCGACCTGTTCGACGCGGTGAAGGCCGCGGCCGACCTCAGCATCGCGCTGGGCATCAGCATCCCGGTCGGCAAGGACTCCCTGTCGATGCGCACCGTCTGGCGCGACGGCGGCGAAGACAAGCGCGTCACGGCGCCGGTGTCGCTGATCGCCACGGGCTGCGCGCCCGTCACCGACGTGCGGCGCGCGCTCACGCCGCAGCTGCGCAGCGACGTCGACTCGGTGCTGATCCTCGTCGACCTCGGGCAGGGGCGTCAGCGCCTGGGCGGCTCGGCCCTCGCGCAGGTCACCGGGCAGATCGGCGACCGCGCGCCCGACCTCGACGATCCCGCGCTGCTGGTGGCCTTCTTCACGGCCGTCCAGCAGCTCAACGACGACGGCATGGTGCTGGCGTATCACGACCGCTCCGACGGCGGCCTGTTCGCCACCGTCTGCGAGATGGCCTTCGCCGGGCGCTGCGGCGTCGCGCTCAACATCGACCTGCTCACGATCGATCCGCACGCGGCGGACTGGGGCGACTTCAAGATCCGCCCCGAGCAGGTGTCGATCCAGCGCAACGAGCTCACGCTGCGCGCGCTCTTCAACGAGGAGCTCGGCGCGGTGCTCCAGGTGCCGGCGGCGCAGCGCGACGCGGTGTTTGCCCGGCTGCGGGCGCACGGGCTGTCGAAGCACGCCCACGTGATCGGCCAGCCGCAGGCCAAGGACAGCGTCGAGGTCTACCGCGACGCGCGCTGCATCTACAGCGAGCCCCGGGCCGACCTGCAGGCGACCTGGAGCGAGACCAGCTTCCGGATGGCGCAGCTGCGCGACGACCCCGAGTGCGCGCGCGAGGAGTTCGCGCGCGTCGCGCGCGCCGACGACCGCGGTCTGTTCGTCGAGACCCCGTTCGATGCATCCGACGACATCGCCGCCCCGTTCGTCGCCCGGGGCGCGCGTCCGCGCGTCGCGATCCTGCGCGAGCAGGGCGTCAACAGCCAGGTCGAGATGGCGGCCGCGTTCACGCGCGCCGGCTTCGATGCCTACGACGTGCACATGACCGACCTGTTCGAAGGCCGGCACCGGCTCGACGACTTCCGCGGCCTCGTCGCCTGCGGCGGCTTCTCGTACGGCGACGTGCTGGGCGCCGGTTCGGGCTGGGCCAAATCGATCCTGTTCAACGCCGCGATGGCCGAGCAGTTCGCGCGCTTCTTCGCACGCCCCGACACCTTCAGCCTGGGTGTGTGCAACGGCTGCCAGATGATGTCGCAGCTCAAGGCGATCGTGCCGGGCGCCGAGCACTGGCCGCGCTTCCTGCGCAACCGCTCCGAGCAGTTCGAGGCGCGCTTCAGCCAGGTCGAGGTGCTGTCGTCGCCATCGGTGCTGCTGGCCGGCATGGCCGGCAGCAAGGTGCCGATCGCGGTGTCGCACGGCGAAGGCCGCGTGCACTTCGATTCCGACGCGCAGCGCGCGGCCGCCCTCGGCGCGATGCGCTTCATCGAACCCGACGGCACGCCCGCGGTGCAGTACCCGGCCAATCCCAACGGTTCGCCCGACGGCCTGACCGCGTTCACCACCACCGACGGTCGCGCCACGATCCTGATGCCGCACCCCGAGCGCGTGTTCCGCAGCGTGCAGATGAGCTGGCGCGACGCACGCCTGGGCGAGGATTCGCCCTGGATGCGGATGTTCCGCAACGCGCGCGTCTGGGTCGGCTGAGCGTGCGGGCCGTGCGCGCGGCGTAGTCCGCCGCGCGCGCCAGCCCCCGAACCAACCAGCGGCCCGCGCTTCGGGCCGCGCTGTGCATGGCGGCCCCGTCCACGGGCCGCGGAGAATTGACCGATGCTGTCGACCGCCAACGTCACGATGCAGTTCGGGGCCAAGCCCCTGTTCGAGAACGTCTCCGTCAAGTTCGGCGACGGCAACCGCTACGGCCTGATCGGCGCGAACGGCTCGGGCAAGTCCACGTTCATGAAGATCCTGGGCGGCGACCTCGACCCCAGCGCCGGCAACGTGATGCTCGACCCGAACGAGCGCCTGGGCAAGCTGAGCCAGGACCAGTTCGCGTTCGAAGACCTGCGCGTGCTCGACGTGGTGATGATGGGGCACGCCGAGATGTGGCAGGCGATGACGGAGCGCGATGCGATCTACGCCAACCCGGATGCGTCCGAAGAGGACTACATGCGGGCCGCCGACCTCGAGGCGAAGTTCGCCGAATACGACGGCTACACCGCCGAGTCGCGCGCCGGCGAGCTGCTGCTCGGCGTGGGCCTGCCGGGCGAGCTGCACACGTCGGTGATGCGCGAGATCGCGCCCGGCCTGAAGCTGCGGGTGCTGCTGGCGCAGGCGCTGTTCGCCAACCCGGACGTGCTGCTGCTCGACGAGCCCACCAACAACCTCGACATCAACACCATCCGCTGGCTGGAAGGCGTGCTCAACGAGCGCGAGTCGACGATGATCATCATCTCGCACGACCGCCACTTCCTGAACGCGGTGTGCACGCACATGGCCGACCTCGACTACGGCGAGGTGCGCATCTACCCGGGCAACTACGACGACTACATGCTGGCGTCGACCCAGGCGCGTGCGCGCCAGATGGCCGCCAACGCGCGCGCCAAGGAGCGCATCGGCGAGCTGCAGGAATTCGTGCAGCGCTTCTCGGCCAACAAGGCGAAGGCACGCCAGGCCACGTCGCGCCAGAAGCTGATCGCCAAGATCAAGAGCGAGGCGGTCGAGGTCAAGCCGTCGTCGCGCCAGAACCCGTACATCGTGTTCGAGCAGAAGAAGCAGCTGTACCGCGTGGCACTGGAGGTCGAGCAGCTCGGCCATCGCTACGAAGGGGCCGATGCGCCGGTGTTCGAGCGCTTTTCCACGATGATCGACGCCGGCGACAAGGTGGCGATCGTCGGTGCCAACGGCGCCGGCAAGACGACGCTGCTGCGGGCGATGGGCGGCGTCGACGTCACCGGCCTGGCCGCCTCGTCCGGCTCGGTGTAGTGGGCCGAGAACGCCGACATCGGCTACATGGCGCAGGACGTGTATCCCGACTTCGAGTCGGACCTCACGCTCACCGACTGGATCGGCCGCTACACCCAGGAGGGCGACGACGACCAGGCCGTGCGCTCGATCCTCGGCCGCATGCTGTTCGGCGGCGACGACGTGCGCAAGGCCGTGCGCGTGCTGTCGGGCGGCGAGAAGCACCGCATGAGCTTCGGGCGCCTGATGCTCGGCCGGCACAACGTGATGCTGATGGACGAGCCGACCAACCACCTCGACATGGAGTCGATCGAGTCCCTGCAGCTGGCGCTCGAGAAGTACAAGGGCACGCTGATCGTCGTGTCGCACGACCGCCAGTTCGTCAGCGCGGTGGCCAACCGCATCATCGAGATCCGGCCGGGCGGCCAGATCGTCGACTATCGCGGCACCTACGACGAGTACCTGGCCAGCCAAGGCGTGGTCGAGTGATGCACGGCGAAGGCGGCACGGAGAAATAGCGCCCGGACGCAGGAGCCGGAGGCAAGGAGCCGGACTCCGGAGCCGGAGGCAGTTGTCGGGGAAGCGATTCGGGCGAGGGGAGGGCACGGATGGCGCACATTCTCGTGGTCGAGGACGATCCGGAGATCGGGGCCAACGTGTGCGACTTCCTCACGGCGCGCGGCAACCGGTGCGACCATGCGGCCGACGGGCTGATCGGCATGGCGCTGGCCACTGCCGACCCGCCGGACGCGGTGGTGCTCGACCTGAACCTGCCGCGCCTCGACGGGCTGACCTGGTGCCGCCGGTTCCGCGAGGAACTCCACAGCGCGGCACCGGTGGTGGTGCTCACCGCCCGCGACGAACTCGACGACAAGCTGGCCGGCTTCGCCGCCGGTGCCGACGACTACCTGGTCAAGCCGTTCCAGCTCGCCGAGCTCGCGGTGCGCATCGAGGCGCTGCTGCGCCGCGCGCAGCGCTCGGTGCTGTCCGGCGCGGTGGTCGTCGGTCGTCTGCGCATCGACCGGGCGTCGCGCGAGGTGCACTGCGACGGCACGCTCGTGCGTCTGACCCCGAAGCCGTACCGGCTGATCGAGCTGCTGGCCGACCAGCCCCACCGCGTGCACCGGCAGGCCGATCTGGCCGAGGCCATCTGGGGCCGGGACGGGGAGCAGGGCGAGGCGCTGCGCGCGCTGGTCGCCGCCACGCGCCGCAGCTTCGCGGCGGCCGGGGCCGGTCTCGACCCGATCGAAACCCTGCACGGCCATGGCTACCGGCTCCGAAGCCGCTGATCCGTCCGGCATCGAGGGCCCGCCGCCGCGCACGCTGCGCTCGCTGCGCCGCCGCCTCGCCTGGGTGCTGTCCGGCCTGGTGCTGGTGACCGCCGTCGCGCAGGCGCTGCTGCTGAACTGGAACGAGTACCGGGCCGAGGAGGCGATGATCGACCGGCTGCTCGAGGAGCAGCTCGCGCGCAGCATCGCGATCCACCGCACGCGGCCCGAGCTCGCCTTGCCGCAGGACGGCGACATGCGGCTGTACATGCGGCGCGACGACACGCCGCAGGCCGACACGGGCCTGCCCGTGTACCTGCGCGCGCTGCCCCGTGCGCCCGGACGTCACGAGCTGCATCCCGGGCCCGGCATCGAGTACCACGTCGCCGTTGCGCGCGACGCGGACACGCTCTTCTACCTCGTCTACGACGTGGCCGAGCATGCGCAGCGCCAGCGCGACACCTGGGCGATGCTGCTGCTGTCGGTGGTGCTGGTGTCGGGCCTGGTCGGTCTGCTGGCCCATCGGCTGTCGGCCCGGCTGCTGCGCGACCTCGACCGGCTCGCCCGCGCGGCCGCGAGCGCCGACACGCGCGCCGACGCGTTCGCGCCGCTGGCCGAGCACCAGGAGACGCAGGCGCTCGCCGCCGCGCTGGATGCCTGGCGCGAGCGCGTGGCGCAGGCGATCGCGCGCGAACGGGCCTTTGCCGCCGCCGCCAACCACGAGCTGCGCACGCCGCTGATGCGGGCGAGCTCCACGCTGGAGCTGCTCGCCGCCGGACAGCACGATGCCCGCGCGACGGCGCTGGTGACCCGCATCGCCGCGGCCCACGAGGAACTGCGCATGCTCACCGAGAGCCTGCTGCGCGTCGCGCGCGGCGTGACGGCCAGCGCGGTCGGCATCGAGGCGCCGGCCGAGGTGACCGCGCAGGCGCTGGCCAGCTGCGCGGCCGACGCGCGCGTGCGCGGCATCACCCTCGCGCACACGGTCGACCCCGACGCGCGTTTGCCGCTCGACCGCGGCGCGCTGACGATCGTGCTGCTGAACCTGCTGCGCAACGCGATCCGCCACAGCGGCGCGCAGCACGTGACGGTCGACTGGGCGCACGGATGCCTGCTGGTGGACGACGACGGTGCGGGCTTCGGCGCGGCCGCACCGTCGTCGTCATCGCCGGGACCGGACGAGATGCAGGCCCTGGGCATCGGCCTCACGATCGTCGAGCGCATCTGCGAGGCCTGCGGCTGGTCGCTGCAGATCGGGCCGCGCCCCGGCGGCGGTACGCGCGTGCGCGTACGGCTGATGCCCGAGTCCGCCTGAGGGCCGAAGCCGCCCGACGTCACGGAAATCTCACGACAATCGTACGGATCCGCAACACGCGCATCCGCATAGTGGCATCGACCGATTCCGGAGATGCCGATGTCCCGCCCGATCCGCCGCCTCGCCCCCCTCCTGCGCCACCAGGCGCTGCACCTCGCCACGCTGGCGCTGCTGATGGGCACGGCGATCCCCGCCGTCACGCGCATCGTGCTGCTGACAACACCCCCCGTCACCGATCTCTCGCCGTCGATGCTGCTCGACACGTTCGCGCGCGGGCTCGTCGGCGACCTGGCCTTCGGGGCGATGCTGGCCGGGCTGGTGGCCGCGCTCGGCACGCTGCTGCACCGGGGCGCACGCGCCACACGGACACGCACGGTCCTCTCCGGTGCGGTCGTGGCGCTCTTGCTGTTCGCGCTGACGTTCCTGGCCGTCGCCGAAACCCTGTTCTGGGACGAGTTCACGACCCGCTTCAACTTCATCGCCGTCGATTACCTGATCTACACCACCGAAGTGGTGGGCAACATCCGCGAGTCGTATCCGGTGACGACGATCCTGAGCGTCCTCGGCGCGCTGTCGATCGCGGGGGCGGTGGGCGTGGTCCGCGCGTGGCCCGCACGGCGCGGTGCGTCGTGGCGGCTGCCCACGCGTGCGCTCGCGAGCGCCGCCGCCGTTGCACTGATGCTGGCCGCGGCCCGCGTCGGGCTGTGGAACAACGAGGCCCTGGCGTCGGATGCCGCGCTGCGCGCGGACGTCACGCACCAGGAGCTGGC
>JAKOZZ010000341.1 GCA_029779755.1 Pseudomonadota bacterium
TTCGGCCTGCGGTACGACCCGGTCGAGGACCGGCTCGAAGCCGAGGTCGAGGCCCCGGACGAGGCCCGGTACCGCCTGCACCTGACGCGGCGCGTCTGCGCGCACCTGGCCGAGCGCTTCGACCAGCTCGCGCAGGCCTCGGCGCAGGTGCCCGAGTCGGCGGACCCCTCGGTGCGCACGGCGATCGCCTCCTCGCACCACGACGCGTTCGCCGCGCAGGTCACGCTCGGGCGCACCGAGCGCGCCGCGCACGATCCGCAGGCGCGCACCGGCGCTCACCCGGCACTGGTCACCGGCATCCGCTGCGGGCGCCGGCGCACCGACCAGAAGTGGGTCCTGGAGTTTCACTACCGCACCCGCTCCGCCCCGGCGCCGGTGGCCACGCCCGGGGCGGCGGCCACATCCGGAGTGGCGGTGCCTGGACCGGCGGTGCCTGGGGCGGCGGTGCCCGGTCCAGCGGCTGCACCCGCGGAACCGGCCGCCGCCGGCAGCCGCGAATCCGTCGCCCTGGTGCTGTCGCAGACCGCGCTGCACGGCGTCATCGAGCTGTTCCGCAAGACGCTCGGCCAGACGGGTTGGAATCTCGCCCTGCTGAACGCCCCCTCGGCCCCCATCGCGGCGGCCGCCGCCCGCTCGATGCACTAGGGCCCGACGCCTCCGAGGATCCGATGAAGCTGCTCTCCGACCTGTTCCCCATCATCCTGTTCTTCGTCGCGTACAAGACGCACGGCATCTTCGTGGCCACGGCGCTGGCCATCGTCGCCAGTGCCGGCCAGATCGCCTGGCTGAAGCTGCGCGGCCGCACGGTCGACAACATGCAGTGGGCCAGCCTGGTGATCATCGTCGTGTTCGGCGGCATGACCCTGCTGTTCCGCGACGAGACCTTCATCAAGTGGAAGCCGACGGTGCTGTACGCCGCGTTCGCCGTGGCGCTGCTGGTGTCGCGCTACGCGATGAAGCGCAACCTGATCGAGGCGATGATGGGCAAGCAGGTGCGGCTTCCCGCGTTCGTCTGGGATCGCCTGAACCTCGCCTGGGTGGTGTTCTTCGCCGCGCTGGGCGTGCTCAACATCCTGATCGCCCAGTCGTTCTCGACCGACGTGTGGGTGAACTTCAAGCTGTTCGGGTCGCTGGGCCTGACCGTGCTGTTCGTCATCGCCCAGGCGCTGTACTTCAGCCGCCACGTGCAGGAGGAGCAGCCCTGATGCGTCCCACCGTCGACGAGTTGCGCGCGCGCCTCCAGGCGCACTTCCCCGGCGATCCGATCGAGGTCGTCGACGACAGCGCACAGCATGCCGGACACGCCGGCGCGGCCGGCGGCGCCGGCCATTTCACCGTCCGGCTGACCAGTGCGCGCTTCGTCGGAAAGGCGCCTCTGGCGCGGCATCGCCTCGTGTATGATGCGGTGCTCGATTGGATGCCCCACCGGATCCATGCACTGGTGATCGAGGCCCGAACGCCCTGACACACGGACGTCCGGCCTTCGGGACCCGGCCCTGCGCACCTGTGCGCGCCCCGGCCCCGGATCGCCGACCCCCCGGCCGGTTCCGTTCGCCGCGTCTTTCCCAATACCGTCCCGCTTCAATCGCACGAGGAATTTCGATGAGCCTGATCCGTAACCGCGTCCGCACGGTCGCCCTGACCCTGATGATCGGCGCGGCGTCGACCGGCTGGGCGCAGAACGCCGCCGTCGTCAACAACAAGGCGATCCCGAAACAGAAGGTCGACGACTTCGTCGCCGCGCTTGCGGCCCAGGGCCGGCCCGACTCCCCCGAGCTGCGCGCCGCCGTCCGCGACGAGCTGATCGCACGCGAGCTCTTCTCCCAGGAGGCCGAGAAGAAGGGCCTGCTGCGCAACGCCGAAGTGCAGCGCCAGCTCGACAACGCGCGCCAGGAGATCCTGATCCGTGCGCTGATCCGCGATCACCTGAAGACCAACCCGATCACCGATGCCGAGATCAAGGGCGAGTACGACAAGGTCGCGAAGTCCGGCGGCGACAAGGAGTACAAGGCGCGCCACGTGCTGGTCGAGAAGGAAGACGACGCCAAGAAGATCATCGAGCAGCTGAAGAAGGGCGCGAAGTTCGAGGAGCTGGCCAAGCAGTCCAAGGACACCGGATCGGCGGCCAAGGGCGGCGACCTGGACTGGAACGGCGCGGGCACCTTCGTGAAGCCGTTCTCCGACGCGATGGTCAAGCTCGAAAAGGGCAAGTTCACCGAAGTGCCGGTGCAGACGCAGTTCGGCTGGCACGTGATCCGCCTGGACGACGTGCGCGAGTCGTCGCCGCCGCCGCTGGAGCAGGTCAAGCCCCAGATCCAGCAGGAACTCGAGCGCCGCCGCGTCCAGACGCTGCAGCAGGACCTGCGCGCCAAGGCCAAGATCCAGTAACGCAGACACGGCGCGCGTCGCCCCGCCTCGCGGGGCTGCGCGTGGGGCGCCGTCCGCGGCGCCGATCGAAGGGCGACTCCGGTCGCCCTTCGGCGTTTCGGGCGCCCGGCGTGCGTCCGGACGTCCGGTGCTTCAGGTGACCGGGCTGCGGCCGGTCATTCGTCGTGGAACACGACGTCGATGCCCGTTGCCGGCGGGGTCTGCGGGCCGGGCCGGGACTGCGCCTGCGCCTGCGCCTGCGCGGCGGCCCGCGCGGCGTCGGCGTCGGTCGCGGCGCGCTCGGCTGCCCGACGTCGGCGACGCTCGGCGAAGAAGTCCGACAGCAGCCCGCCGCAGGCATCGCGCAGCACGCCGCCGACCACCGCGGTGTGGTGGTTCAGCGTCTGCTCGGCCATCAGGTCGACCACGCTGCCGCACGCGCCGGTCTTGGGGTCGGTCGCACCGAACACCAGACGGCGGATCCGCGCGTGCATGATCGCGCCTGCACACATCGCGCAGGGCTCGAGCGTCACGTACAGGTCGCAGTCCACCAGGCGGTAGTTGCCCAGCAGCTCGGCGGCTGCGCGCAGCGCCCGGATCTCGGC
>JAKOZZ010000344.1 GCA_029779755.1 Pseudomonadota bacterium
CCGTAGAACTTCGCCACCAGGCCCGCCGTGGGCGGCACGGTCGACAGGTAGGTGACGCCGATGACCGCCGCGAACAGCGCGAAGGTGAGCTCGGTCTTCGGTGCGAGCAGGAAGCACAGCACCGCGACGGCGCGTGTGGCGTAGATGACCGACAGCAGCGACTTCGAGCGCCAGCGGCCGACGGCCCAGCCGATGCCGAAGCTGCCCGCGATGTTGAAGAGCCCGATCAGCGCCAGCGACCATGCGCCCACCGACGGCGGCAGACCGCAGGCGGCGACCACGCCCGGCAGGTGGGTGGCGATGAACGCGACGTGGAAGCCGCACACGAAGAAGCCCGCCGACAGCAGGGCGAAGTTGGGTTCGCGCACCGCCCGGGCGACCGGCACGCTGTGCTCGACGTGGCCGGTGCCCGCATGGCCGGCGGGCTGCCACAGGACGCGCGACAGCGGGATCACCGCCAGCGCCATGGCGGCCAGGATCAGCAGCGCGTTGACCCAGCCGGTGCTGCTCATCAGGAACTGCACGGTCGGCACCAGCGCGAACTGTCCGAACGAGCCGCCGGCGTTGACGAGGCCGCTGGCCATGCCGCGACGCTCGGGCGGCAGGATGCGGTTGATCGCCGCCATCAGCACCGCCGGCCCGGCCGCGCCCGCGCCGCCCGCCGAGAGCACGCCGATCGTCAGGATCAGCGCGAGGGAGGACTGCGCGAACGGCGTGAGCGCCGTGCCGAGCGCGATCATCAGCGTGCCGGCGATCAGCACGCGCGCATTGCCCCAGCGGTCCGCCGCCAGGCCCGCGATCGGCTGGGTGACGCCCCACATCAGCTGACCGATGCCGAAGGCCAGGCTGATGCCGGCGATGCCCACGCCGGTGGCGGTGTTGAGCGGGCCGATGAACAGCGCCAGCGACTGGCGTGCGCCCAGCGTGATCGCGAAGACCGCCGCGGCGCACAGCACGGGCAGCAGAAGGCGGGGGGTGGTGTGATTTGATTGCATATGCAACAGTCTACCGGCACAATGCCGGGATCCGTCAACCACCCCGCGCAACACCCCGATGTCCGGCAACCCCAATCCCGACGACCTGATCGATTCCGCGTCCGTGCTCGCCCGCTGGCAGGCCGACGAGCGACGTGCGCGTGCGCGTCTGGCCGGCCCCGGCAAGATCGCGATGCAAGCGCTCGCGCAGTCGTCCGGTCTCGAGTTCCTGAACCGGATCTGGGCCGGGGAGCTGCCCGCGATTCCCATCGGCAACACGATGGGCTTCGTCGCGATCGAAGCCGAGCACGGCCGCATCGTGTTCCAGGGCACGCCCACCGCCGACTACTACAACCCCATCGGCAGCATCCACGGCGGCTACATCGCCACGCTGCTCGACTCGGCGGTCGGATGCGCGGTGCACACCACCCTGAAGCAGGGCTTCGGCTACACGACCCTCGAGCTGAAGGTGAACTACGTGCGCGCGCTCTCGGATGCGGTCGGCCCGGTGCGTGCCGAAGGCAAGGTCATCAATGTGTCGCGCCAGGTCGGGCTGGCGGAGGGCCGGCTCTACGATACGGCCGGGCGTCTCTACGCCCATGCCACCACGACCTGCCTGATCTTTCCGCTGCCCGTGTGACCGCGCCGGCGGCAGGCGCCGCCGGCCCATCCGCTACCATTGCGCGATCGATCCTCCGAGAGGTACGCAATGGACAGACAGGTCATTTCCACGAGTTCGGCGCCCGCCGCCATCGGCCCGTATTCCCAGGCGGTGCGGGCGGGTGGCGTGGTCTATCTCTCGGGGCAGATCGCGCTCGACCCGGCCTCCGGCCAGCTCGTCGAAGGCGGCATCGAGGCCCAGGCGCACCGTGCCTTCCAGAACCTGAAGGCCGTGTGCGAGGCCGCCGGCGGAACCCTCGACCAGTGCGTGAAGCTGACGCTGTTCCTCACCGACCTGTCGAAGTTCCCGGTCGTCAACGAGATCATGCAGCAGTACTTCGCGGCGCCGTTCCCGGCGCGCTCCACGGTGGGCGTGGCCAGTCTGCCGCGTGGTGCGCAGTTCGAGGTCGAGGCGATCCTCGTTCCGGCCTGAGCCCGCACCCGGCGGCCCCGCGCCTCTGCATCCCGCGTCCCAGCCTCGCGCGCCTGCCGGTTCCATGCCCGGGACGCCGACCGACCTCGCGCGCTTCGCCCGGATCGGCATCCGTCGCGAGCACGACCTGCTGCTGCATCTGCCGCTGCGCTACGAGGACCTGACCCGGGTCGTGCCGATCGGCTCGATCCGTGGGGGTTCCCAGGTGCAGGTCGAAGGTGACGTGGTGCGCAGCGAGGTCGTGGCCCGCGGTAGGCGCACGCTGCAGGTCGACCTCTCCGACGGCACCGGCACGATCGGCCTGCGCTTCTTCCATTTCTACGGGACGCAGCTCAAGCAGCTGACAGTGGGCGCGCGCATCCGCGCCAGCGGCGAGGCGCGCGGCGGCCTGTTCGGCATGGAGATCGTGCATCCGCAGTACCGGGTCGTCGGCGAATCCACGCCGCTGCCGACGCGGCTGACGCCGGTCTATCCGACGGCCGCCGGCATCGGACAGGGCATGCTGCGCGCCGCGATCGGCAAGGCGCTGCGCACGGTGGCCCTCGACGACACGGTGCCGCCGGATTGCCCCGGGGTGCGCGGCCTGCCCGGGCTGCGCCAGGCGCTCGCGCTGCTGCACGCGCCGGCGCCCGACGTCGACCGCGTTGCGCTGGAAGAGCGCAGTCATCCCGCCTGGCTGCGGGTGATCTTCGAGGAGCTGCTCGCGCAGCAGCTGTCGCTGCGGCGGGCGCGTGCGGCGCGTGCCGACCGCGAGGCCGCGCCGCTGCGCGATCGCGCACTCGTCGATCGGCTGCTGAAGGCGCTGCCGTTCGCGCTGACGGGTGCCCAGCGGCGCGCGTGGGACGAGGTGGCGCACGACCTGTGCGCCAGGCAGCCGATGAACCGCCTGCTGCAGGGCGACGTCGGCAGCGGCAAGACGGTGATCGCCGCGCTGGCGGCCGCGCAGGCGATCGGCAGCGGCACCCAGGCCGCCCTGATGGCTCCGACCGAACTGCTGGCCGAACAGCACCTGCGCAAGCTCGCGCCCTGGATGCAGGCACTGGGCGTGCGCGTCGACTGGCTGTCGGGATCGCTGAAGGAATCCGGCAAGCGCACGATCCGGGCCGCGGCGGCCGCGGGCGAGATCGACCTGCTGATCGGCACGCACGCGCTGATCGAGGACTCGGTCGAGTTCGCGCGGCTCGGGCTCGTGATCGTGGACGAGCAGCACCGCTTCGGGGTCGCCCAGCGCCTGGCCCTGCGCGGCAAGGGGCAGCTGTCGCCGCATCAGCTGATGATGAGCGCCACGCCGATCCCCCGCACCCTGGCGATGACGTACTACGCCGACCTGGACGTGTCGGTGATCGACGAACTGCCGCCGGGCCGCACGCCGGTGGTCACGCGGCTGGTGTCCCAGGGCCGGCGGGCCGAGCTGATCGAGCGCGTGCGCGCGGCCGCGCAGGCCGGCCGCCAGATCTACTGGGTGTGTCCGCTGATCGAGGAGAGCGAGGCGCTCGACCTGCAGACGGCGATCGACACCTTCGAGGTGCTGTCGCAGGAGCTCGCGCCCCTGCGCGTGGGCCTGCTGCACGGGCGCATGCCGGCGGCCGAGAAGCAGCACGTGATGGACGGATTCGTGCGCGGCGAGATCCAGCTGCTGGTCGCCACCACCGTCATCGAGGTGGGCGTGGACGTCCCCAATGCGTCCCTGATGGTGATCGAGCACGCCGAGCGGTTCGGGCTCGCGCAGCTGCACCAGCTGCGCGGGCGGGTCGGGCGCGGCGCGGCCGAGAGCGCCTGCGTGCTGCTGTATCGCGCACCGCTGTCGCCGACCGCGCGCGAGCGGCTGACGGTGATGCACGAGACCACGGACGGGTTCGAGATCGCGCGTCGTGACCTGATGCTGCGGGGGCCGGGCGAGTTCCTGGGCGCGCGCCAGTCGGGCGTGCCCCTGCTGCGCTTCGCCGACCTCGAGCGCGACGCGGCCCTGGTCGAGGCGGCGCGGGCGTGCGCCGCGCGCATGCTGCGCGACATGCCGGACCAGGCCGACCGTCACATGGAGCGCTGGTTCGGCGGGCGCGAGGAGTTCCTGAGGGCCTGAGCGCTCGAGGGCCGTCCGGGCGCCGCCGTTCAGGCGCGCAGCCGCCCGTGCAATGCGTGCCAGCGGTCCACGAAGCGCACGGCGCGCTCCCCGACCTGGCCTGCGTCGTCGCCCGCACGGTACAGCGCCGAGCCGAGTCCGAACCCGTCGGCGCCCGCATCGAGGTACGGGCCCATCAGCTCGACCGAGATGCCCCCGACCGGCAGCAGGGCGATCTCCGGCGGGACGACGGCGCGCCACGCGCGCAGCACCGCCGGGGGCACGCCTTCGGCCGGGAACACCTTCAGCGTCGTCGCGCCGGCGGCGATGGCGGCGAACGCCTCGCTGGGCGTGGCGACGCCCGGCATCACCGCCAGGCCGAGGCCGATTGCCGCACGGGTGACGGCGGCATCGAAGTTGGGGGCCACGATCAGACGCCCGCCCGCGTCGCACACCGCAGCGACCTGCGCGGGCGACAGCACCGTGCCCGCGCCCACCAGACACTGCGGAAAGCGTGCGGCGAGACGCTCGATGGTGCGCAGCGGCTCCGGGGAGTTCAGCGGAACCTCCAGGGTCTGGAAGCCGGCGGATACGAGAGCGTCGCCGATCGCGTCGGCTTCGTCCGGTCGGATGCCGCGCAGGATCGCGACCAGGGGCAGACCGCGTGGCGCGCGGGGCAGGGGCTCATCCATCGGCTTGGCCTTTGGGCAAAGGGGAGGGACCGTCTTCGTGCATCAGACCGGCCGTCTGCGCGATCCGGAACAGGCCGGCTGCGGCCGGCTCCGCGACGGTGTCGCACGCGGCCAGGCCGAGGGCGGCGAGCGCTGCCCGGTAGCGCACGGCCAGGCCGTCGGTTCCGATCACCCGCACCGCGCCGCCGTCCTGTCCACCCGCCCGCACCGGCCGGGCGTGTGCGATCTCGGCGCCGATCAGCAGACCGGACAGGTAGTCGGGCAGGGCCTGCGCGTCGTAGCGGCCGAACAGGCCCTCGGCGCGGACCGAGAACAGCAGGGCCGACAGCCCGGCGGGATCGGCTGCGGCGCGCGCCACACCGTCCCGGAAGGCGTCCGAAGGGTCCGCTGCGTCCGGGCCTGCGCCGCGCGCGAACAGCCGGCCGAGGATCGAGTGCTCGGACAGCACCGCGTACAGCTCGCCGGTCAGGTAGGTGCGGAACGCGACGATCTCGTCCGCGCGCACCTGCACCCACTTGCTGTGCGTGCCCGGCAGCACCCAGTCGGTCGCCTGGGCGGGCGCGCGGGCGGCGTCGGCGTCCAGTGCGCCGAAGACCTGGGTCTCCTCGCCACGCATGACGTCGTGCGTGCCGTCGGCCCGGAGGAGCGACACGCCGGGCACGATCGCGAACGGACGGCCCGCGGCGGCATCGATGCGCAGCAGCTGCCGCGACAGCGCGGCGAAGCCGGCCGGTGCGGCCGCATACGGCGCCTCCTGCCAGCCCTGGCGGCTGCCGACCATGCCGCAGGCGATCACCGGCAGCGTGGCGTCGTCGAGCCAGCCGTGACAGATCGCGTGGAAGGTGTCGCGGAAGCCCCCGGCCGCAACGGACAGGATGCCCTGCGCGGTGCGTCGCTGCGCCAGCACGTGTCCCCGTCCGTCGAACAGGTAGGCGCGCAGGCTGCTCGTCCCCCAGTCGAGACCGATCAGTCGGGCGGGCGCGGGCGGTGCAGGCATGGCGCCGAGTATGCCGCAGCGCCACCGCACCGCGGGGGTCATCGGCCCTTGGTATCATCGCCGGGCACCCATGACGCTCACCGAACTCAAGTACATCGTCGCGGTGGCGCGTGAGCGTCACTTCGGCCGCGCAGCGGAAGCCTGCTTCGTCAGCCAGCCCACGCTGTCGGTCGCGATCCGCAAGCTCGAGGACGAGCTCGGCGTCCAGCTCTTCGAACGCGGCAACACCGAGGTCTCCGTGACGCCGGTGGGCCAGCAGATCGTCGAGCAGGCCCAGCGCGTGCTCGAGCAGACCAACACCATCCGCGAGATCGCCCGCCAGGGCAAGGACCCGCTGGCCGGGCCGCTGAAGGTCGGCGTCATCTACACCATCTGCCCTTATCTGCTGCCCCCGCTGGTCAAGCGCATGATCGAGGACGCGCCGCAGATGCCGCTGATCCTGCAGGAGAGCTTCACGGTCAAGCTGCTCGAGTCGCTGCGCCAGGGCGAGATCGACGTCGCCATCCTGGCCGATCCCTTTCCGGACACCGGGCTGATGACGCAGGCGGTCTACGACGAACCGTTCATCGTGGCGGTGCCGCGCAGCCACGCCTGGGCGCGGCGCAAGGCGATCGACTCCCAGGAGCTCAAGAACGAGACGATGCTGCTGCTCGGCACCGGGCACTGCTTCCGGGATCACGTGCTCGAGGTCTGCCCCGAGCTGTCGCGGTTCTCGCAGGCGAGCGGCGGCATCCAGAAGACCTTCGAAGGCTCGTCGCTGGAAACCATCCGCCACATGGTGGCATCGGGCATCGGCATCACGGTGCTGCCCCGCATGGCCCGGCCCGAGTCCGGGTCGGATCCGCTGCTGGCCTACATCCCGTTCCAGGAGCCGGTGCCCACGCGCCGGGTCTCCCTCGTCTGGCGCAAGAGCTTTCCGAGGCTTCCCGCGATCGCGGCGCTGCGACGCGGTATCCTCGAGGCCGACCTGCAGGGCGTCGTGAAGCTGTCGGACGCGGAAGCCGTCGCGCACTGAGCGCCGTGCGGCGCGCCCCGGCACGGCAGGCACGGTGCGCGCCGGGGCCGTGCCTGCGGCGCACGTCACCCGCCGGCCCGCAGCCCGTGGGCGCCCACCCTCCCTTCGATTCAACCGGAAGCCGCCGTGAGCACTCGACCCTCCTATCCGACCATCGACCAGACGATCGGCCGCACGCCGCTGGTGCGCCTGCAGCGCATCGGCACCGACGTCAACGGCCCGCGCAACAACGTGATCCTCGGCAAGCTCGAGGGCAACAACCCCGCGGGTTCGGTCAAGGATCGCCCCGCGCTGGCGATGATCGCGCGCGCCGAAGCCCGCGGCGAGATCCGGCCGGGCGACACGCTGATCGAGGCCACGTCGGGCAACACCGGCATCGCACTCGCGATGGCCGCGGCGATCCGCGGCTATCGGATGGTGCTGATCATGCCGGAGAACCTGTCGATCGAGCGGCGGCAGGCGATGAAGGCGTATGGCGCCGAGCTGGTGCTGGTCACGCGCGAGCAGGGCATGGAGTACGCGCGCGATCTCGCCGACCGCATGCAGGCCGAAGGCCGCGGCAAGGTGCTCGACCAGTTCGCCAACGACGACAACTGGGCCGCCCACTACGAGACCACCGGCCCCGAGATCTGGCAGGACACGTCCGGGCAGGTCACGCACTTCGTGTCGGCGATGGGCACCACCGGCACGATCACCGGCGTGTCGCGCTACCTGAAGGAGCGCTCGCAGGCGGTGTGCATCGTCGGCGCGCAGCCGTCGGAAGGCTCGTCCATCCCGGGCATCCGCAAGTGGCCGCAGGAATACCTGCCGCGCATCTACCAGCATGCGATCGTCGACCGGGTCGAGTACGTGAGCCAGGCCGACGCGGAGGACATGGCGCGCCGCCTCGCGGCCGAGGAAGGCATCTTCTGCGGCATCTCCGCGGCCGGTGCCTGCTGCATCGCGCTGCGCCTGGCCCGCGAGGTCGAGAACGCCACGATCGTGTTCGTCGTGTGCGACCGTGGCGATCGCTACCTGTCGACCGGCGTGTTCCCCGCTTGAGCCCCGCGCAGGCTGCGGCCGGGCGGGCCGCGCATCCGATGAAGGGGGTGGCCCTGCTGGTCTGCGCGATCTGCTCGTTCACGCTGCTGGACGCCACGGCGAAGCACCTGTCGGCCACCTATCCGGTGCCGATGATCGTGTGGGCGCGCTACTTCTTCCACGTGGTGCTGCTGGCGCTGCTGTTCGGGCCGCGCATGGGCACCCGCCTCGTGCGCACCCGGCGTCCGCTGATGCAACTCGTGCGCGGCGCGATGCTGGGGCTGTCGTCGCTGTTCTTCTTCCTCGGTCTGGCCTACCTGCCGCTGGCCGATGCCGGCGCCATCGCCTCGATCGCGCCCATTCTGGTGACCGTGCTGGCCGTGCGCTTCCTGGGCGAACGCGCGCCCGCAGGCACGTGGTGGGCACTGGCCGTCAGCTTCGCCGGCGTGCTGCTGATCGTGCGGCCGGGCTCGTCGGTGTTCAGCTGGGCGGCGCTGCTGCCGATGTGCACGGCGTTCTGCTTCGCCACCTATCAGCTGCTGACGCGGCGCCTGTCCGGCGTGGACGACGGCATGGCCACGCTGTTCCTGGGCGGCCTCGTGTCGGCCGTGATCATGTGCGCGGTCGTGCCCCTGTTCTGGACGTCGCCGCGCAGCGCGCTCGACGCTGCGATGCTGGTGGCCACGGGGGCGATCGGCGCGTTCGGGCACATGCTGCTGGTGCGCGCCTTCGACCATGCGCCGGCGACGCTGCTGGCGCCGTTCGGCTATACGCAGCTGGTGGCGGCGATCACGGTCGGCTGGCTGGTGTTCGGCAACTTCCCGGACGCGATCGCGCTGGGGGGCATGGCCCTGATCGTGGCCAGCGGCGTCACGATGGCCGTGCGCCAGCGGGCGCCCCGGCCCGTGGCTGCGCCGCCGCCGCAGCCCGGCGCCTGACGCCGGCGTTCAGCCGTCGCGCGCCTTGCTCAGCGTGCGCGCCAGCTCGATCACGGCCATCGCGTAGAAGCTCGACCGGTTGTAGCGGGTGACGGCGTAGAAGTTACGGGCGCCGAGCACGTAGTCGGTTGCGCGTCCGGCGTTCTGCAGGTCGATCAGCGCGAGCTTCGCGTCGGCCGGCACGTCGGACGGGCTGCCCACGCCGTAGTCGGCGAGCTGCGCCAGCGTGAACTGCGGTTCGATGCCGGCGGCGATCAGCGGCTCGATGCGCTCTTCGGCCGCGATCGTCGCGGGGAAGTGCGTGGGCTCGCCGGGCACCCAGCCGTGCAGCGACAGGAAGCGTGCAACGCTGCCGATCGCGTCGACCGGGCTGCCCCGCAGGTCGATCCGCCCGTCGCCGTCGAAGTCGACGGCGAAGCGCCGCAGGCTGCCCGGCATGAACTGCGGCAGACCGATCGCGCCTGCGAACGAGCCCCGCACCTCGAACAGGTCGAGACCGGCGTCGCGCGTGTACAGCAGGAAGTGCTCGAGCTCCTCGCGGAAGTAGGCGGCCCGGCGCGGATAGTCGAACGCCAGCGTCGTCAGCGCATCCAGCACGCGGAAGTCGCCGGTGATGCGTCCGTAGATCGTCTCGACGCCGATGATCGACACGATGATCTCGGCCGGCACGCCGTATTCGGCCGACGCGCGCTTCAGCGCGTCCTCGTGGGTGCGCCAGAAGCGCACGCCCTCGCGGATGCGCAGCGGGTCGAGGAAGCGGGCGCGGTAGACCTCCCACGAGCGCTTGAATCCGGCACGCGGCGGACCGATCAGGCGCAGGACGTCGGCGTCGAAGCGGGCCGCGCGGAACACGCGCGACAGGTGCTCGGCATCGAAGCCGTGTGCCTGGACCATCGCGTCGATGAAGGCACGGACCTCGTCGCGCGCGGCATAGTCGCGGCCGGCGGCCGGCTCGACCGCGGCCGGCGCGTGCCGTCGCGCCGGGGCGGCATGCGCAGGCGTCAGCAGCGCACCGGCGATGACCGGCAGGCACAGCAGAACGAGGGAACGGAGCGGCGTGCGGAGACGAGGCGGAATCACGGCTTGAACGCTTTGACGAGAGAGCGCAAGTGTCTCACGTCGGTGCGTTCGTTCCGGTCGGCAGGGCCGTAGCGCAGGGCGTTGTAGAGCGTGACGATGCCGCGGGCCTGACGCGCAAGCGCGGGGTCGAGCGCATGCTCGGCGCGCTCGAGCAGGCGGTGCGAGGTCTCGTGCGGCGCACGCGTGACGCCGACGGCAGCCAGCCGCAGGCAGAACTCGTGATACGCGCGCGCCACCGGGTCGTGCGGGCGGCGCGGGCGCAGGGTGATCAGCGCCACCACGCCGATCATCAGCGCCATGCCGAGGGCGAGCACGCCGATCATCTGACCCCAGTCGTCGATGCCCAGCCCCAGCGCGGCCAGCAGCCGCATCTGGCGGCTGTGGTCGTAGGACAGCACCCACTGGTTCCAGGCGTTCGACAGCGCGTCGAGGTTGAAGCGCAGGTCGGCGAGCAGAGGCAGGTCCAGGCCCAGCGGACGCTCGACGGCGGCGGGCTGCAGCGCGCGGCTGCCGCGCTCGATGCGCTCGGGCGCGATCGCGGCCGTGGGGTCGACGCGTGTCCAGCCCCGGCCCGCCAGCCAGACCTCGGCCCAGGCATGCGCGTCCGCCTGGCGGACGACCCACCAGCCGTCGACGGGGTTCAGCTCTCCGCCCTGGTAGCCCGTGACGACGCGTGCCGGGATGTCGAGGGCGCGCATCAGCACGACGAAGGCGCTGGCATAGTGCTCGCAGAAGCCCGAACGGGTGCGGAACAGGAAGTCGTCGGCCGAGTCGCGGCCCAGCAGCGGCGGCTTGAGCGTGTAGTGGAATGCCTCGCGGTTGAACATCCGCAACGCCCGGTCGACCAGCTTCGCGTTGTCGGGTTCCTCGTTGCGCCAGCGCGCGGCGAGCTCGAGCGTCTTCGGGTTGAAACCGGGCGGCAGTGCGAGCCAGTTCTGCAGGCTGAGCGGCGTCTCGTTGAGTCCGAACGTGTAGCCGGTCGTCGACTCGACGTTGTAGCGCAGCCGCTCGACCACACGCTCGCGCGCCTGCAGGAGCATGTCCGGCATCAGCAGCGCCGCCCCCTGGGGCAGACGGTCGATGCGCACCGGCGCCTCGAGTGCGAACAGCCAGTTCCGGTTGTGGGCCTCCAGCGTCACCGTGTAGCGCACCAGGGTCGATCCCTCGCCCTGGATGCTCGGCAGCGGCACCGGCGCCAGCGGCTTGCGCATCGGGCTCCAGACCGCGCCGTCGAACTGCCCGAACGTCGGGCCGCGCCAGTACATGCGCTCGGGCAGCGGCGGGGTGTCGTCGAACCGCACGCGGAACGCGATGTCGTCGGACTGGCTCAGCTCGGAGATCTGTCCGGGCCGCATCGATTCCGACAGGCCCGTCCCGCCGGCGTGCGCGTCGTCGGGCAGGCCCCACAGCGGCCCCTGCACGCGCGGGAACAGCACGAAGAACAGCGCGGCGATCGGCAGCGCCTGCAGCAGCAGGCCGCCCGCCGTGCGCACGCGGCGCGACACCGGCTGTTCGTTGGCGCCGTACTGCATCGTCAGCATCGTGGTCAGCAGACCCAGCACCGCCAGCAGCGTCAGCGCGCCGGTCAGCATCGTCTGCGAGTAGAAGAATGACGTCAGCAGCAGGAAGAAGCACAGGAAGGTGACGACGAACAGGTCGCGCCGCACCCGCATCTCCATCAGCTTCAGGCCCAGGAAGAGCACCAGCAGCGCGACGCCGGGATCCCGGCCCAGCAGGGTCTTGTAGTGCGCGAGCACGGCGGCGGTGCAGGCGGCGGCGGCGAACCAGCGCACCGAGTCCCGCGGCAGCCAGCGGCCCGACATCACCAGGCCGAGCCGCCAGAAGAACAGCACCAGGAAGCCGAGCGCCGTCCACCAGGGCAGGTGGATCAGATGCGGGGCCACGGCCAGCAGCGTCGCGCCCATCAGGAACAGCGTGTCGCGCCGCTCGCGCTCCCATTGCTCGCCCAGGCGCCCGCCCAGCGCGCGCAGCGAATACCGCAGCCCCTTGCCGGCCTCCATGGTCACACCCGCATCGTGGCCAGGGCCTCGAGACACCGGTCGCGATGCCCGGGCCCGCCGTCGAGGGGGATCGGCTCGCCCGGGAGCGTGAGCGCCCAGCGGGCGCCGCTGGCGTCGGCATCGAGGACCCAGCGCGTCAGGCGCGAGATGCGCAGTTCGGGGTCGAGGGTCGCCGGCAGATGGTGCCAGTCGAACCACAGTTCGCCGCGCTCGCCGCCTTCGAACTGCTTGGTGAGCAGCGTGTCGGACGCCGTCCGCGCCATCGCCTTCCACGCGATCCGGCGGGGCGAATCGCCCGGCTGCCAGGGGCGGACGGCGGCGATGTCGTCCTCGCCGCCCCCGCCGCCTTCGCCGTCGCCGGCCAGCGCGCGGGACTCGGGCAGGGGCGCGGGCGGGGTCTCGGGCGTGGGGTAGACGAGCACGCGCAGCGATGGGTGCCAGTAGCTCCAGACGCGCCACAGACCGAGCGGGAACTCCGACCACAGCTTCAGGCGCGGCACGCTCATCCAGCCGCGCTGCGGCGCCGGCAGCGCAATCGTGACGAGCTGCTCGGTCTGCGCCGAGACGTCGACGACCTCCGGGCGGACCATGCCGGTCGCGAACAGGTTCAGCGCGTGCCGGTCGTGACGCGCCGGATTGATCAGCAGCAGCGTGAACTGCGCCGGCTGGCCCGCGAACACGGGGTCGGCACGGCCCGGGCGCAGCACCAGGGACACCATGTTGCGGAACGTGTGCAGCATCGCGACCACGGCGATCGCGCCCAGCAGGAACGTCAGCATGAAGCCGAGCGACAGCGCGTAGTTGACCGATGCAATCAGCATGGCCAGCAGGATCGTCGCGTACAGCATCCCGGCACGGCTCGGCAGCACGTAGACGTTGCGCTGGGTGAGACGCACGTCGCCGCCGACCGGGGGACGGCGCCGCAGGAATCGGCCGGCGATCCGGTCGACCCAGGAGTCGCCGGGCGCGCGGCTCGAGGTCCGGGTGCGGGCCCGGTGCTGGAACGGATGGGAGGCGCTGCGGGCCATCGGCGCGGACGCGGTCCTAGGGCACCGCCACCGACGAGACGAGCGCGGCGACCAGCTCGGCGCGCGCGCGGTACGTGACGCCGCCGCCTTTCGCCGGGCGCAGCCGGTGGCCGGCCACCGCCGGCATCACGGCCTGGACGTCGTCCGGCAGCACGTGGTTGCGTCCGTCGAGCATCGCCCACGCGCGTGCCGCCTGGACCAGCGCGAGTCCTGCGCGCGGGCTCAGGCCTTCGGCCAGCGCCGGCGAGCGGCGGCTGAAGGTGAGCAGGTTCTGGACGTAGTCGAGCAGCGCCGGTGCGCAGCGGATCCGCCGCACCTCCTGCTGGGCCGCGACCAGGTCCTGGGGCGTGATGCGCGCGGGCAGTGCGTCGAGCATGCCGCGGCGGTCCTCGCCGTCGAGCAGCGCACGCTCGGACTTGGGATCCGGATAGCCGAGCTCGATGCACATCAGGAAGCGGTCGAGCTGCGACTCGGGCAGCGGGAACGTGCCGATCTGGTCCTGCGGGTTCTGCGTGGCGATCACGAAGAACGGGTCCGGCAGGACCATCGGCTTGCCGTCGACCGACACCTGGCGCTCTTCCATGGCTTCGAGCAGCGCGCTCTGGGTCTTGGGCGACGCGCGGTTGATCTCGTCGGCCAGCAGCACCTGGGAGAAGACCGGGCCCTTGTGGAACACGAACTGCGCGCGGTCCCGGTCGAACACGCTGACGCCCACGATGTCCGCCGGCAGCAGGTCGTTGGTGAACTGCACGCGCTTGAACTCCAGGCCCAGCGAGATCGACAGCGCGTGCGCCAGCGTCGTCTTGCCGACGCCGGGCAGGTCCTCGATGAGCAGGTGGCCGCGCGCGAGCATGCAGGCGAGGGCGAGTCGGATCTGTGGCTGCTTGCCGACGACGACCTGACCTACCTGGGCGGCGACCGACTGGATCTTTTCGAGCATTCCGGATGCGGGATCGGAGGCGTGGATGGGGTCGGTCCAGTGTAATCGAACGATCCGCGGCCTCCGGGGCTCGCCGCATGTCGGCCGACGGTCGGCCGCACGGGTGTGGCGGAATCCCCGCCGGCGTCGCGAGCGGCGCGTGCAGGCGCCCCGGCGGCGGCCGCCGGACCCGCAGCGCACGCCGTCGGTCGGATCGGGCGCGCCGCCCGGTGCCTGACGTCGCGGCGCGGTCGCCGAAGCCCCGAATTGGTGGCATCGTGCAGTGGTCCGCCGGTCGTTCCGACGTGGAACACGCGCGGGAACAAGAATACGAGTGTGTCGTAACCACCGATCGAGCATGGTCCAGGGAAGCGGATTCGATACCGTGCTGCAGAGTGCGCGCCTGTCGCTCGACGTCGGCGACGTCGAGCAGGCGCGGGCGCTCGCGCACGAGGTGCTGGCCGGTGCCCAGGCCCGGGGCGATCGCCTGATGCAGGCGCGTGCGCTGGCGTCGCTCGGCGACATCGAACGGACCGTGTCCCGGTTCCGACGCGCGCACGACCACGCCCAGCGGGCAGCGATGCTGTTCAAGGCGCTCGACGACGTGGCCGGGGAATCGGCCGCGCTCGCGACCCTCGCCCACTGTGCGGCGAGTCTGGGCCGCAACGAGGAAGCGGTCGAGGCCGCGCTGCTCGGTGTCCGCCTGTGTGAACTGCAGCCCGTCGGGCCTCAGACGGTGCTCGCCTGGAACTACCTCGGCATCGCGCAGTTCTGGAGCCGCGACTTCGAGCGCGCGGAACACAGCTTCGAGCGCGCGGTGCGGGCCGCCGGCGAATCCGATCCGCCGCTGCCGCCGGCGCAGCCGCGTCAGAACCAGGCGATGTCCGAATGCGTGCGTGCCGTGTGCGTGCGCTACGAGACCGGCGCGCTGCCCGACCTCGGGCGTCTGAATGCCGTGGTCGAGACCTGCAACGCGCTGGCGCGATCGGGCCGCAACGGCAGCATCGTGATCGGCGGGCAGGTCACCGGGCATGCAGTGCTGCAGTTCCTGTCCAGCCTGGCCGCCTGCTGGAACGGAGACCTGGCCGGCGCGCAGGCCCGCCTCGCCGCGGCGCTCGAGTGGCGCGACCGCTATCGGGCGACCACCTGGCTGCACGTGGTCGAGAACTGGGTGCGCTGCGAGATCGGGATCGCCCTGAACGACTTCGCGCAGGCCGAGCAGCGCGCGACGGCCATGATCGAGCTCGCCAACCGGGTGGACCACGAGCAGCTGGCCTGTCTGGGGCACCTGATCCTCATCGGGCTGCACGAGGCCCAGGGACGGATGGCCGACGCGATGGCCGAGATGCGGCGGTTGCGGGTCCGCGAGCACAAGATCCGCACCGAGAACCTGGCGAGCCGCGCGCGTGTCGTCGAGTGGCAGCTCGAGGTGCGCAGCGGCGAACGCGCCCGGCGCGTGCTCGAGAGCGCGTCGCGCCGGCTCGAACGCCTGTCGCTGGAGGACACCCTTACGGGCCTGCCCAACCGCCGCCACTTCGACCGGGTGCTGACCGATCGCCTGAGCGACGCGGGCGAACCCGCGCACGCGTGCTGCGTCGCGCTGTTCGACGTGGACCGCTTCAAGCAGGTGAACGACCGTCATTCGCACCTGGTGGGCGATCAGGTGCTGCAGCGGTTCGCGGAACTGCTGCGCCGTCTTGCGCATGCCGACGATTTCGCGGCACGGCTGGCGGGGGACGAGTTCGTGCTCCTGTTGCCCGCCACCGACGAGGCCGAGGCGGTCGCCCGGTGCCGGCAGGTGGCCGATGCCTTCGCCGCCACCGACTGGGCGGCGATCCGGCCGGGCCTCGCGGTCACCGTCAGCTTCGGCGTTGCGCGGGCGCGCCCGGGCGAGCCGCCCGAGTCCGTCCTGCACCGCAGCGACACGGCGATGTACGCGGCGAAGCACCATGCGCTCATGCCCAGCGGGCTCGGCGCTCCGGTGGTGTGACCGGGATGCATCGGCGGGTCGAGCCGCGGTAGCATCCGGGTCGTACCGCCCCCCGTCGGACGGACGGCCTGCACGTGCGTGGCCGCGGGGGTCCGCCGTGCCGCTCAACCGCCAGGAGACCGCCATGTCCGCAGTCCTCAACACCGCGTCCGAGGACGCGCTCGTCACCGTCCGTCGCGACGACGGCATCGTCACGCTGACGATGAACCGCGGGTCGCAGTACAACGCCCTGTCGTCGGCGATGATGTCGGCGCTGCAGGTGGAGCTCGACGCGATCGCCGCCGATCCGCAGGCGCGCGTCGTCGTGCTCGCCGCGGCGGGCAAGGCGTTCTGCGCCGGGCACGACCTGCGCGAGATGCGCGCGCAGCCGACGATGGCGTTCTACCAGGCGCTGTTCGCGCAGTGCAGCAAGCTGATGCTCACGATCCAGCGCATGCCCCAGCCGGTGATCGCGCGCGTGCACGGCATCGCGACCGCGGCGGGCTGCCAGCTCGTGGCGATGTGCGACCTGGCGGTCGCCGTCGAGGAGGCCAAGTTTGCGGTCTCGGGCGTCAACCTCGGCCTGTTCTGCTCGACACCGTCGGTGGCGCTGTCGCGCAACCTGTCGCGCAAGGAGGCGTTCGAGATGCTCGTCACCGGCGACTTCATCGACGCGGCCGCCGCGCTCGACAAGGGGCTGGTCAACCGGGTCGTGCCCGCCGCCCAGCTCGACGCCGAGGTCGAAGGCCTGGCCCGCAAGATCCTCGCCAAGCCGTCGGCGGCGATCGCCATGGGCAAGGGGCTGTTCTACCGGCAGCTCGAGACCGGGATCGAGGCGGCCTATCAGCTGGCCGGCCAGACGATGGCCTGCAACATGATGGAAGACACCGCGCAGGAAGGCGTCCAGGCGTTCATCGACAAGCGTCCGCCCAGCTGGAAGCGCTGACGTCCCGACGCGGGGGGGCCGCCCCCCGCGTCAGGCCGTGCCGGTCTCCGTTCACACCGTCGCGGCGACCGCCTCGGCGCGGCTGCCGCGCCAGCGCATCTCCAGGGCGACCGGATCCATCGGCCGCGCGAACAGGAAGCCCTGCATCTCGCGGCAGCCGTGCTCCAGCAGGAAGCGCCGCTGCCCTTCGGTCTCGACCCCCTCGGCCACGACCTCCATGCCCAGGCGCGTGCCCAGGTCGATCACCGCGCAGGCGATCGACGCGATGCGCGGGTTGTGCGTCACGTCGTGCACGAACGAGCGGTCGACTTTCAGCGCGTCGACCGGGAAGTCCTTCAGGTAGGCCAGCGACGAGAAGCCGGTGCCGAAGTCGTCGATCGAGATCCGCACGCCGAGCTCCTTGAGCGCGCGCATGATCCGGATCGCGTCCTCGGCCTCCGACATCACCACCGATTCGGTGATCTCCAGCTCCAGGAAGCGCGGCTCCAGGCCCGTGGTGGCGAGCACGCGCTCGACGATGCCGATGAACCCCGGGTCGCGGAACTGGATCGACGAGATGTTGACGGAGATCGGCACCGCGGGCAGACCGCGCTGCTGCCACATGCGGTTCTGCCGGCACGCCTCCTCGAGCACCCAGGTGCCGATCGGCACGATCAGCCGGCTCTGCTCGGCCACGTCGATGAAGCCGCCCGGCGCCACGAGACCGCGCTCGCTGTGGTTCCAACGGATCAGCGCCTCGTTCGACAGGATGCTGCGCGACGCGCCGTCGACCCGCGGCTGGTAGTGCAGCACGAACTCGCCAGCGTCCAGCGCGTTGCGCAGACCCGTCTCCAGCGCCAGGCGATCCGCGGAGAGCGCGTTCATCGCCTTGCTGTAGAACTGGGCGCGGCCGCCGCCGAGCTCCATCGCGCGGCCCAGCGCCGTGTCGGCACAGCGGATCAGCCGGTCGGTCTCCTCGCCGTCCCACGGGTACAGGGCGATGCCCACGCTGACGCTCGGATACATGTTGCGGCCGTCGATGTCGACCGGCTCCGAGACGGCCTGCAGCAGACGCCGCGCGACGCGCGCGGCATCCTGGGGATCGCCGATGCGCGACAGCAGGATGGCGAACTCGTCGCCCCCGAGCCGCGCGACGCCCGAACTGCGCTCCAGACCCTCGCCGGCGGCGATGATGTCCTCGCTGCGCAGGCAGCGCGCGACCCGCGCGCTGACGTGCTTGAGCAGGCGGTCGCCGGACTCGTGGCCCAGGGTCTCGTTGAAGCGCCGGAACTGGTCGACGTCCATCGACAGCACCGCCACCAGGGTGCGGTCGCGCTCGGCACGCCTCAGTGCGTAGGTGACCTGCTCGCGGAACAGCAGGCGGTTCGGCAGGCCGGTGAGGGTGTCGTAGCACACCATCCGGCGCCACTTGCTGTCCGACTCGTCGGCCGTGGCCGGTGCGACGGTGCCGAGGATGCCGGTGTCGCCGCCGGTCGCGGGCAGGGCCTCGAGCGCCACCGTCAGCAGACCCGTGTCCCGCCGGCGCTCGGCGATCCGTTCGGACGCCGTCGCCGATCCAGGCAGCCCATCGACCGCGTGCGGGGCCGGGTGCGCGGCTGCGTGGGTGCGCACCTGCAGTCGCACGGGATCGCCGCCGGCGAGCACGCCGCGCATCGCCTCGGCCAGCAGGTCGCGATCGGTGTCGGCGATGCCGGACCACAGCCGGGCGGCCGTCAGCGGCGCCTCGGGATCCTCCAGCCCGAGCAGGGTGAGGCAGTGCGGGGTCGCACTGATGCGCCCCTGGGCCGGATGCCACTCGAACACGCCGATGGCGGCGAGTTCGCTCACCCGCGCGATCAGCGGGTCGGCGCCGATCCTGAACCGGTCATGCGGCATGGGCTTCGTCCTTCGTCATGGGGAGCGATGCGTCGGGCGACGCATAGACGGTCACGCGATTGCGCCCGCCGTGCTTCGACGCGTAGAGCGCCTGGTCCGCCTGGTCGATGAGTTCCTCCGGACCGCGTGCGCCTCCACCGAGCGTGGACACGCCGAAGCTGGCCGTGACCTGCGATCCGAACAGCGCCGGCACCGACGCCGCCCCTTCCGCCTCGAAGCGGGCGCGCAGCGATTCGGCGAAGCGCGCGGCTTCGGCAGCATCGCGGCCGGCGACGACGAGGCAGAACTCCTCGCCGCCGTAGCGGCCGACCAGGTCGCCGGGCCGTGCGGCGCGCTGCAGCAGCGTACCGATCGCCTTGATCACCTGGTCGCCGACCTGGTGGCCGAGGCGGTCGTTGATCGACTTGAACTTGTCGATGTCGCACATCACGCAGGCCAGCGCCGTGCCGTCGCGGGTCGCCGTCCGGAACAGCAGTTCGAAGCGCTCGAAGAACACGCGCCGGTTCAGGCATCCGGTCATCGGATCGCGACTGGCCAGCCACTCCAGCTCCTCGTTCTTGCGCTCGAGCTCCTCCTTCGACGTGACCAGGTCGGCCAGCGCGTCGACGAGCTGCTCGCGTGCGGCCTCCAGCTGGGTGACGTCGTTGAACGTGATCATGCATCCCTGCACCCCGCCGCCGCCGTCGAGCACGGGCGCGCAGTTGACGATCGCCTTGCGCGACTGGCTGCCGTTGGCCCCGATCGCGATCGGACGCGCGCTCACCGGCTTGCCGGTGCGCATGGCTTCGTGCCACGGGGGCTCCCCGGTGTCGGCACCCAGCGCCGACGCGAGCCACGGGATGTCGTCCGGTCGCCGACCGATCGGATCGCGCGAGCGCTCGCCGCCAAGGCGCCGGAACGCGTGGTTCGTCAGCACGATGCGTGCCGCCGAATCGACGATCAGCACGCCTTCGGTGAGGGAGTCGAACGCGACGCGCACCCGCTCGGGCACCGCCGAGCGCGGATCGAGGTGCTGCAGTGCGCGGCGCATGTACAGGTAGAACAGCACGAAGCCGCCGAGCGTGAGCAGCCCCAGCAGCTTGACGGTGGGGCCGTTCAGCCAGTCGAGCAGCGGACGTTCGAGCGAGGCGCGATAGGCGATCTCCAGCGCGCCCCAGCGCACGCCGTCGGCCTGGATCGGCACGATCACGTGCGTCAGGGTCGACAGTCCGTCGCGCGGGGCGACCCAGTAGCGTACGTGGTCGCCGGCCGAAGCCACCATCAGCCCGTCGGCGCGCCGCACCGCGATCGAGCGCACCTCGGGGTCGCGGCGGAACACGCTGTGCAGCGTCGCCTCGATCGCGGACACGTCGCGCGCCTGCAGCAGGCCGGCCGCCTGGATCGCCAGGTTCTCGCTCACCTTCTGGCGGACGATGCGCTGCGTGTCCGACTCGCTCGGCAGCAGCCCGAAGATCAGGTCGAAGATCAGCACCATCGAGGCGGCCAGCGCCACCAGGCCGAGTGCGATCCTGCCGACCGCGTTGAGCTTCTTCATCGTGCGTCGTCCATGATCAGCAGCGTGCGCGGGGTCGCCTGCACGGTCTGCGTCTGCGTCGTCGTGGGTGCGGCCGCGCCGGCGGATGCCGCTCCGGCGGGCGCCGCACCGGCGGGTGCCGGTCTGCGCGTCGCGGCCTTCCCCTTGCGGGGGGCGTCCGGGCGATCGACGATCGGCAGCGGGTCGAACGAACTCCAGGCCGGCACCGAAGCCGCCAGCGCGGCCGCAAGACCGGTCGCGCGTGCCGCCCACCACAAGGTGAGGGCCGAGGCCGCCAGGCCCGACACGCGCGTGGTGGTGCTCAGCGCATCGACCGAGATCGCGTCGCTGCCGGTGAGTTCGATGCGCAGACCGTCGGCGGCAACCGTGACCGTGGTGCGTCCGGTGCCGCCGCCCGGCATGCCGAGCAGCAGGTCGAGGCCGGCGACCGCCGCGGTCCGCTCGGTGTCGAGCGAGAGCGACAGCACCTCGGCGAGCGGCTGGCTGAGCGCGAATCCGCCGAGCACCGCAGGGTCGCTGCGCAGGCTGACCAGGCCGGTGGAGGCGCCCTGCAGCACCGTGACACGCGTGGGGTCGGCCAGGCGCTCGGCGGGCGGCGCCGACGCCGTGATCAGCGCGTCGAGTGCATCGGTCAGCGGCGAGAGTCCGGTCGACGCGCGCGCCGGTGCGGTCGGCGATGCGGTCGCACCGGTCGTTCCGGTCGTCCCCGAGGGCGTCGCGCCGGCGGCGGCTTCGAGGGCCTTTCCGGTGGGCGTCGTGCCCGGCGCAGTGACGCCGGGCGGCGTCGTGCCGGTCGAGGTCGTCGGCGCCGTGATCGACGCCGGCGAAGTGAACGATGGAGTCGAGGGGAGCGCCAGCGACGGGGTCACCGGCGTCAGCCCGGCGACGGGCGTCGGCGTCGTGGCGTACGGTGTCGACGATGGTGTGCTGCCCGCCGTGGTGCCGACCGGCTGACCCGTCAGGCCGGTGCCGTCGGGCGTCGCGGGGCTGCCGGGCTGCGGCGCGAGTGGCAGCATCGGCGCGCTGGCCCGCAGGGCCGTGCCGACCGCGTACGCGTTCGCGGACACCGGCGAGGCCAGCGCGCCGTCGGACACGGTGATCGTCACCAGGCGCGCGGGCGCCGCCGCGTCCGACGTCTCGAACATGACCGCGCGCAGCGCCTGCTCGTACTGCGTGATGCTGGCCGGACCGACGAGCGTCAGTGTCGCATCGGCGGCGTTCCAGTACGCCTGCATCGCATGCGCGCCCGTCAGCATCAGCTGGTCCGCGTCGGCCGGTGCGCCGTTGGCCACGCGCACCGTTGCGCTGGTGATCAGGCCGCTGTCGACGTCGGTGATCGCGACCGCGGCGATGGGGGCACTTCCGCCGTCGGTGCCCGCGGTCGCCCAGACCACCGGCGCCTCGTTGACGTTCGTGACCTCGATGCGCAGGGTGCGCGCATCGGTCGCACCGCTGTCGTCGGCAACCCGGACGCGCACCTCGTACACGTTTGCACGCTGAGCGTCGCGCGGCGTCTCGTAGTCGGGGGCGTCCACCCAGCCGAGCGCGCCGGAGCCGGCGTCGACCGTGAACAGTGCGGCGTCGGCACCGCCGTCGATCGAGAACCGCAGACGCTCGTCCGGCAGGTCGGGATCCTGGGCGGCGACCCGCAGGATCGCGCGCTCGTTCTCGGCCGTCACGATCCGGCCGGGCATGTCGAGCACGGGGGCATCGTTGGCCGGGCGCACGGTGATGTCGACGGCGTCGGTCGCGGCCGGCGGGGCGTCGGTTGCGACGCCCGCGGTGACGATCGTCAGACGGGCCGTGCCCGACCAGTCCGCCAGGGGCGTGAAGCGCAGCCCGTCGAGTGCCCGGTCGAGCGCGGACTCGGTGCCCCGCAGGGTGAGGGCCGCATCGCCCGCCGGGTCGCCCGACTCCACCGTCAGCCCGTCGATCCGGTCGATCGAGATCAGGCCGCGATCGACCGCGACGCGCACC
>JAKOZZ010000358.1 GCA_029779755.1 Pseudomonadota bacterium
GTCGAGCTGGAAGCCACCGGCGGCACCCGCTTCATCCTGCCGCAGGCCACACCCGACGCGGTGCTGGGCATGCACTGGATGAAGCCGCACTTCATGGACGACAACGGCAAGCTCAAGATGAGCATCCATGCGCTGGTGATCGAGGCGCCGGGGCGGCGCATCATCGTCGACACCTGCCTGGGCAACGACAAGCAGGGCCGCAACGTGCCCACCTGGAACAACCTGCAGGGCACCTTCCTGCAGGACCTGGCCGCGGCGGGCTTCGCGCGCGAGTCGATCGACACCGTGCTGTGCACGCACCTGCACGTCGATCACGTCGGCTGGAACACCATGCGGGTCGACGGCAAGTGGGTGCCGACCTTCCCGAAGGCGCGCTACCTGATGGCGCGCACCGAGTTCGAGTTCTGGAACGCCGGCGGCACGGAGGGCGAACAGCCCGTGGAGTTCGTCGATTCGGTCAAGCCGGTGTTCGACGCCGGGCTGGTCGACCTGATCGACACCGACGCGCGCATCTGTGACCAGGTGCGGCTGGTGCCCACCGTCGGCCACACCCCCGGCCACGTCAGCATCGCGATCTCGTCGCAGGGCCAGGAGGCGCTGATCACCGGCGACTTCTGCCACCACCCGTGCCAGATGGCGATGCCCGAATGGGCGGCCACCGTCGACTACGACCAGAAGCAGTCGACGAAGACCCGGCGCGAAGTGTTCGGCCGGCTCGCCGGCACGCCCACGCTGGTGATCGGCACGCACTTCGCGGGCGCCACCGCCGGGCGCGTCGTGCGCGACGGCGACGCCTTCCGGCTGGAGGTCTGACCCATCATGAGCGGCACACGCGGATTCGTCAGCGCGGCGCAGCCCGAGGCCACCGAGGCCGGGCTCGACATCCTGCGCAGCGGTGGCAACGTGATCGACGCGGCGATCGGCGCCGCGCTGGTGCAGACGGCGGTCGATCCGCAGATGTGCGGCATCGCCGGCTTCGGCTCCATGCACATCCACCTGCCCGCGCAGGGCGTGCACACGTTCATCGACTTCCACGGGCGCGCGCCGCTGGCCACGCGCGCCGACATGTGGGAGGACCTGATCGTGCGCGAATGCGACGACGGGTTCGGCTTCGTGCTGAAAGGCGAGGTCAACGAGATCGGCTACCAGTCGATGACCACGCCGCTCACCATCAAGGCGTTCGACGAGGCGCTGCACCGCTTCGGCACGCGCCCGCTGGCCGAGCTGATCCAGCCGGCCATCCGCTGGTGCGAGGACGGCTTTCCGGTGCGCCCGCACGTGCACGACTTCTGGATGCAGCCGGCGATGTACGGCCGCATCGAGCGCGTGCGCGTGCTGCGCGACCATCCGGCCACCGCGAAGATCTACCTGAAGCCCGACGGCTCGGTGCGCAAGGTGGGCGAGCTGCTGCGCAACCCCGACATGGGACGCACGTACCGGCGCATCGCCGAACACGGCGTCGACGACTTCTACCATGGCGAGATCGCGCAGCGCATCGCGCAGGACATGCAGGCTCACGGCGGGCTGATTACGATGGAGGACCTGGCCACCTGCACGACCGAGTCGGCCGACCCGCTGTGGACCACGTATCGCGGGCACCGGGTCGCGACCAACCCGCCGCCCGGCGGCGGGCTGCTGATCGTGATGATGCTCAACATCCTCGAGCATTTCGACCTGGCCGCGCTCGGGCACAACTCGCCCGACTACATCGCGATCGTGTCCGAGGCGATGAAGATCGCCACGCTCGAGAAGGACACCCGCATGGGCGATCCGCGCTTCGTCGACATCCCGATGCAGGAGCTGATGTCGAAGGAATGGGCCGCGCGCATGGCCGATCGCATCCGCCGCGGCGAGAAGACCCACGTGCCGCGTCTGAACGACGGCGCCAAGGAGAGCCGCAACACCACGCACATCTGCGTGGCCGACGACCGCGGCGCGTGCGTGTCCCTCACGCATTCGCTGGGCTCGAGCTCGGGCGTGGTCACCGACGGCCTGGGCTTCATGTACAACAACTGCATGATGGTGTTCGACCCGCGGCCGGGCCGCCCGGGCTCGCTGGCGCCCGGCAAGGCGCGGTTCTCCGCGATGTCGCCCACGATCGTGTTCCGCGGCGACGCGCCGTTCTTCGTGGTCGGATCGCCGGGCGGCACCACCATCACGATGGGCAACCTGCAGGCGATCCTGAACGCGGTCGACTTCGGCATGACCGCGCAGGAGGCGGTCGGCGCGCCGCGCTTCTGCGCCACCTCCGACACGATCGAGCTCACCAACCGTGTGCTGCGCTCCACGCAGGCCGCCCTCGAGGCGCGCGGCTATCCGGTGATGCGCCATCCGTTCAGCTACATGTTCCCGCTGGTGCACGCGATCCGCATCGTCGACGGCCGGCTCGACGGTGGTGCGGACCCGGCCGGCGACGGGCTCGCGATGTCGACCTGAGGACGGCCGCAGCGCCCGGCGCCCCCGTGACCGACACGCCCCGCGCCTTCGACCTCGACCGCGACGGCGATCGGCTGGTGCTCGCGTTGCACGGTGAGTGGCGGCTGGCCCGTCTGGCCGCGCTGCAGGCAGCGTTCGACGCGCTGCCGCCCGACGCGCTGACGCGGGGCGCCGTGTGCCTCGACGGCCGCGGGCTGGCCGAAATCGACACCGCCGGCGCGCTGCTGCTGTGGCGTGGGGTGCAGGCGGCCGGCGCCGCCCCCGAGCACTGCGCGCTCGAGGCGTTCGACCCGCGCCATGCGCGCATCCTCGACCTGGTGCGCGAGCGCCTGCCCCAGACCGGCACCCGCGCGCCGGCGCGTCGCCCCAACGTGCTCGCCCAGCTGGGCATGCAGTCGGAGGCGCTGGCCCGGCTCGTCGTCGGGCACGTCGCGTTCCTGGGCCTGACCCTGTCGGAGATCGCGCGCGCGGTCGTGCGCCCCTCCGTGCTCAGGCGCCGCGAACTGATGGCCCAGTTCCGCCAGGTGTGCGTGAACGCGATCCCGGTCATCGTGCTGGTGACCTTCCTGATCGGCACGATCATCGCGTACCTGCTGGGGCTGCAGGCCGAGCAGTACGG
>JAKOZZ010000359.1 GCA_029779755.1 Pseudomonadota bacterium
CTGGTCGGGGTGAGAGGATTCGAACCTCCGGCCTCTACGTCCCGAACGTAGCGCTCTACCAGGCTAAGCTACACCCCGAATGCGGGCATCGAACGACGCGTCGCGAATCGTCCCGATCGGCTCCTGAGGAGGCCACACGCGGCAAAGTCGGGAAACCTGCGTGTTGCAGCGGCGCCTTAGTGGTTCCGCTCGATCGAGTAAGTCGATAAGTATAGCAGGGCGTCGCGATATTGTGAAATCGGCAGGTGCGACAGGGCGGCGGCGGCGGCGGCGGCCTCGCCGCGGGCCCGGTCGCGCGCGTACTCCAGCGCGCCGGTGCGGCGGATGGCGGCGCTGATCGCGTCGAACTGCTCGGTGTGGCCCTGCTCGATCGCCTGGCGCACCATCGCGCGCTCGTCGCCCGTGCCGTGCGCCATCACGTGGATCAGCGGCAGCGTGGCCTTGCCCTCGCGCAGGTCGTCGCCGACGTTCTTGCCGATCTCGCCGGTGTCGCCCGAGTAGTCGAGCACGTCGTCGATGAGCTGGAAGGCGGTGCCCATGCGTCGGCCGTACTCGGCGGCGGCCTCCTCGACCTCGGCCGGCGCGCCGCACAGGATGGCGCCGATCTGGCCGGCCGCCTCGAACAGCTTGGCCGTCTTGTAGCGGATCACCTGCAGGTAGCGCGTCTCGTCCACGTCGGGGTCGTTGCAGTTCATCAGCTGCAGCACCTCGCCTTCGGCGATGACGTTGGTGGCGTCGGACAGCACGCGCATCACGCGCATGTCGTCGGGCTCGACCATCATCTGGAAGGCGCGCGAGTAGAGGAAGTCGCCGACCAGCACCGACGCGGCGTTGCCGAACATGGCATTGGCGGTGCCCCGGCCGCGGCGCAGCTCGGACTCGTCGACCACGTCGTCGTGCAGCAGGGTGGCGGTGTGGATGAACTCGATCACCGCCGCCAGCAGATGGTGGTGGGTGCCCTGGTAGCCGAGTGCGCGCGCCACCAGCAGCAGCAGCACCGGGCGCATGCGCTTGCCGCCCGCGCCGATGATGTAGTCGGCGACCGTGTTGATCAGCGCCACCTCGGAGGACAGGCGCAGCCGGATCACGCGATCGACCTGGTCGAGGTCGTCGGCGAGTACCGGGAACAGGTCGGCTGGTTTCACGTCAGGGAGTTCTGGTCAGGGGGGATCGGCAGGGGCCGCCGATCCATCGGCCGCACGGCGGGGCGCCGTCCCGGCAAGCGTCGGCCGCCCGTGAAGACGCGATTATATGGGGCGCGCACGACCGGCCCGCGCGTGGCGGGCACGAGATCGGTGCGCCGTTGGCGTGGCGCATCGACGCATGCCGCAATGCGGCATCACGGGGAGCGCGGCGGGCTCCACGCATCCCCGCGGCGAGTTCCTCGCACCTCTGACAGGGTCCGCCGATGATTCCGCCCGCCGTCGAAGCGCGCGCCGCACAGCAGGGGCCGGGCACGTCATCGGTTGCAGCGCGCCCGATGCTGTCGTATAGTTATGGGTTTTCCGTTCCCGGAGGGCAGTGCCATGGTTCATGGCCGGCGCCCCGAGGGGTCTTCAACAGTAGGGGTTCCCATGTACGCGGTCATAAAAACCGGCGGCAAGCAGTACAAAGTTGCGGCCGGCGACAAGATCAAAGTAGAACAGATGCCGGCGGACATCGGAGCTGAAATCACGATCGACCAGGTGCTGGCGGTCGGCGCAGGCGACCAGCTTTCGGTCGGCGCGCCGCTGGTGGCAGGGGCGACGGTTTCGGCGACGGTTCTTTCGCAGGGTCGGCACGACAAGGTCCGCATCTTCAAGATGCGTCGGCGCAAGCATTACCAGAAGCGTCAGGGCCATCGGCAGAACTACACCGAGCTGTTCATCAGCCGCATCGCCTCGGCGCAGGGCGAATCGAAGGCCGACGTGCCCGCGATCGCCGCCAAGCCCGACGACCTGGAAGTGATCGAGGGCATCGGCCCGAAGATCGCCGCCATCCTCGCCAAGGGCGGCATCACCACCTTCCAGCAGCTGGCCGACGCATCGGTCGACACGCTGAAGGGTCTGCTGATCGCGGCCGGCAGCCGCTTCGCGTCGCACGATCCCACCACCTGGGGCGAGCAGGCGAAACTGGCCGCCGCAGGCGACTGGGACGGGTTCAAGAAGCTGACCGACGAGCTCGTCGCCGGCAAGCGGAAATAAGGAGTCAATCACCATGGCACAGAAGAAGGGCGGCGGCTCTACGCGCAACGGCCGTGACTCGCAGCCGAAGATGCTGGGCGTCAAGGCCTACGGTGGCGAAACCATCTCGGCCGGCTCGATCATCGTTCGCCAGCGCGGCACCAAGTTCCATCCCGGCACCAACGTCGGCGTGGGCAAGGACCACACGCTGTTCGCGCTGGTCGACGGTCAGGTCCGGTTTGCGATCAAGGGTCCGCTGAACCGTCACACGGTCAGCATCGACCCGATCCAGTAACCGCGCCTCGCGGCACGGACTCCGACGGACACGGTCGACAGACGGCTTTCACGAGGCGCCTCGACCCGGTTCCGTCCGAAAGCCCCGCCGCGCGGGGCTTTTTTTGTTGGCGGCACCCATGAAATTCATCGACGAAGCGCGCATCGAGGTCATCGCCGGTGACGGCGGGAACGGCATCGTGTCGTTTCGACGCGAGAAGTTCATCCCCCGGGGCGGACCCGACGGCGGCGACGGCGGCCGAGGCGGCAGCGTCTGGGCCGTTGCCGACCGCAACATCAACACCCTGGTCGACTACCGCTTCGCGCGCAAGCACCTGGCGCGCAACGGCGAACGCGGCCGCGGCTCCGACATGTACGGCGCGGGCGCCGACGACATCGTGCTGCGCATGCCGGTCGGCACCGAGATCTACGACGAGGAGACGGGCGAGCTGTTCGCCGACCTCACCGAGCATGGCCAGAAGGCGCTCCTCGCCAAGGGCGGGCAGGGCGGGCTGGGCAACATCCACTTCAAGTCGAGCACCAACCGCGCGCCGCGCCAGTCGACGCCGGGCCAGGAGGGCGAGCACCGTCACCTGCGGCTCGAGCTGAAGGTGCTGGCCGACGTCGGCCTGCTCGGGCTGCCCAACGCCGGCAAGTCGACGCTGATCACGGCCGTGAGCAACGCACGCCCGAAGATCGCCGACTACCCGTTCACGACGCTCCACCCCAACCTGGGCGTGGTGCGCATCGCGGCCGAAAAGAGCTTCGTGATCGCCGACATCCCGGGGCTGATCGAAGGCGCGGCCGAGGGGGCGGGCCTCGGGCATCAGTTCCTGCGCCATCTGCAGCGCACGCGGCTGCTGCTGCATCTGGTCGACCTGTCGCCGTTCGATCCGGACGCCGATCCGGTGCGCGATGCGCGGGCCATCGTCAACGAGCTGCGCAAGTACGACCCGGACCTGGCCGACAAGCCGCGCTGGCTGGTGCTCAACAAGATCGACATGATCCCGGCCGAGGAGCGTGAGCAGCGCGTGGCCGCGTTCGTCGCGGCGCTGCGCAAGGGACGCGGGCGCAACGCGTTCCGCGTCGACCGGGTGTTCGCCGTGTCGGGGCTCACGCACGAAGGCTGCGCACCGCTGATGCTGGCGATCTACGACTACCTGGAGTCGATCCGCCCGCCCGAGCCGGTGGAGGCCGACGTGCGCTTCGAGCGGACGGCTGCCGAGGTCGCCGTGGCGCCCGCGCAGGCGTCCGTGCAGTCGTCCGCGCAGTCATCCGATGACGCGCCCGTGTTCACCCCGGACGCGGACGATCCGCGGTTCCGCTCCGCAGCGCCGTCCGACGCCACCGAGGCGGCTCCGGCGCCTGCTCCGGCACGCACGCGGGCTTCACGTACCGGGGGCCGATCCAAGGGAGGGCGCACATGAGCGCTGCGGCGCTGCAGGACGACGGTCTGCGTGCGGTGCGCGACGCGCGCCGCGTGGTCGTCAAGGTGGGATCCAGCCTGGTCACCAACGAGGGGCGCGGACTGGATGCCGAGGCCATCTCGCTGTGGGGGCGGCAGATCGCCGCCTTGCGCGCCGGCGGCAAGCAGGTGGTGATGGTGTCCTCCGGCGCCATCGCCGAAGGCATGAAGCGCCTGGGCTGGCCGAAGCGTCCGCACGAGATCCACGAGCAGCAGGCGGCCGCCGCCGTGGGCCAGATGGGCTTGGCGCAGGTGTACGAGTCGTGCTTCCGCGCGCACGGGCTGCAGACCGCGCAGGTGCTGCTCACGCACGAGGACCTGTCGGACCGTCGCCGCTACCTGAATGCGCGCTCGACGCTGCTCACGCTGCTCGAGCTGGGCGTGGTCCCGGTGATCAACGAGAACGACACCGTGGTCACCGACGAGATCAAGTTCGGCGACAACGACACGCTGGGCGCGCTGGTCGCCAACCTGATCGATGCCGACGTGCTGGTGATCCTCACCGACCAGCCGGGGCTGTACACTGCCGACCCGCGCAAGGATCCCGACGCCCGGCTGCTGCACGACGTGATGGCCGGTGACGCCGCGCTGGAGCAGATGGCAGGCGGCGTGGGCTCGTCGATCGGCAAGGGCGGCATGATCACCAAGGTGCTGGCCGCCAAGCGTGCCGCCACCGGCGGCGCCCACACGATCGTGGCCTGGGGCCGAGAACCCGACGTGCTGATCCGGCTGGCGGCCGGCGAGGCGCACGGCACGCAGTTCCGCGCCGTCACCCCGCGCTTGGCCGCCCGCAAGCAGTGGCTCGCCGACCACCTGCAGCTGCGCGGCCGCGTGCGGCTCGACGCGGGTGCGGCGACGGCCCTGCGGGAGGGCGGGCGCAGCCTGCTGCCGATCGGCGTGGTGGAGGTGCTGGGCGAGTTCGAGCGCGGTGAAGTCGTCGGCTGCATCGACCTGGAAGACCGCGAGATCGCCCGCGGCCTCATCAACTACGCCAGCGCCGAAACCCGCCTGATCATGCGCAAGCCCTCGTCGCAGATCGAGTCCATCCTCGGCTTCGTCCAAGAACCCGAACTCATCCATCGGGACAATCTGGTGCTGCGCTGAAAGCGCAGCACCAGATTGCGGCGCAGGCTGACTTCGCGCAAGCGAAGTCAAGGTCGCGTGAGCGCAGTCAGGGGCGCGCCGCGGCTGTCGTGTCCCCCGCGCTGTGCAGCGGCTGCTTCAGCAGCCCGGGCAGCGTCTGGTCGTCCGGCGTGCCGGTGGCCAGCCCAAGCCGCTGCGGTGCCGTCGCAGGGCGCAGAAAGGTGCCGAACAGGCGATCCCACACCGAAAGGATCGACCCGAAGTTGCGGTTGCCCTCGGCCGGATCGACCGAATGATGGACCAGGTGCAGCGCCGGCGTGACTGCAAACGTACCCAGGGCGCGGTCCGCCCACCGCGGCAGGTTCAGGTTCGCGTGCGCCAGCATCTCCCAGGCCAGGACGGCGACCGACAGGCCCGCAAGCTGCGCGGCGGAGACGCCGGCGAGCCCGAGGACGATCGCATAGATCGGCAGGTCGATCACCAGTTCGAGCGGATGGTGCCGCAGGGTGGTGCTCCAGTCGACCTCCGCATCCGAGTGATGCGGCGCGTGGATCCGCCAGAAGCCGGGCAGGTGGTACAGGCGGTGGACGAAGTATCGGGTGAGGTCGAGGAGCAGGAAGGCGAGCAGCCCGCTCAGCCAGGCGGGCTCGATCGCGGCGATGCCTCCCCAGGCGGGGCGATCGGCCAGGGCGAGCATCAGCGATGCCCCCATCGGCGCCAGCACGAGGCTCAGTGCGGTGCCGATGCCGAAGACTGCCAGGTTGGTGCGCAGACGCCCGGCCGACGCCGGACCGCGGGGACGCGCCGCAAACCAGTGTTCGAGCAGTGCGGTAGTGACGATCAGCGCGGCGAGCGCGTGCCAGAAGGCCATCGGGTGGTGCCCGTGCGGGATTCCGGCGGGCGCACCCGCACCGGGCGCGCCCGCGTCACCGCACGTTCCTGCGCTTACTTGCGCTTGCGCAGCGTGACCGCGATCGCCACGGCCAGTCCGAGGCCCGCCAGTTCGAGCACGCCCGGTTCCGGCACATGGTTGACGGGGGCGGTGCCTGCGAAGGCCACCGAGGTGGTGAACATCGTCAGGGCGGCGGCGGAAAGCTTCGCGTACAGGTGCTGCATGGCATCGTCTCCTCCAATGGTGGAGCGCAAGTTCACGCATGAATCGTTCCATGCCTGAAAAACAGGCACTTGCGCGATGCGCCGGCCGCAGGTGTCAAATCGTCCGACACGCCGCCAGCACCTGCACGGTCATGCGTGCGGCGACCACGCCGTTGATCGCCACCTCGACCCGATGCTCGCCCGGATGGTGGGTGCGGGTGCTCATCTGGTGCAGGCCGATCGTCCGCACCACCGTTCCGTGCGCACCGGGGGCCAGGCTCAGCGAGGGCATGCGGAAGACCTTCGCCCGGCGTGCGCCCGACGCCTTCACGAAGTGCACGTGGAGGTCGGCGCGGACGTCCGCGGCATCGGGCCCGCGGTTGTGCACGGTGCAGTGGATCTTCATCGACGCACCGATGACGGCGGGGTCCGGATCGACGCGCAGCGCGGTCACGACCAGCGCATCCGACGGGCGTATGCCGGTCAGCGCCAGCGCGTCGGCGTGGCCCTGCTTCAGCAGCGAGCGCAGCGCGTGCGTGACCACGGCGCGGCGGGCGGGTGGCGCGTCCTGCAGCCAGCGGCGCGCGGTGTCGATCAGCAGCTGCGGATGGTCCTTGCCGATGTCGTTGAGGTTGTTGGCCACCGAGCGGCGCACGTAGGGCTCGGGGTCGTCGCGCAGGCGCTCGAGCAGCGCCAGGACGGGGCGCGGGTCGCGCTGGAAGGCGGGCAGGCGCGCCGCCCAGGGCAGCCGCGGCCGCGTGCCTTCCGACACGAGCCGACGCACGTGCACGTCGGGGTCGTCGACCCAGCGCTCGAGCACGGCGAGCGTGGCCTTCGGATGCCGTTCGAGGTAGGCGCGGATGCTGAACTCGGCCGTGAAGCGCCGCGTGAGATCGTGCTGGGCGTGCATCGCGGCCTCGAAGTGCTCGAGGCCGAACTCCGCGACGAACAGCACATGCGGCAGGTGGCGGAACGCCGACATCCCTTCGCCTTCGCGTCGCGGCCCGTGCGGGCCGAGCGATGCCAGCAGGATGCCGATCGCCTGCGGGAAGTCCTCCGGCAGCGCACGTCGCAGCGCCCGGGCGATGTGCCGCGCGCGCGGCATGAGTTCGAGCGCGTCGAAACCGTCGTGCGCGTCGGTGACGAAGCGCTGACGGTCGAATGCCGGATGCACGGCGGCGACCTCGTCCGCGATGCGTTCGATCACGGCGGCGCCGAACTGGTCCTTGAGGGCTGCGGCCATGCGGTCCTTTCGAGGTGCGCGTCGGGCGGCTCGTGCGTCCGCCCGAGCCGT
>JAKOZZ010000365.1 GCA_029779755.1 Pseudomonadota bacterium
CTGGTCGGCGTGGTCACGGCCGCCGGGCTGCTGGCCACCGGCAGCACCGGCGCGCTGTCGGTCTGCTTCGTTGCCCTCGCCGTGCTGGCGACGATCGCGCTGCAGGCAGCCCCCTCGCCGTTCGCGGGCGCCGGTGTCGCGCGCACGCCGGGGGGCGGCGGCGGCGGTACGGACACGCAGGCCCTGCGCCCCGGCGACCCCGCCGCGGTGTCCGGCGGATCCGGCGGCGGCAGGACGGCCTGGCGCGAGATCTTCGGCAATCGCGCGTTCCGCTGGCTGCTGGCCGCGTTCGTGCTCAACGGCATCGCCACGGCGATCCCGGCCACGCTCGTGCTTTTGTACGTGCGCGACGTCCTGGGCGCGAGCGAGCGCATGGGCGCGGTCTTCCTGATCGCCTACTTCCTGTCGGGCGCGCTCGGCATGCCGCTGTGGGTACGGGCCACGCGCGCGTACGGGTTCCGTCACGCGTGGCTGCTGGGCATGACCTTCGCCGTGCTCGCGTTCGTCTGGACGCTCGGCCTGGGGCGCGGCGACTGGGCGCCGTTCCTGGCCGTGTGCGTGCTCACCGGTCTCGCGCTGGGCAGCGACCTGGCGGTGCCGTCGGCGTGGCTGGCGGCGATCATCAACGACGCTGGCCACGCCGGCCGCCGAGAGGGGGCGTACTTCGGCGTGTGGAGCCTGGCGACGAAAGCCAACCTCGCGATCGCCGCCGGCACGGCCCTGCCGCTGGTGGCGTGGTTCGGCAGCTCCCCGCAGGGCGTCGGCACGCAGCATGCCGCCGAAAGCACCCTGGCGCTCAGCCTCGTGTACGCAGCGCTGCCCAGCGCCTTCAAGCTCGCCGCCGGCGTCCTCGTCCTGCTGGCCCCCACCCCCGACCACGCGGGACGCGCCGACGCACACCCCCCCGGAGCCCCATCATGATCCTGCGCGCACGCGCCTTCCTTCTGCTGCTCGCGGCCAGCCTCCTTGCAGGCGGCTGCACGAGCATCGACCCCGGCACCTACGCCCGCCAGGCGCCCGCGCTCGAGCTGCGCCGGTATTTCGACGGCACGATCGACGGCTGGGGCATGGTGCAGGACCGGTCCGGCAAGGTGCTGCGCCGGTTCACGGTCACCATCGAGGCACGCTGGAACGGCGACGTCGGAACGCTCGACGAGCGCTTCGTGTGGTCGGACGGCGAGCGCCAGCGGCGCGTGTGGACCGTGCGCGACCTCGGCGACGGTCGCTACGCGGGCAGCGCCGAGGACGTCGTCGGCAGCGCGGCCGGGCGGACCGCCGGCAATGCGCTGAACTGGCGGTACACGATGGCGATCCCCCTGGACGGCCGCACCTGGCACATCGACTTCGACGACTGGATGTTCCTCGTCGACGATCGCGTGATGCTGAACCGGGCGACGATGCAGAAGTTCGGCATCCGCGTCGGCGAAGTCACGCTTTCCTTCACGCGGCGTTGATCATGCGCCCCCTGAACGAGCCGATCCGCGACTGGCGTCGGCGACGCGTATGGATCGTCGGCGCCTCGACGGGCATCGGCGCGAGTCTCGCCCGCGCGCTTCTGCGCGCCGGCGCGCGCGTGGCGCTCACGGCGCGCAGCACCGCCGCCCTCGAGGAGATCGCCCGCGATGCCCCGGAAGAGGTGCTCGTGCTGCCGGCGGACGTCACCGACGCGATGGGGCTGCGGCGGGCCCACGACCAGCTGCTGGCCCGCTGGGAGGGGATCGACCTCGTGATCTGGAACGCCGGCACCTACACGCCGATGCGCGCGTACGAGTTCGACCTCGACGCCGCACTGCACACGCTGGACACCAACCTGACCGCGGTCTACAACGGCCTTTCGGTGGCGCTGCCGACGCTGATCCGGCAGCGCCACGGCGGCATCGCACTGGTGGCCAGCGTGGCGGGCTACCGCGGACTGCCCCGTTCGCTGGCGTACGGCCCGAGCAAGGCCGCCCTGCACAACCTGGCCGAATCCCTGTACATGGATCTGCAGCCGCTCGGCGTGTCGACCTACCTGATCAACCCGGGCTTCGTGCGAACGCGGCTCGTGGCACACAACGATTTCCACATGCCCGCGCTGATCGATCCCGACCAGGCCAGTGCGCACATCCTCGACGGCCTGGCGGCGGGCCGCTTCGAGATCCACTTCCCGTCCCGCTTCACGCGCGCGCTGAAGCTGCTGCGCCTGCTGCCGTACCGCGCGTACTTCGCGCTGATTCGCTCGTATACGGGCAGCGACGCCGCGCCGGCGCAGCGCGCCCATGACGCGCTGCGGTGAACGGCGCCATGCGGAGCTCGCCCATGGCCCCCACCGATGCGCCGGACGACGTCCCGCTGACACGCGTGGTGCGCTTCTTCGAGTCGCTGCGCCCGGAGGACGTGGCGCGCGTCGGCGAGCTCTACGCCGCCGACGCGCACTTCGTCGACCCGTTCAACGACGTCCGCGGCGTCGCGGCGATCGAACGCATCTTCGCCCACATGTTCGAGCAGCTCGACGGTCCGCGCTTCGTCGTGCACGAGCGCCTCGATGCCGGCAGGCAGGCGTTCCTGACCTGGGACTTCGAGTTCCGGTTCCGCGCGGGTGCGCCGACGGGCCTGCAGCGCATCCACGGCGGCACCCACCTGCGCTTCGACCCTGATGGGAAAGTGGTCTTGCATCGCGACTACTGGGATGCCGCAGGTGAGCTGTACGCGAAGCTGCCGCTGATCGGTGCGGTGATGCGGTGGCTGCGCCGCAGAGCGGGAACACCCGGCTGACGGGGTGCGCACGGGGATCGGCCGCGACGGCGGCGACCGGGTCGCCGGAGGGCGCGTCCGGCAGGCCGTCGGGCCGCCCGCCCGACAGGATTCACCGAAACGTCACCGGGGCTTGCTAGAATGCCGGGTTGACTTTTGGATGCCAACATGCTTTATCCGCAGCTCTTCCAGTCCTTCGAACGTGTGCGCTGGAGTCTCGACACCGACATCCCGTGGGATCGGTTCGACGCGTCCCTGCTCAGCGACGAACAGGCGCGCACGATCAAGATGAACGCGATCACCGAGTGGGCGGCGCTGCCGGCGACGGAGATGTTCCTGCGCGACAACCGTCACGACAGCGATTTCTCGGCGTTCATGTCGGTGTGGTTCTACGAGGAGCAGAAGCATGCGCTGGTGCTGATGGAATACCTGCGACGCTTCCGCCCCGACCTGCTCCCGACCGAGGAGGAGCTGCACGCGGTGCGCTTCGAGTTCGACGAGGCGCCGGCGCTCGAGACCCTGATGCTGCATTTCTGCGGCGAGATCCGCCTGAACCACTGGTACCGCAAGGCGGCCGAATGGCACACCGAACCGGTGATCAAGGCGATCTACGACATCATCTCGCGCGACGAGGCGCGGCACGGCGGCGCCTACCTGCAGTACATGAAGCGCGCGATCGGCCAGTTCGGCGACTCGGCCCGCGCCGCCTTCGCGAAGATCGGCGTGCTGATGGCCAGCGCGCGGCGGACCACGCAGGCGCTGCATCCGACCAACCTGCACGTGAACAAGGCGCTGTTCCCCAACGACACCGTGCAGAGCCGGCTCCCCGAGCCCGGGTGGCTCGAGCGCTGGCTCGACGAACAGATCCAGTTCGATGCCGCGTGGGAAGGCAAGGTGGTCGACCGGATCCTGCACAACCTGTCGCTGCTGTTCGAGCGCAGCTTCAAGACGGCCCAGGATCTGAACCGCTACCGGCGCGAACTCACGCGCGCGGAGCCCGCCCCGACCTGAGCGGTCGCGATCCGGCTCGCTGCGGTCGCGGTCCGGCGCGCGGCGCCCGCGGACCGGAGCACATGGAATACTGGCGGCCCGGGCCGCGTTCACGGAGCACAAGCGTGTCCTTGCCGATCGCACCGTGCCGTTCTCCCCTCGCCCCATCCGCCTCTCCGCCCCGACCCCCGCGGCCCACGTCCCGGGAGCACTGCTCGTGATCGCCGACGAGCCCCAGGCGGACGGGTTCGCGGCGACGCTGGTCGCGCTGCTGCCCAGGCTTCGGCGCTATGCACGCACGCTGGTCCATGAGCCCGCGGCCGCCGACGATCTCGTGCAGGACACCCTCGCGCGCGCGTGGGCGCGCCGCGCCCAATGGATCCCCGGCAGCGATCTGCGCGCGTGGCTGTTCGCGATCATGCACCACCGCCGGATCGACCTGCTGCGGGGCGATCGCACGGTCGCGACCGACGACGACACGCTCCAGGACCTGGCCGACACCGCGGAAGGTCATGCGCATTTGAGGTTTTCCTCAATAGCAGCAATTTTATTTTGATAGTTTTTGGAGGTTATAATTTCTACTTTAGGATGTTTTTCTTTAATTTTTTGAAGATATTTTTCTGGTGTGCCATCATCTAAAATTTTAACCCAAAAATTTCCTACTACAAAGTTTTCTATGCTTTGCAAACAACGGTCT
>JAKOZZ010000369.1 GCA_029779755.1 Pseudomonadota bacterium
ACCGGCCAGATCGTCCCGATCGACCCGGTCCCGGAAAGCTTCTGATGCACGACCGCGTCGAACCCCCCTCCGCCATGGCGCCCGACGTCGCGCGCGCGGACGAGATCGCCCAATGGCTGCGCGGTCGGATGCCGGCGAATGGCGCGCTGCGTCTCGACAGCCGCGAGGTGGTCCCCGGCGATGCCTTCTTCGCGTTGCCGGGCGCACGCAGCGACGGGCGCCGCTTCGTCGACGACGCGGTCGCACGCGGTGCCGCCGCGCTCCTGGTCGACGTGCCTGCAGACGGCGCACCGTCCGGCAGCGACGTGGTGCCGGCGCTGCCGGTGCCGTGTCGCGCCGTGCCGGGCCTGCGCATGCTGGCCGGCCGCATCGCGAGCCGCTTTCACGACGCGCCCTCCGAAGCGCTGCGCGTGGTGGCCGTCACGGGCACCAACGGCAAGACGAGCACGACCCACTGGATCGCCGAAGGCATGCACCGGCCGGACGCGCCGAGCGCGGTCGTCGGCACGCTGGGATCGGGCGTCGTCGGCCACCGGGGCGCGGCGGGCCTGACCACCCCGGATGCGCTCAGCTTCCAGGCGATGCTGGCCGATTACCGGGCGCGGGGCGTCGACGTCGTCGCGGCGGAGGCGTCGTCCATCGGTCTCGACCAGGGACGGCTCGAAGGCACGGCGCTCGAAGTCGCCGTGTTCACCAACCTCACCCGTGACCATCTCGACTACCACGGGACGATGGACGCCTATGGCGCCGCCAAGGCCCGGCTGTTCGGATGGCCGGACCTGCACGCGGTGGTCGTCAACGGCGACGACCCGTTCGCGCCCACGCTGCTCCAGGCGGCGCGCGCGGGACGGGGCGACGGCGGCGCGCCGGACAGCATCGTCTACGGCGTGATGCCGGGGCGCTACGGCGCACGCGGCGACCGGGCGCTGCTCGCCGAGCGCATCATCGAGGACGGCTCGGGCGTGCTGCTCGCGCTCGGCGGCGACTTCGGCAGCGCCGACGTGCGGCTGTCACTCGTCGGCCGCTTCAACGCCTCCAACGCGATGGCGGTCGCCGGCACGTGGCTGGCCCTGGGCGTGCCGTTCGACCAGGTCGCCGAGAAGCTCGAGGCGCTCAGGCCGGTCCCCGGCCGCATGCAGACGATCGAACGCGACGGTGCGCCCCTCGTCGTGATCGACTACGCCCACAGCCCCGACGCGCTGTCCAACGTGCTCGCCTCGCTGCGCGTGTCGTGCAATTCGCGCGGCGGTGCGCTCTGGTGCGTGTTCGGCGCGGGCGGTGACCGCGACCCCGGCAAGCGCCCGATCATGGGCATGGTCGCCGAGCGCGCCGCAGACCGCCTGGTCGTGACCAGCGACAACCCCCGTTCGGAAGAACCGTTCCGCATCGTCTCGGACATCCGTGCCGGGCTGACGCGCGAACCCGCGATCACCGAGCTGGATCGGGCGCGTGCGATCGAGCGCGCCATCGGAGAGGCCGCGCCTGCCGACGTCGTGCTCATCGCCGGCAAGGGCCACGAAACCTACCAGGAGATCGCCGGCGTGCGACATCCGTTCTCGGACGCGGACGTCGCTCGTCGGGCACTGGACGCCCGCGCCCCCGATCCGTGCAGCAAGGAGACCGAACGTGTTTAGCCTGCGCGAAGCGTTCGGCTGGCTGTCCGCGGGACGCCTGATCGGCGACGGCGCGCTGCGCATCGCCACGGTCGGCACCGACTCGCGCACCGTGGCGCCCGGCGCGCTCTTCGTCGCGCTGCGCGGCGAGCATCACGACGCGCATGCCTTCATCCCGCAGGTCCAGGCGGCGGGCGCCGCGGCCGTGGTCGTCGAGCGCTGGGTCGAGGGCATGCGCGCACCGGCACTGATCGTGCCCGACACGCGCGTCGCGCTGGGCGAGATCGCCGCCGGATGGCGCCGGCGGTTCGCGCTGCCGCTGATCGCCGTGACCGGCAGCAACGGCAAGACGACCGTCAAGGAGATGATCGCGTCGATCCTCGCGGCGCGCTTCGGGGAGGACGCACGGCTGGCGACGGCCGGCAACCTGAACAACGACATCGGCGTGCCGATGACGGTGCTGCGCCTGCGCGACGTGCACCGCGCCGCCGTCCTCGAGCTCGGCATGAACCGTCCGGGCGAGATCGCCTGGATCGCGTCGGTCGCGCAGCCCACGGTGGCGCTGGTGAACAACGCACAGCGCGAGCACCAGGAGTTCATGCAGTCGGTCGAGGCGACCGCGTACGAGAACGGCGCGAGCCTGTCGGCGCTGCCGCCGGACGGCACGGCCGTGTTCCCGGGGGACGACCCGCACACCCCGCTCTGGCGCGGACTGAGCGGGGCGCGTGCCCGCATCGAGTTCGGCCTCACCCCCGAGTGCGCCGTCCGCGCCGATCCGTCGGCGCGGCCCGAGGGCTTCGACATGACGATCGGCACCGCCCGCGTGCGCGTGTCGCTCGCCATCGACGGCCTGCACAACGTGCGCAACGCGCTGGCGGCGGCCGCGTGCGCCACCGCGATCGGTCTCGACCCCGAGACGGTGGCCGCGGGACTCGCGCAGTTCCGTCCGGTGCGGGGGCGCCTGGCGCGCCTGAACGGCGCGGGCGGCGCGACGGTCATCGACGACAGCTACAACGCCAATCCGGACTCGGTGCGCGCGGCGGTCGACGTGCTCGCCGCGGTGCCGGCGCCCCGCGTGCTGGTGCTCGGCGACATGGGCGAGGTCGGTGCGGAGGGTCCGCAGTTCCACCGCGAGGTGGGGGCCTACGCCGCCCAGCGCGGCGTCGACCGCCTGCTGGCGCTGGGCGACGCCTGCCGCGACGCGGCGGCGGCGTTCGGGGCGGGGGCCGAGCACTTCGCGTCCGTCGACGCCCTGATCGAGCGCGCCCGCGCGCTGGCCGTGCCGGGCGCGACCCTGCTCGTGAAAGGCTCCCGGTTCATGCGCATGGAACGCGTCGTGGCGGGACTGGTGCGTCGGGCCGACGCAAGCGTGGAGGCGCACTGATGCTGCTCGAACTGGCTCAGTGGCTGGCCCGCGACATCCGCGCCTTCTCGGTGTTCAACTACATCACGCTGCGTGCCGTGATGGCGACGCTGACGGCGCTGGCGATCGGGCTCGTGTTCGGCCCGATGCTGATCCGCAAGCTCACCGCGCTGAAGATCGGCCAGGCGGTGCGGCAGGACGGGCCGCAGACGCACCTGGCCAAGTCGGGCACCCCGACGATGGGGGGCGCGCTGATCCTCATTGCCGTCGGGGCGGCCACCCTGCTGTGGGCCGACCTGTCCAACCGGTTCGTCTGGGCGGTGCTGATCGTCACCCTGGGCTTCGGCTGGATCGGCTGGGTCGACGACTATCGCAAGGTGGTCTACAAGGACCCCAACGGCATGCCGGCCCGCGAGAAGTACCTGTGGCAGTCGCTGATCGGCATCGTCGCGGCGGTCTACCTGGCGTTCGCCGTGCCGGCGCAGACCAACGCGGAAGCCGTCGACCTGTTCCTGCAGTGGGCGCGGGGCGGATTCTCGGTGAACCTGCCGCCGCGGGCCGACCTCATCGTGCCGTTCTTCAAGAACGTGGCGTATCCGCTCGGGGTCTTCGGGTTCATCGGGCTCACCTATCTGGTGATCGTCGGCACCAGCAACGCCGTCAACCTGACGGACGGCGCCGACGGGCTCGCGATCCTGCCCTCGGTGCTGGTCGGCACCGCCCTGGGTGTCTTCGCCTACGTGGCGGGCAACGCGGTGTTCGCCCGCTACCTGCTGATCCCCCACATCCCTGGCGCCGGCGAGCTGACGGTGTTCTGCGGCGCCATCGCGGGGGCCGGGCTCGCGTTCCTGTGGTTCAACGCCTATCCGGCCCAGGTGTTCATGGGCGACGTCGGCGCGCTCGCGCTCGGCGGTGCGCTGGGCACGGTCGCCGTCATCGTGCGGCAGGAGATCGTGCTGTTCATCATGGGCGGCGTCTTCGTGGTCGAGACGCTGTCGGTGATGCTGCAGGTCGGCTACTTCAAGTACACGAAACGCCGCTACGGCGAAGGGCGGCGCATCTTCCGGATGGCGCCGCTGCATCACCACTTCGAGGTCGGCGGGGTCAAGGAGAGCCAGGTCGTCGTGCGCTTCTGGATCGTCACGATGATGCTCGTGCTGTTCGGCCTGTCCACGCTCAAGCTCCGTTGAACCGCCCGATGTCCATCGACACCCCCTCCGCCAGCGCGAGCGCCGCCGCCCCAGACGGGTCCGGGCAGCTGCAGCTGTTCGACCTGACGGCGCGTCTGGTGCTGGTCGTCGGACTCGGTGAATCGGGCCTGGCGATGGCGCGATGGGCCGACTTCCGCGGTGCGCGCATCCGGGTGGCCGACACCCGCGAGGCGCCCGACCGTCTGGACCAGCTGCGGCGCCACGTGCCCGGCGCGGCGTTCGTGGGGGGCGCGCTCGACGAACGGCTGCTCGACGGGGTCGACCTCGTCGCCTGGAGTCCCGGACTGTCGACCGAGGTCGGCGCCTCGTCCGCGTTCCATGCGGCCGCGCGCGCGCGCGGCGTCCCCGTCGTCGGCGAGATGGAGCTCTTCGCGCGCGCCCTGGCGGCAATGCGCCTGGACGGCTACCAGCCCAAGGTGGTCGCGATCACCGGCACCAACGGCAAGACGACGACCACGCGTCTCGTCGGACACCTGTGCGAGCAGGCCGGGCGGCGCGTGCTCGTGGCGGGCAACATCGCGCCCGCGGCGCTGGACGCCCTGCGCACGGCGATCGTCGCGCAGTCCCTGCCCGAGGTCTGGGTGCTGGAGCTCTCCAGCTTCCAGCTGGCCCTGACCGACAGCCTCGCGCCCGATGCGGCGGTCATCCTGAACATCAGCCAGGACCACCTCGACTGGCACGCCTCGATGGCGTCCTATGCCGACGCCAAGCACCGCATCTTCCGCGGCGCCGCCACGTGTGTGTTCAACCGGGACGATCCCGCGACCGCGCCGCGCAATGCCACGCGCACGGCCAGCTTCGGGCTCGGCCTGCCGGCCGGCGCGGACGAGTACGGCATCGCGCATGACGGCGGCCTGCGCTGGCTCGCAGCGACCCAGCCGGCCGAGGAGCCGGTGGGGCGCCGCCGCAAGGATCCGGTCGCGTACCTGGTGAAGCGGCTGATGCCGGCCGACGCACTGCGCGTGCGCGGCACGCACAACCAGGCCAACGCCCTGGCGGCCCTCGCGCTCGCACGCGCGATCGGCATCCCGGTCGCCGCGATGCTGCACGGTCTGCGCAGCTTCGCCGGCGAACCGCACCGCTGCGAGCTGATCGCCGTGGTCCGCGACGTCGAGTACTACGACGACAGCAAGGGCACCAATGTCGGAGCGACGGTGGCCGCCCTCAACGGCCTCGGGCGGCGCTGCCTGCTCATCGTGGGCGGCGAAGGCAAGGGGCAGGACTTCGCACCGCTCGTGCAGCCCGTGCGCAACCATGCGCGCGCCGTGCTGCTGATCGGCCGCGACGCGCCCCTGATCCGGGCCACGCTGGCCGACGCCGGCGTGCCGCTCGTCGACTGCGCCGACCTCGACGACGCCGTGCGGCGCGCCGCAGCCCTGGCGGGCACCGGCGACGCGGTGCTGCTGTCGCCGGCGTGCGCGAGCTTCGACATGTTCCGCAACTACGGGCACCGCGCCGAGGTGTTCGCGGCCGCGGTCCGTGCGCTCGCCGAGGATTCGGGGGTGCCATGCTGAGCCTGCGCCTGCCCTGGCGCGCCGCCGGCCGCGGCGGCACGCGCGCGTCGTCCGCGCCCGTGGTGCGCAACATCGACGTCGCGCTGGTCTGGACGATCGCGCTGCTGCTGCTGTTCGGGCTCGTGATGGTCTACTCGGCGTCGATCGCGCTGCCCGACTCGCCGCGCTTCGCCAACTACAAGCCGACCCACTTCCTGGTCCGGCACGCCTTCTCGATCGCCCTCGGCGTCTCCCTGGGGCTGGTCGCGTTCGCCGTTCCGGTCCGCGTCTGGCAGACGTGGGCGCCGCTGCTCTTCCTGGTGGGGCTGGTGCTGCTGGTGCTGGTCCTGATCCCGGGGGTGGGCAAGGTAGTCTACGGTGCGCGCCGCTGGCTGTCGCTGGCGGTGATCAACGTGCAGCCCTCGGAGCTGATGAAGCTGTTCGTGGTCCTCTACGCCGCGGATTACACGGTGCGCAAGCAGGACTACATGCAGCAGTTCTCGAAGGGGTTCCTGCCGATGGGCACCGCGGTGGCTGCGGTGGGCCTGCTGCTGCTGCTCGAGCCCGACCTCGGGGCGTTCGTCGTGATCGCGGCCGTGGCGATGGGCGTGCTGTTCCTGGGCGGGGTCAACGGCAAGCTCTTCGCCGGGCTGGTCGTCACCGCGCTGTCGACGTTTGCGCTGCTGATCATGCTGTCGCCCTGGCGACGCGAACGGATCTTCGCCTATCTGGACCCCTTCGCCGACCCGCTGGGCAAGGGCTACCAGCTGACCCACTCGCTGATCGCCTTCGGCCGGGGCGAGCTGTTCGGCGTCGGGCTCGGCGGCTCGATCGAGAAGCTGCACTACCTGCCCGAAGCCCATACCGACTTCCTGCTCGCCGTGATCGGCGAGGAGCTCGGGCTGGTCGGCGTGATGGTCGTGATCGTCGCGTTCTACTGGATCACCCGGCGCGCCTTCGAGATCGGCCGTCAGGCGATCGCGCTCGACCGCGTCTTCGCGGGTCTCACCGCCAAGGGCGTCGCCCTGTGGATCGGATTCCAGGCGTTCATCAACATGGGCGTGAACGTGGGCCTGCTGCCCACCAAGGGCCTGACCCTGCCGCTGATGAGCTACGGCGGCACGGGCATCCTGGTGAACTGCGTCGCGCTCGCCGTCCTCCTGCGCGTCGACTACGAGAATCGCAAGCTCATGCGGGGGTTGGCATGAGTCGCACCATCGTCATCATGGCGGGCGGCACCGGCGGGCACGTGATGCCCGGCCTCGCCGTCGCCCAGGCGATGCGCGCGCGCGACTGGCGCGTCGTCTGGCTCGGCAACCCCACGGGCATGGAGGCATCGCTGGTCCCGAAGCACGGCATCGAGATGCGCTGGGTGCGCTTCGGCGGCCTGCGCGGCAAGGGGCTGCGCACGCGGCTGATGCTGCCGCTCAACCTGATGCGCGCGTGCTGGCAGGCGCTCGGCGCGTTGCGCGCGGTGAAGCCGGCCGTGGTGCTGGGCCTCGGCGGCTACATCTCCTTCCCGGGCGGCGTGATGGCGTCGCTGCTGCGCGTGCCGCTGGTGCTGCACGAGCAGAACTCGATCGCCGGGCTCGCCAACCGCGTGCTGGGCCGGCTCAGCACGCGCGCCCTCGTCGCGTTTCCCGACGCGCTGCCGGGCGCCGAATGGTGCGGCAATCCGGTGCGCGCCGACATCGCGGCCGCGCCGGCGCCGGCCCTTCGCCTGCAGGGCCGCCAGGGGCCGCTGGAGATCCTGGTCGTCGGCGGCAGCCTGGGCGCCGCGGCGCTCAACCAGGTCGTGCCGCAGGCGCTGGCGCTGCTGCCGAAGGACGAGCGTCCCCGCGTGATCCACCAGAGCGGCAAGGCGCATCGCACCCAGCTCGAGGACCACTACCGCGCCGCTGGCGTCGAGGCCACGCTGGTGGAGTTCATCGACGACATGGCCGCCGCCTACGCGCGCGCCGACCTCGTGATCGGGCGAGCCGGCGCGATGACGGTGTCCGAGCTGGCCGCGGCCGGCGTGGCGAGCGTGCTCGTGCCCTATCCCCATGCGGTCGACGATCACCAGACCACGAACGCACGCTTTCTTGCCGACCGGGGCGCTGCCGTGCTCATGCCGCAGACCGAGCTGACCGCCGACCGGCTCGCGGGCGTGCTGCGTGGTCTCACCCGCGAACGCCTGCTCGACATGGCCGAGCGCGCGCACGCCCTCTCGAAACCCGACGCAGCGGCCCGCGTCGCCGACGTCTGCGAGGAAGTCGCCTCGACATGAAGCACAAGGTCAAACACATCCACTTCGTCGGCATCGGCGGCTCGGGCATGAGCGGCATCGCCGAAGTGCTGCTGAACCTGAGCTACCGGATCAGCGGCTCGGATGTCGCCGAGAACGCCGCCACGCGCCGCCTGGTGTCGCTCGGTGCGACCGTCGCGATCGGCCACGACGCGGCCCACATCCAGGGCGCCGACTGCATCGTCACCTCCACGGCCGTCAAGGGCGACAACCCCGAGGTGCTCGCCGCACGTGCCCGGCGCATCCCGGTGGTGCCGCGCGCGCTGATGCTGGCCGAGCTGATGAAGCTCAAGCAGGGCATCGCGATCGCCGGCACGCACGGCAAGACGACGACCACCAGCCTGGTGTCCTCGGTGCTGGCGCGCGGCGGCTTCGACCCCACCTTCGTGATCGGCGGGCGGCTCAACAGCGCCGGTGCGAACGCGCGGCTCGGCAGCGGCGACTACATCGTGGTCGAGGCGGACGAGTCCGACGCCTCGTTCCTGAACCTGACGCCGATGATCGCGGTCATCACCAACATCGACGCCGATCACATGGAGACGTATGGGCACGACTTCGCGCGCCTGAAGCAGGCGTTCGTCGAGTTCACCCAGCGCCTGCCGTTCTATGGTGCGGCCGTCGTGTGCATCGACGACCCGAACGTGCGCGAGATCCTCCCGTTCGTGTCCAAGCCGGTGATCACCTACGGGTTCGCTGCCGACGCGCAGTTCCGCGCGGTCGGCGCGCGTCCCGACGGCGGGCGCATGCTGTTCAAGCTGCTGCGCCAGGACAGTGACCCGATCGACATCGTGCTGAACGCGCCCGGCATGCACAACGTGCAGAACGCGCTGGCCGCGATCGCCGTCGCCGACGAGCTCGGTGTGCCCGACGAGGCCATCGTCACCGGCCTGGCCGAGTTCAACGGCGTCGGCCGCCGCTTCCAGCGCTACGGCGAGATCCCCGCGCAGGGCGGCGGCCACTTCACCCTGATCGACGACTACGGCCATCACCCGGTCGAGATGGCGGCCACCCTGTCGGCCGCACGTGGCGCATTCCCGGGGCGGCGGCTGGTGCTCGCGTTCCAGCCGCACCGCTACACGCGCACGCGCGACCTCTTCGAGGACTTTGCCAAGGTGCTGTCGACGGCCGACGTGCTGCTGCTCGCCGAGGTCTACTCGGCCGGCGAGGCGCCGCTGGTGGCCGCCGACGGACGCGCGCTGACGCGGGCCGTGCGGGTCGCGGGCCGCATCGAGCCCGTGTTCGTCGAGGACATCACCGCCATGCCGCAGCAGGTGCTCGAGCTGGCGCGTGACGGCGACGTCGTGCTCACGATGGGCGCCGGCAGCATCGGCGCGGTCCCCGGGCAGATCCGCGAGCTGGCGCGCGCGCCGGAGGCCAGTCATGCACGCTGAGCATCGGTCCACGTCCTTCGGCAAGGTCGCCGTGCTCACGGGCGGCCGCTCGGCCGAACGCGAGATCTCGCTGCGCTCCGGCGCCGGCGTGCTGGCGGCGCTGCAGCGTCGCGGCGTCGATGCCCACGCCTTCGACCCCGCCGAGCGGCCGCTCGACGACCTCGTGCGCGAAGGGTTCGAGCGGGTGTTCATCGCGCTGCACGGCCGCTTCGGCGAGGACGGCACCGTGCAGGGGGCGCTCGAGCTGCTCGGACTGCCCTACACCGGCTCCGGCGTGATGGCGTCCTCCGTCGCGATGGACAAGATCTTCACCAAGCGCATCTGGCTGAGCCACGGCCTGCCGACGCCCGCCTTCGAGGTGGTGCAGCGCGGCGACGTGCTGCGCGAGCTGCCCGACCGGCTCGGCCTGCCGCTGATCCTGAAGCCCCCGCACGAGGGGTCGACGATCGGCATCAGCAAGGTGTCGGGCTACTCCGAGATCGCCGAGGCGTTCGAGCTCGCCGCGCGCTACGACGACACCGTGCTGGCCGAGCAGTTCATCCGCGGGCGCGAGCTGACCGTGGCGATCCTCGGGCGCGGGCGCGACGCCTTCGCGCTGCCGGTGATCGAGATCCAGGCGCCTGGCGGCAACTACGACTACCAGAACAAGTACTTCGGCAACGACACGCGCTACCTGTGCCCGGCGCCCCTGTCGCCGCAGACCGCGCAGGAGGTGCAGCGGGTGGCCGTCGAGGCCTACCGCGCGCTCGAATGCGAGGGCTGGGCACGCGCCGACCTGATGCTGGATGCCGACGACCGGCCCTGGCTGCTCGAGATGAACACCTCGCCCGGCATGACCGACCACTCGCTCGTGCCGATGGCGGCGAAGGCAGTGGGCATGGACTACGACAGCCTGGTCGTGCGCATCCTCGAGAGCGCGCGCCTGAAGGTGCACACCGCGGCATGAGCGATCGCATGAACCCCTGGCACAACGCACGGCTGATGCATGCGGGCGCCAACGTGCTCCTTGCGTGTGCACTGCTGGCGGCGCTGTCGACGGCCGTCTGGTGGCTGGTGCAGCGGCCGGCGTTCACCCTGCGCGCCGTGTCGATCGAGGCGGTCGAGGGGGCCGAGCTGCGCCAGGTGTCCTCGCTGCTGTTGCGCAGCGCCGCGCAGCGCAAGGTGCGGGGCAACTTCTTCACCGTCGATCTCGACGCCATGCGCGCCGCGTTCGAGGCCGTTCCCTGGGTGCGCCGCGCGACGGTGCGCCGGATCTGGCCGAACCGGCTGGTGGTCGGCATCGAGGAGCATCGCGCGATCGCGCTATGGGGCGACGGGCGGCTGGTCAACACGTTCGGCGAATTGTTCACGGCCAACCTGGCCGAGGCCGAGGAGGACGGACCGCTGCCCGAGCTGGCCGGCCCGCCGGCGAGCGAACAGGTGGTGCTCGCCCGCTACCGCGAGCTCGAACGCTGGCTCGCGCCGCTGGGTCGCAAGCCCGAGTCGGTGCAGCTGTCGCAGCGCTATGCGTGGAGCGTGCAGCTCGACGACGGCACCAGCCTGCTGCTGGGCCGAGACCAGGGCGTGCCCATCGAGGAGCGCGTGACCCGTTGGGCGTCGGTCTACCCGCGGGTCAGCCACCGCTTCGACAGCCGGCCCGAGGTCATCGACCTGCGCTACCCGAACGGCTTTGCGGTGCGCGCCGTCGCCACGCTCCAGCCGACCCCCGCGAGCGGTCCCGTGAAGGCTGCGGCCAGGCCCGCGCGGCCGGTCAGGACCGGACAGCGATGAGCGCCCCACGCACCCCACCCCCGAACACCCACCGAAAGACCATCCATGGCTAGGGATTCCAGCGATCTGATCGTCGGGCTCGACATCGGCACCTCGAAGATCGTCGCGATCGTCGCGCAGATGCTCGGCGACGGGCGTTACGAGATCGTCGGCCTCGGCCAGCACGACTCGCGCGGACTGAAGAAAGGCGTGGTGGTCAACATCGAGTCGACCGTCGCGTCGATCCAGCGCGCGCTCGAGGAAGCCGAGCTGATGGCCGACTGCAAGATCAAGACGGTCTACACCGGGATCGCCGGCAGCCACATCCGCAGCTTCAACTCCAGCGGCATGGTCGCGATCAAGGACAAGGAGGTCACCGAGGCCGACATGGCCCGCGTGATCGAGACCGCCAAGGCGGTGAACATCCCGACCGACCAGCAGATCGTCCACGTGCTGCCGCAGGAGTTCATCATCGACGGCCAGGAGGACATCCGCGAGCCGATCGGCATGAGCGGCGTGCGCCTCGAGGTGAAGGTGCACATCGTCACCGGCGCGGTCTCGGCGGCCCAGAACATCGTCAAGTGCGTCCGCCGCTGCGGCCTCGAAGTGCAGGACCTGATCCTGCAGCCGCTGGCCTCGAGCATGTCCGTGCTCACGCAGGACGAGAAGGAGCTCGGCGTGGCGCTGGTCGACATCGGCGGCGGCACCACCGACATCGCGATCTTCACCGGCGGGGCCATCCGGCACACGGCCGTGATCCCCATCGCCGGCGACCAGATCACCAACGACATCGCGATGGCGCTGCGCACGCCCACGCCCGAGGCCGACGAGATCAAGCTGCGCTACGGCATCGCCAAGCAGGTGCTGGTCGACCCGAGCGAGAAGATCGAGGTCCCGGGCCTCGGCGACCGCGGCCCGCGCCAGCTGTCGCGCCAGGCGCTGGCGGCCGTGATCGAGCCGCGCGTCGAGGAACTCTATTCGCTGGTGCACCAGGTGATCCGCGAGTCCGGTTACGAGGAGCTGCTGTCCTCGGGCATCGTGATCACCGGCGGCACCAGCCTGATGCGGGGCATGGTCGAGCTGGCCGAGGACATCTTCCTCAAGCCGGTCCGCCTGGGCATGCCCTCGTACGTCGGCGGACTCGCCGACGTCGTCCGCAATCCGCGCTTCGCCACCGCCGTCGGCCTGCTCGAAGAGGCCCGGGCGCAGCGCCAGCGCGGCCGCAAGGCCGCGGAACAGTCAGGGTCCTTCAAGGAAACCATGCGCCGCATGAAGGAATGGTTCCTCGGGAACTTCTGAATCCACCTCGCACATCGACCCAGCCACATCACTTCCCCCCCGGCACACACAGGAGGCCACCACCATGTCATTCGAAATGATCGAGAACGAGTCCGAAGGCGCCGTCATCAAGGTTGTCGGCGTCGGCGGCGCCGGCGGCAACGCCGTGAATCACATGATCGGCCGCGGCGTCCAGGGCGTCGAATTCATCGCGCTCAACACCGACCGGCAGGCGCTGTCGCGCTCGCAGGCGGAGCACATCATCCAGCTCGGCGACCAGGGGCTCGGGGCCGGCGCAAACCCGGGGGCGGGGCGCGCGGCGGCCGAAGCGGCCGAGGAGCGCATCCGGGAGGCGCTCGCCGGGGCGAACATGGTGTTCCTGACCGCCGGCATGGGCAAGGGCACGGGCACCGGCGCCTCTCCGGTGGTGGCGCGGATCGCCAAGGAGCTGGGCGTGCTGACGGTGGGCGTGGTCACCAAGCCGTTCCAGTTCGAGGGCAACCGCAAGATGCAGATCGCCGAGGCGGGCATCGAGCAGCTCGTCGAGCACGTCGACTCGCTGATCGTGGTGCTGAACCAGAACCTGTTCGACGTGATGGACGAGGATGCCAGCCTCGAGGACGCGTTCAAGCGCGCCGACGACGTGCTGCACAACGCGGTGGCCGGCATCGCCGAGATCATCAACGTGCCCGGTCTGGTGAACGTCGACTTCGCCGACGTGCGCACGGTGATGGGCGAGCAGGGCAAGGCGATGATGGGCATCGGCGAAGCCGCCGGCCTGGACCGCGCCCGCCTGGCGGCCGAGCAGGCCGTCGCGTCGCCGCTGCTCGACGGCGTCGATCTGTCCGGCGCGCGCGGCGTGATCGTCAACATCACCGCCAACCGCAGCCTGAAGCTGCGCGAGACGAACGACGTGATCAACACGATCAAGGCGTTCTGCGCCGACGACGCCACGATCATCCACGGCACGGTGTTCGACGAGGCGATGGCCGACACGCTGCGGGTGACGGTGGTGGCCACCGGCATCGGCCGCAAGGCGTCCAAGCCGGTGCTGGTGCCGGCCTCGCAGCCGGCGCAGCGCACCGGCACCTACGACGCCGGCGACGTCAACTACGACGCGCCGACCGTCTGGCGCAGCCCGCGCGGCGCGGCGGCGGCCCAGGTGGCCGCGCTCGAGGAGAGCGGCGTCGAGCGCTTCGACATCCCGGCGTTCCTGCGCAAGCAGGCCGACTGAGCGGCCGCGGTCCGGCCGCGGGCGGAGCGTCCTGCCGGGGCACGCTCCGCCCCGCGGTCCGGCGCGGTCGCGGTCCGACGTCCCGTCGGCCCGAAGTCCGGGAAGGTGGCAGCGGACGGGGCTCCGGGCGGGCGCTCCAGGCCGCCCTGGCGTGCGCACGGCAGGGTTATCGCTTTGGAACTAGAATTCGCGCTCCCCAGACAACCCTGGCGCGCGCGCCCGCAAGCGGGTGGCGGCTCCATCCACACGCATTCAAGGAGATAGACGATGACGATCAAGGTCGGAGACACCCTGCCGGACGCCACGCTGATGGAGTTCATCGAGGTCGAGGGCAATGGCTGCACCGTCGGCCCCAACGCGTTCAAGGTGTCGGACATCGTCAAGGGCAAGAAGATCGCGGTCTTCGGCCTGCCGGGTGCGTTCACGCCCACCTGCTCGGCCCAGCACGTGCCCAGCTACCTCGCCAACTACGACGCGCTGAAGGCCAATGGCATCGACGAGATCTGGTGCCTGTCGGTGAACGACGCGTTCGTGATGGGGGCGTGGGCGCGCGACCAGAAGGCGGCCGGCAAGGTGCGCATGCTGGCCGACGGCAGCGCCGACTTCACCCGCAAGCTCGGCCTGGAGCTCGACCTGACGGCGCGCGGCATGGGCGTGCGCATGCAGCGGTTCTCCATGGTCGTCGACAACGGGGTCGTCAAGCAGATCAACGTCGAAGCGCCGGGCAAGTTCGAAGTCTCGGGCGCCGAGGCGATGCTCAAGCAGCTGTGACGGTTCCCGCGCATCCGGCCCGTCCGGGCCGATGCGCCACCCGATCGAATCGAACGCGATGATGCGCCAACGAACCCTCAAGGCCCTGGTACGCACGACCGGTGTCGGTCTGCACTGCGGCCAGCGGGTGGAGCTCACCCTGCGTCCGGCGGCGCCGGACACCGGCATCGTGTTCCGGCGGGTCGACCTCGACCCGCCCGTCGACATCCCCGCCTGCGCCGAGCGCGTCACCGACACGCGCATGGCCTCGACCCTCACGGCGGTCGAGCCGCGCGACGGGCAGGAGGTCCGCGTCGCCACCGTCGAGCACCTGATGTCCGCGATGGCCGGCCTCGGCATCGACAATGCGTACGTCGACGTCACTGCGCCCGAGATCCCCATCCTCGACGGTTCGGCCGGCTCGTTCGTGTTCCTGATCCAGTCGGTCGGTGTCGTCGAGCAGGGCGCGCCCAAGCGGTTCCTGCGCGTGAAGCGCCCGGTGGAGATCCGCGAGGGCGACAAATGGGCGCGCCTCGACCCGCACTTCGGGTTCCGGCTCGATTTCTCCATCGAGTTCGGCCATCCGGCGATCGACGCCACCGGCCAGCGCTTCGACATCGACTTCGCCACCACCTCCTACGTGAAGGAGATCGCGCGCGCCCGCACGTTCGGCTTCATGCAGGACGTCGAGGCGTTGCGCTCGATGGGGCTGGCCCAGGGCGGCAGCTTCGACAATGCGATCGTCATGGACGAGTACCGCGTGCTGAACGCCGACGGGCTGCGGCTCGACGACGAGTTCGTGCGCCACAAGATCCTCGACGCGATCGGCGACCTGTATCTGGTCGGCCATCCGCTGCTGGCGTCCTACAGCGCCTACAAGTCGGGGCACGCGCTCAACAACCGCCTGCTGCGCGCGCTGCTGGCCGATGCCGAGGCGTACGAGCTGGTGTCCTTCGCCGAGCGCCGGGAGGCGCCGCGCCTGTTCTCGCTCGACTGGTCGAGCGCCTGACGTCCGCGAACGCCCGCCCGTGATCGCCCTCCGCCTGCTGGTGCTGTTCACCGCGGCCGCCGTCGCGATCTGCGTGGCCGGCTACCTGATCGGCGGCGACCGGCGCTACCTGCGCTGGTCGGTCAAGATCCTCGGCTATGCCGGTGCCGCCGCGCTGGTCTTCTTCGCGATCCTCATCCTGGAACGCATCGCCTGACCGTGCCCGCGGCCCTCAGGGGCCGGAGCGCCGACGCCGCGCGACGAACCGCGCCAGCGCGCGCTTGAGTCCGGGGTCGTCCACCTGCCGGCCGAGCGCCTCGAAGGCCGCGACCGCGGAGGCGGGCACCGGCGCCTTGGGGGTCGGGGGCGGTGTCGGCGCACCCTGGCGCGGCGGTTGCGGCTGGATCCTGATTCGCTTAACCTTCCAGCCCCTGACGGCCAGCCCGGCCAGCAGCGAGGGCTCGATCTGCCGCAGCTTCGCGGCGAGGGCGGCCCCCGGCGCCGACAGCACCAGCACGTCGTCCTGCAGTCCGAGCGCCGTCAGCCGTCGCGCGCCGCCCGTTGCGGAGGTGTCGAGACGGTCCAGATCCGCCTGCAAGGCCAGGAGCACTTCGGCTCGCGCGGTCAGCGCGTCGAAGCCCTGGTGGCGGCCGAGCCAGGCGAGCACGTGCCCGGCGGGGTCGGCGGCGGGCGCGCCGACGACGGGCGCGGGTGCCGCGGTGCGCGAAGCGGCGGCACCGGGGCGCGGGCGTGTGGCTGCGGGAACGGGCTTCATGGGCGTGATGGGCATGCTCGGCGGTGATGCAACCGCGCAAGGGGAGGGGCGTTTGCAGATTATCATCGTTCATCCGAGACTCCGGCAGGCCCGCACCCTCACGCTGCGACCGCGCTGGATCGCAGCCGCCGGCCTCGGGCTGCTCCTGCTGCTGGCCGCCGGTTCCGGCCTCCTGTCGTACGTCACGTTCACCCATCTGCACGAACTGCGCCTGCCGCTGGTGCAGCGCTGGCTCGCGCAGGCGGCCGCGCACGACGTCGCCGACGAGCAGGCGTACGTGCGCCAGAACATCGAAGCCCTCGCCGCCAAGCTGGGCCAGCTGCAGGCGCAGATCTCCCGCATCGACGCCGTCGGCGAGCGGGTGGCCCGCATGGCGGGCGTGCGCACGCCCGACCCCGCGCCGCGGCCCGGGCTGGGCGGACCCGCGGTGACCGACGTGTCCGGCCTGTCGCTCGACCGGCTGAGCGCGCAGGTCGAACAGGCGCTGCGCGGCGCCGAGCGGCGCGACGAGCTGTTCAGCCTCGTCGAGACCGAGCTGATGATGCGCAGCGTGATGTCGCGCCTGCTGCCCAACGCCCAGCCGCTGGAGGGCGGCGTCGCGGGCTCGCGGTTCGGCTGGCGCGCCGACCCCTTCACGGGCCGGTCCGCGATGCACGAAGGCATCGACTTCAACGCACCCGTCGGCACCCCGATCGTCGCCGCCGGTCCGGGGGTCGTGTCCTTCGCCGGCTGGCATGCCGCCTACGGCCACCAGGTCGACCTCGACCATGGCAACGGACTGGTCACGCGCTACGCGCACGCGTCCCGGCTGCTGGTGCGCGAGGGCGACATCGTGCGCCAGGGCCAGAAGATCGCCGAGGTCGGGTCCACCGGCCGGTCCACCGGCCCGCACCTGCACTTCGAGGTCCGCATCGACGACCAGCCGCAGGATCCGTTCGCGTTCCTGCGCGACGGCCTGCCGGCCCGTGGCCCCGGCACCACGGCCGCGGCAGGCGGCCCGGCGCGTGCGGCGCGCTGAACGGTCCGGCGGAAAGCGGAACGCGTGCTAACATTTTGCGCTTTGGCTGAGCCGTTCCGCCCCGTGCGAGGCCGGCGACACTCCCGATGATCCAGGGTTTCCTGACCAAGATCTTCGGCAGTCGCAACGAGCGACTGCTGAGGGGCTACCGCAAGACCGTCGAGGCGATCAACGCGCTCGAGCCCGCGTTGTCGGCCCTGTCCGACGCGCAGCTCACCGGCAAGACCGCCGAGTTCCGGCAGCGCCTGGAGAACGGGCAATCCCTGGACGACCTGCTGCCCGAAGCCTTCGCGGTCTGCCGCGAGGCGGCGCGCCGCGTGCTCGGCATGCGGCACTTCGACGTGCAGCTGCTCGGCGGCATGGTGCTGCACGCCGGCAAGATCGCCGAGATGCGCACCGGCGAAGGCAAGACGCTCACCTCGACCCTGCCCGTGTACCTCAATGCGCTGTCCGGCAAGGGCGTGCACATGATCACGGTCAACGACTACCTGGCCAGTCGCGACGCCGAGTGGATGGGCAAGGTCTACCGGTTCCTCGGCATGTCGGTCGGGGTGGTGCACTCGCAGCAGCCCACCGACGACAAGAAGCGCGCGTACGCCTGCGACATCACGTACGGCACGAACAACGAGTTCGGCTTCGACTACCTGCGCGACAACATGGAGTACGCGCTCGACGATCGCCGCCAGCGCGGACTGAACTTCGCGATCATCGACGAGGTCGACTCCATCCTCATCGACGAGGCGCGCACGCCGCTGATCATCTCCGGGCAGGCCGAGGACCACACCGAGACCTACCTGCGGGTCAACGCGGTGCCGCCGCTGCTCACGCCGATGCAGTCCGAGCCCAAGTCGAACGAGCCCGAGCCCGAGGGCGACTACTGGGTCGACCGCAAGTCGCACCAGGTGCACCTGTCCGAGAACGGCCACGAGAAGTGCGAGCGCATCCTCGGCGAGATGGGCCTGCTGCCGGCGGGCGCCAGCCTCTACGACGCGGCCAACATCGGCCTGATGCACCACCTGATGGCCGCGCTGCGCGCGCACACGCTGTATCACCGCGACCAGCAGTACGTGGTGCAGAACGGCGAGGTGATCATCGTCGACGAGTTCACCGGCCGGCTGATGCCCGGTCGCCGCTGGTCCGACGGCCTGCACCAGGCGGTCGAGGCCAAGGAAGGCGCCCGCATCCAGGCCGAGAACCAGACGCTGGCCTCGATCACCTTCCAGAACTACTTCCGCATGTACGGCAAGCTCGCCGGCATGACCGGCACGGCCGACACCGAAGCCTACGAGTTCCAGGAGATCTACGGGCTCGAGACGGTGGTCATCAAGCCCAACCGTCCGATGATCCGCCAGGACCGCCAGGACCAGGTCTTCCGCACCGCGCGCGAGAAGTACAACGCGATCATCGCCGACATCCAGGACTGCCACGCGCGCGGGCAGCCGGTGCTGGTCGGCACCACCTCGATCGAGAACTCCGAGCTCATCTCCGGCCTGCTCACCCAGGCCAAGCTGCCGCACCAGGTGCTGAACGCCAAGCAGCACGCCCGCGAGGCCGAGATCGTCGCCCAGGCCGGCCGGCCGGGCATGATCACCATCGCCACCAACATGGCGGGGCGGGGCACCGACATCGTGCTCGGCGGCAACGTCGAGAAGCAGATCGAGCTGATCCTCGCCGACGAATCCCTCTCCGACGCCGACAAGCAGCAGCGCGCCGACACGCTGCGCGCCGAATGGCAGAGCCTGCACGACCAGGTACTCGCCGCGGGCGGCCTGCACATCATCGGCACCGAGCGTCACGAGTCGCGCCGCATCGACAACCAGCTGCGCGGGCGCGCCGGCCGCCAGGGCGACCCGGGGTCGTCGCGCTTCTACCTGTCGATGGACGACAGCCTGCTCAAGATCTTCGCCGGCGAACGGTTGAAGATGATCATGGACAAGCTGAAGCTGCCCGAGGGCGAGCCCATCGAGGCGGGCATGGTCACCCGGTCGATCGAATCCGCGCAGCGCAAGGTCGAGGCGCGCAACTTCGACATCCGCAAGCAGCTGCTCGAGTACGACGACGTCGCCAACGACCAGCGCAAGAGCATCTACGCCGACCGCAACACGCTGCTCGAATCCAGCGATTTCGCCGAGCGCGTGCGCGACATGCGCCACCGCGTGTTCACCGACCTGTTCCGCGATCACGTGCCCGAAGGCGCGCTCGAAGAGCAGTGGGATCTCGCCGGCCTGGAGCAGGTGCTCGAGTCCGACTGGCAGATCACACTGCCGCTGACCGATCTGGTCAAGGAAATGCCGGATGCCGGCGACGACGACCTGATCGAGGAAGTGCTGAAGGCGGCCGACGCCCACTACCAGGCCAAGGTCGACCTGGTGGGCGCCGAGGCCTTCTCCGGCTTCGAGCGCTCGGTGATCCTCCAGGCGATCGACCAGCACTGGCGCGAGCACCTGTCGGCGCTCGACTACCTGCGCCAGGGCATCCATCTGCGCGGGTACGCGCAGAAGAACCCCAAGCAGGAATACAAGCGCGAGGCGTTCGAGCTGTTCGGCCTGATGCAGCAGCGCATCCGCAACGACGTCACGCGCGTGCTGATGACGGTCCGCATCCAGTCGCCCGAGGAAGTCGAGAAGGTCGAGGAGGCGGCGCCCTCGTACGCGAACGTCCAGTACACGCACGCCGATTTCGCCCAGGCGGCGGCCGCGGCCGAAGGCGCCGACCCGGAGTCCATCGCGCTGGCCGTGCAGCACGGTCCGGAGACCGAGCCGGCCGGCCAGCAGCCGGTGCGCCGGTTCGGGGACAAGATCGGCCGCAACGACCCCTGTCCCTGCGGGTCGGGCAAGAAGTACAAGCAGTGCCACGGCCGGCTCGCCTGAGCGCGGCCTACGCCTTCCGACCAGCCGATCGTGACGGATTGCACGCGTCGCTTACGCCTTTGTGCGTGCATCCTAGGGTGAATAGCCGAGGCCGCGCGCTGGCCCTACACTGGTCTCCAACGTGTGTCGGAGGCGATCGTGAATGTGCTGGGAGCGCTGTCGGGCCTGATGGGGCGTGGGGGTGAAGCCGATGCGGCGGGCTGGGCAGGCGTCCGGTTCACGTCGCTGAAAGGCGAACCCGTTTCGGTGACACGATCGAGCGGCGCGCTGCCGTCGCTGACGGGGGCGCGTTCCGCCGTCGCGCTGGGCGCCGTGATCCAGCACCGCGAAGGATTCGACGCCGCGGTCGAGCGCTTCGTGTTTCCCCGGTCGCGCAGCCGCCTGATCGACGACTGCGAGGTCGACTTCGACCGCCAGACCGTGCTCCTGATGGGCTTCCGGATGCCGTCGTCGGCGTCGGTCGACGTGGCCGAGGTCGCCGAGCGTGCCGGCGAATGGCGTGTCAGCACCCGCTGGGACCGCGCTTCCAACCGCATGGCGGCCTCCACCGCGGGGCTGCTGTGGCTGGCCATGCCCAAGTGTCAGGGGCCGTTCGTCGTGGAGTCGTTCGACGCGAAGAACCGCCGCACGTCGTCCTTGCGCGCGAACGTGTCCTTGCGACCCAGCTCGATCAGCGCCCTGGTGTAGGGCGGCTCGAACAGCAGGTACGAGGCCAGGCCGGCGCCGCGCCGGTCGGTCGCGCCGATCATGCGCAGCAGCGTGCGGGCCGTCCTCGGCAGCGCATGGATGTGTTCGGTGGCCAGCGCATCCAGGCGCTCGCTCGGTGCGATCGCCAGCACGTCGATCGGCCGCAGCCGCGTTGCCGACCGGTCCGATTCCGGAATCAGCTGCAGCGTGTTGTTCACCCGTGACAGACGCTCGATGTCGCCGGCCAGCGCGTCCAGGAAGATGCTCGCCATCGCGTGTCCGGCCACCTGGGCCAGGCTCGGGTAGTGGTACTGCGAACCGGTGTGCGTGCTGTGCACCGTGCCGGCCTGCAGCTGGCCGGCACCGATCACCAGGATGCGGTCGGCGCCCAGATGGATGGCCGGGCTGATCGGTGCCGTCTGCCGGATCGAGCCGTCCCCGAAGTACTCGTGGCGATCGCCCAGGGCCAGCGCGACCGCCGGGAACACGAACGGGATCGCGCTCGACGCGAGCAGGTGATCGACGCCGATGCGGGTCGGGCAGGCCAGGCGCTGGGTGCGCGACCAGGGCACGATCGGCGTCGCCGACTGGTAGTAGGTGACGTGCTGGCCCGAGGTGTAGCTCGACGCCGTCACGGCGAAGGCATGCAGGGCGCCGCTGTCGATCGCGCGGGCCAGGCAGGCCGGATCGATCAGACGCGACAGCAGACCGTTCAGCGGCGTGTTGTCGAACAGCGAGCGCGGCCGCGTGCGCACCAGCCAGCCGAAGCCCAGGGCCAGCACCCAGTGCAGCGCGTTGGACAGCGCGCCCGGCACGTCCACCCGGTAGACGTCGCCGGCGCGCACGCGGGACCACGTGTCGAGCACGGTGCCGATCGCCTCGTCGATGCGGTCGGCGCGGCAGGCCAGCGCCGCCGCGGTGATCGCGCCGGCCGAGGTGCCGCAGATCACCTGGAAGGGGTTGCACGCGGCCGGCCAGCCCTCGTCGCGCAGGATGCTCCAGATCGCCTCCAGCACGCCCGCCTGGTAGGCGGCGCGTGCGCCGCCGCCCATGAGGATCAAACCGGTCCGCTGCACATGCCCTCCCTGCTCGTTCGATGGTCTGCCGCCATTAGAATCACGGGTTTTCAGGACTGTCCACCATGCCCGTGAATCTCTCGGCGCCGGATCCGGCGCAGCTGTTCCCCGTCGCCGGTGTCGAACTCGGCAGCGCCCGCGCCGGCATCCGCAAGCCGGGGCGCCGCGACGTGCTGGTGATCCGGCTCGCCGCGGGGTCGGCGGTCGCGGGCGTCTTCACGCGCAACCGCTTCTGCGCCGCGCCGGTGCAGGTGTGCCGCGAGCATCTGGTGGACGACGCCGGGGGCGCCGGCATTCGTGCGCTCCTGGTCAACACCGGGTGCGCCAACGCGGGCACCGGCCGGCCCGGTCTCGACGATGCGCGTGCCAGCTGCGCTGAGCTGGCCCGGCTGCTCGGCTGCGATGCGCGGCAGGTGCTGCCGTTCTCCACGGGCGTGATCCTCGAGCCGCTGCCCATGGATCGCCTGCGCGCCGGCCTGCCCGAGGCCGTCGCCGACCTCGATGCCGGCCACTGGGCGCAGGCGGCCGAAGCCATCATGACGACCGACACCGTCGCCAAGGCCGTGTCGCGGCGCGCGACGCTGCACGGGGCCGACGTGCGGGTCACCGGCATCTCCAAGGGGGCCGGCATGATCCGCCCCAACATGGCGACGATGCTGGGCTTCGTCGCGACCGACGCGGCCGTTGCGCTGCCGCTGGTGCGCCAGTGGGTGCGCGAGGCGGCCGACGCCAGCTTCAACCGCATCACCGTCGACGGCGACACGTCCACGAACGACTCGCTGATCCTGATCGCCAGCGGCCGGTCGGGCCTGCGCATCGAAAGCGAGCGCGATCCGGGGGCGGCCGAACTGAAGGCGATGATCGTCGACGTGGCCCGCACGCTGGCGCAGGCGATCGTGCGCGACGGGGAGGGGGCGACCAAGTTCATCTCCGTCGTCGTCGAGGGCGCGCGCACCGACGACGAGGCCGCCGCGGTCGCGTACGCGATCGCGCACTCGCCGCTGATCAAGACGGCGTTCTTCGCCTCCGACCCCAACCTCGGGCGCATCCTGTGCGCGATCGGCTACGCGGGCATCGACGATCTCGACGTCGATGCGCTCGACCTCTACCTCGACGACGTCCACGTCGCGACCGCGGGCGGCCGCCACCCGCAGTACCGCGAGGAGGACGGTCAGCGCGTGATGCAGAAGGCCGAGATCACGATCCGCGTGGCGCTGAACCGCGGCGCGTCGGCCACCACGGTATGGACCTGCGACCTGTCGCACGACTACGTATCGATCAACGCCGACTACCGCTCCTGACGATGTCCGACCTGAACCTCCTGATCCACCGTGCCGAGACCCTGCTGGCGCGCCTCGAGCAGTTCCTTCCCGCCATCGGCGAGCCCGACTGGAAGGCGGGCGTGGCCTATCGCTGGCGCCGGCGCCAGACGGCGTTCGGTGTGCAGGCGGCGCTGCAGCCGGTGCGCACCGTCTCCAGCATCCGGCTCGACGACCTGAAGAACATCGACGACCAGAAGAAGGCGATCGAGCAGAACACCCGGCAGTTCGTCGCGGGGCTGCCGGCCAACAACGTGCTGCTCACGGGGTCGCGCGGCACCGGCAAGTCCTCGCTGATCAAGGCCTGCCTGAACGCATGGTCGTCCAAGGGATTGCGTCTGATCGAGGTCGACAAGGACGATCTCGTCGACCTGCCCGACATCGTCGACCTGGTCGCCGGGCGGCCCGAGCGCTTCATCGTGTTCTGCGACGACCTGTCCTTCGAGGAAGGCGAGGCCGGCTACAAGGCGCTGAAGGTGGCGCTCGACGGCTCGGTCGCCGCCCAGTCGGACAACGTGCTCATCTACGCGACCTCCAACCGGCGCCACCTGATGCCGGAGTACATGGCCGAGAACCTCGAAGCCAAGCACCAGGAGGACGGCGAGATCCATCCGGGCGAACGCGTCGAGGAGAAGATCTCCCTGTCCGAGCGCTTCGGCCTGTGGGTGTCGTTCTATCCGTTCCGGCAGGACGACTACCTGGCCATCGTCGCGCACTGGCTCGGGCACTTCGGCTGCGCCGAGGGCGAGATCGAAGCGGCGCGGGGCGACGCGCTGCGCTTTGCGCTGGAGCGCGGTTCGCGCTCCGGGCGTGTCGCCTGGCAGTTCGCCAAGGACTGGGCGGGACGCAGCCGCTCGAAGCGCAAGCCGCGCACGGCGGCACGCGCTTGAGCACACCGGCGTCGACCGGACTGCCGACGTCGGCCGCTGCCGCGACGTCGACCGGCACGTCGACCGACGCGCCGGCCGGTGGTGCGTCGTATCCCCCCGATCCCGTCGACGTCGCCGTCGGCGTCGTGATCCGTGCCGACGGCAAGGTGCTGATCGGCCAGCGCCCGGCCGGCAAGCCGTACGCCGGCTGGTGGGAGTTCCCGGGCGGCAAGCGCGAGCCGGGCGAGGAGATCGCCGCGACGCTCGCACGCGAGCTGCACGAGGAGCTCGGTCTCGAGGTGCACGCCTCGTGCGCGTGGGTCACGCGCGAGTTCGTCTATCCGCATGCGCACGTGCGCCTGTACTTCCGCCGCGTCTTCGACTACTCGGGTTCGCCGCAGTCGCGCGAGGGCCAGTCCTTCGCCTGGGTCGACGTCGACCGCTTCGACCGTGCGCCCCTGCTCCCGGCCACCGTGCCGGTGCCGGGCTGGCTGCGCCTGCCGCCGGAGTGTGCGGTGTCGGTCGCCGGGCTGATCGGTGACGATGCGTTCGTCGCCGCCCTCGAGCACCGGCTGCGCACCCGCCGGCTGCGCCTCCTGGTGCTGCACGAGCCCGCCCTCGCGCCCGCGCGGTTCGAGCACCTGTTCGCGCGGGTGCTTCCGGCGTGCCGGCAGGCCGGGGTGCCGCTGCTCGTCGGTCCCGGCCACGCCCCTTCGTTCGCCCGCGCGGCGCAGGGCACCCTGCTGTCGGGCGACGATCTGCATCGGGGCGGCGTGCGGCCGCCCTGCCGGCTGGTGGCCGCCGCGTGCCGCGACCGCGGTGATCTCGAGGCCGCGCATCGGCTCGGCGTCGATCTGGCGGTGGTCGACGCCGCGCTGCTGTCGCGCGCAGCCGGCACCCTGCGCCAGCCCACCTACGTGATCGGCATGCCGGTGCAGGAGGCGATCGCGTCCGGCGCGCACGGCATCGTGCCCGGCGCGGAGTTCTGGCAGGCGGAGTGAAGGGCCGAAGGCGTGGGACGGGCGGATGCCGGAGACCGGCGCCGCGGCGCACCGCGGGGCCTGCGCAGACCGATCGGCCCGGACGGTTCCGCGCGGACGGATCCGCTCGCGCGGATCAGCTTGGCCGGCCCGCAGGCCGGGCGGCCGGCGGCGGTTCGGCGTCGGAGCTTGCGTCCTCGAGCGGCGCGCCCGCGATCACGTAGCTGTCGCTCGCCCAGGCGCCCAGGTCGTTCGTCTTGCAGCGCGCCGAGCAGAACGGGCGCCACGGGTTCGCGGCGCTGAACTCGGTGCGCGTGCCGCACTTCGGGCAGTCGACCTTGATCCCCGCCATGTCCCGGTCCCGCCCCGTCACAGCACGCACAGCCCGAGCTCGAAGTCGACCGCGCGGTCGAACGGGCGGGGACGCAGATCGCCGTCCTGGCTGGTGAACCGGATCCAGAGCATGTGCTTGTTCGCGCTGATCTCGGGGATCGCGCCGAGCGCCGGGTCGAGCCGCACCTGCACCATCTGGTAGGTCTTGCCGCCCAGCGACTGCTGGAAGCTGCCCTGCTGCGCGCAGAGCACGTGGCGCTGTGCGCTCTCGCGCAGCAGCGACAGCACGATGGTGAGGCTCTCGTACAGCGGCCGGAACGGGGCCGCCCAGACCGAGATGTCACGCATCCGCACCTCGGGCGGGCGGTGCTGCCACGCGTGGTACGACGGCAGGTCGAATTCGCAGGCGCCGCCGGCGATGATCGCGCGGCTGCGGATGCTCATCAGCCACTCGTTGTCGCGCAGGTGCTGGCCGGTCTTGCCGGTGGTGGCGTTGAGCGCCGTCCAGGCGTTGTCGATGCGCTGCAGGATCTGGTCGAGCGTGGCGAGTGCCACTGCCGGATTGTTCCGATACTGCGTGAGCGTCTGGCGCTGGCGATCGAGTTCCTGCAGCAGGTCGGACTTCAGGTCGGCGCGCGCCGCGACGTCGAGGATGTCGAACAGCGTGGTCAGCGCCACGTGGTGCTCGAGCGGGTGTTCGCGCGGGATGAAGTAGTCGAGACGCGTGAAGAGGTCTTCGAGACGCAGCAGCGTTCGAATACGTTCGTTCAGCGGGTATTCGTAAAGGATCAACCGAGGGATCCTGCGTCAGGTTTGCGAGTCGCGTTCCCGGGGCGGATTCTGAAGCAAAGCGCCATCCTTGACAAACGCGAGGTACCGCCGATGCAGCGCCTCGACCTGCGCCTGCAGCGCGCCGGGCTCCCCGCCGTTGTCGACGACGTCGTCGGCGGCGGCGAGGCGCTGCGCGCGCGTCGCCTGCACCGCGAGAATGGCCTCGACCTGCGCACGCGGCAGCCCGTTGCGCTTCATCACACGCTCGATCTGCGTGTCGACCGGGCAGTCGACGACGACGATCCGGTCGAAGCGCTTCGGGCCTTTCGATTCGACCAGCAATGGGATCACCACGATCGCGTAGGGCGACGACGCGGCGGCCGCGACCTGCCGGTCCGTCTCGACGCGGATCATCGGATGCAGGATCGCCTCGAGGCGCTTGCGCGCGCCGGGGTCGCCGAACGCCAGCGCCCGCATCGCGTCGCGGTCGAGCCGCCCGTCGGCGGCGATGACCGAGGGACCGAACTCGGCTTCGATCGCGGGCATTGCCGGGCCGCCCGGGCCGGTCAGCTGGTGGGCGATCAGGTCGGTGTCGATCAGCGGGACGCCGAGTGCGCCGAAGCGGTTGGCGACGGTGGTCTTGCCGCTGCCGATGCCGCCGGTGAGTCCGATCAGCAGCGCGGGACGGGATGCGTTCAGGTTCATGGGGTGACGATAGCAGACCGGTCCGACCGGAGCGATCCGCCCGAATCCGATCGACCCAGCCCGATCAGCCCAGCCCGATCAGCCCAGCCCGATCAGCCCAGCCCGATCAGCCCAGCCCGATCAGCCCGGACAGCGGGCCGGCGAAGTACAGCGACAGCAGCCCGGCGCCGGCCAGGTACGGCCCGAACGGAATCGGCACTTCGCGCGCATGCCGTGCGAACACCATCATCAGGATGCCGACGACCGCGCCGACCAC
>JAKOZZ010000371.1 GCA_029779755.1 Pseudomonadota bacterium
TCCAGTTCCAGCGCCGTCAGCCACACCCGGGTGTCGAACTCCAGCGCGTGGTAGTCGGGCGCCATGTGGCGGCACAACGCGTAGAACGCCTTGTCGTGCGCGCGCTCGCGCAGGTGCGCCAGTTCGTGCACCACGATCATCCGCAGGAAGTCCGCCGGTGCGTCCTTGAACACGCTGGCGATCCGGATCTCCCGCTTCGCCTTGAGCTGCGACCCCTGCACGCGCGACACCGCGGTGTGCGTGCCGAGCGCCTGGTGCACCACGTGCAGCCGGTTGTCGTACGCCACCTTGGCCAGGGGCGGGGCGCTCTTCATGTGCCGCGCCTTGAGTTCGGCCACGTAGGCGCCCAGCGCCTGGTCGTTGCGCACCGTGTGTGGCTCGGGATGGCGGCGTTCGATGTGCGCGCGCAGGTGTCCGTCGGCCAGCAGGGCCGTCACCTGATCGAGCAGCGGCTGCGGATAGCCGGCGAGGTAGCGCAAGGGGGTCATGGTGTGCCGGGTGCGGTCGCGTCGTGGTCGTCCATGCGGCATTGTGCGTGCGCGGGCGCGTCGTGCCCTATGCTTCGGCATCCCGCGGGCGCGTGGCGGGGCGTCGATGCACGACGCCGCCGCCCGCGCACCGCCCGACCTCCGAGGACACCACCATGAAGCAGATCCGCCTGGGCAAGCCCGCACACCTGGACCAGTTGCACGTCGTCTCCGCCGAACCGCGCCCGCCCGGGCCCGGCGAGGTGCTGATGCGCGTGTTCGCGAGTTCGCTGAACTACCACGACTACGTCGTCGTCACCGGGGGCATCCCCACGGCGGACGGGCGGGTGCCGATGTCCGACGGCGCGGGAGAGGTGGTCGAGGTCGGTCCTGCGGTCGAGACGCCGGCGATGCAGGCGCCGCTGGCCGTCGGCGATCGCGTGCTGAGCCTGTTCTTTCCGAAGTGGCAGGACGGCGGTCCGTCGCAGCCGCGGCGGGTGGGCGTGCCGGGCGATCACGTCGACGGCTACGCGAGCGAATACGTGACCGTGCCCGCCTTCTGGCTGACGCGTCAGCCGGCGGACTACACGCACGCCCAGTCGGCCACGCTGCCCTGCGCGGCCCTGACGGCCTGGCGGGCGCTGATGGTCGAGGGGCGGCTGCAGGCGGGCGAGGTGGTCGTGGTGCAGGGCACGGGGGGCGTGTCGCTGTTTGCGCTGCAGTTCGCCAAGGCCGCCGGCGCCACCGTGATCGCCACGTCGTCGTCCGACGAGAAGCTCGAGCGGCTGCGGCTGCTGGGCGCGGACCACGTGATCAACTACCGTGCGCAGCCCAAGTGGGCCCGGGCGGTCGCCGACATCACCCACGGTGAAGGCGCCGACCACGTGGTGGAAGTGGGCGGCTCGGAGACGCTGGTGCAGTCGATCCACGCGTGCCGGGTCGGCGGGCACATCTCGATGATCGGCGTGCTGACCGGCGTGCAGGGACCGGTGAGCACGGCGACGCTGATGTCCAAGAACATCCGGCTGCAGGGCATCACCGTGGGCAGTTGCCGGCACCAGCTCGACATGCTGCGGGCGATCGAGGCGAACGGCGTGCAGCCGGTGATCGACCGGCACTTCCCGCTGGAAGGCATCGCCGACGCGTTCCGGCATCAGGCGTCGGGCCGGCATTTCGGCAAGATCGTGCTCGACGTCTGAGCCTGCGGGCGCGCCGCGCCCGCGCGCGCTTGCCGCCTGCCGCGGTGCGCCGCACATGGGCCGCACCGGGCGCGACGATCGGTCAGCGGCGTTCCGATGCGGGCACGCCGTGCATCCGGTACGGTTCCAGCACCGCACGGGCCTCGTCGCTCAGGCGTGCGCTGCGGCGGGTCGTGCGGTCGATCGCGACCATCACCGATTCGCAGTGGGCCACGCACTGCCCGTCCTGGAACATCGCGCCGCGCATGGCGAGCGAGCGGTCGCCCACGTGCGCCACGCCGCTGCCGAGCTGCCACTGCGCGGCGGACGCACCGCGGCGCAGCCAGCGCAGCTACACGTGGGCGACCAGCATGCCGCCGAGCAGCTGCTGCCGTCCGTCGAACACCTGGTGCAGGAACTCGACCCGCATCTGCTCGGCGGCGCGGGCCAGGCAGGTGTCGCTGATCAGGCGGTGCGCGTCGCTGTCGCCGAAGCGCAGTCCGAAGGTCGGACGCCAGGGATACTGCGCGAGGTCGGGGGCGGGGGCCGCCTGGGGGCCGGCACGCGCAGGACCCGCACCCGCACCTCCCCCCGCATCCCCTTCGGAACGCGGTGCCGCGTCGCGGGGGGCGGACGACGGCAGCGTGTCGGCGCCGGGCACCTGGGCGGCCCGCAGCGCCGCGGCCGGTTCCGCACCCGGCCCCGCCGCGTGCCCGTCCGTCCACCAGGCCAGGGTGCTGCCGTGCAGGCCGACGCACTGGCCGTGCTGGAACAGTGCGGTGGCCACCCGCAGGCCCGTGGCGTCCACCCCGAGCACACGCGCACCCCAGGTCAGGGGCGCGGGATAGTGGGCTTCGGCCAGGAAGTCGGTCGCGTTCTCGACGCAGGCCAGCGCGGGCCGGGTGGTGCGCCACGCCGCGTCGCCGAAGACGCTGCGCAGCGCCTGCTGCACGGCCTCGCCGTGCATCGTGATCAGCGCCGTGTTGTTCAGGTGCTGCCAGACGTCGACGTCGGTGTAGCGCGGCAGGATCTCACCGCGCAGCGGATAGGACGCGGCATCGTGCCGCCAGGCGTCGTGTCTCACGGCGCGCAGCGCCGGCGGACGGCCGGCATCGGGTGGGGGACGGGCATGGGCTCCTCGCGTGCAGCGCTTGTTGGCGCGGCAAGAATGCACTAATCTAACTAAATGGTTGACCAACAAGTAAACGCGCCGGCCGGTGCGCGCGGGCCGGGGACGGTGCGCCGCTCCCAGGAAGACCGTCGCGCCGAGTCCGACCGCCGCATCCTGGCCAGCGCACGCCGGCTCATTGCCCGCAAGGGCTCGGCCGGCACGACGCTGGCCGAGATCGGCCTTGCGGCCGGCTACAGCCGGGGGCTGCCGAGCGAGCGTTACGGCAGCAAGCAGGCCCTGCTGCTCGAGCTGGTCGCGCGCACCGAGGAGGCCTTCCAGGCCCAGCTCGCCGCCGACCTCGGCCACCGCACCGGCCTGGCCGCGGTCGAAGCGCGGATCGAAGCGCATCTGACGGGTGCGCTGCGCGGGGCCGAAGGCGTGCGCACCCTGTACCTGCTCACCATGGAATCGCTGACGGTCGCGCCCGAGCTGCACGCGCGCGTCGCGGATCTCGCCCGCGGGTACCGCGAAGGCTTCGCTCAGCACCTGACCGAAGCGCGGGCGGCCGGCGAGATCGATGCCGGCATCGACGTGCAGACCTGCGCCACGGTGCTGCTCGGCGCGGTGCGCGGCCTCATCTCGCAATGGCTGATCGACCCCGGCGCGATCGACATCCCGACGGCGAAGGCCGCGCTGGTGTCGCTGGTGCGCAAGGGCACCCGGCCCTGACCCGTCTGCGCGTCGACCCGCGTGCGCGGCGCCCCGAGTCCTCTCTCCGAGTCCTTCCTCCGAACCCCGACGGAACCCCATGTCTGAACCGATCGATACGATCCTGATCGCCAACCGCGGCGAGATCGCCGTGCGCATCGCCCGTGCCGCAACCGAACTCGGCCTGCGCAGCGTCGCTGTGTTCTCCGACGACGACGCGCACGCCCTGCATCGCCGGGTGGCGGATGCCGACCATCCGCTCGGCCTGGCGGGCGCCGCCGCCTACCTCGACATCGACCGCATCCTCGCGGCGGCCCGCGAGCACGCGTGCCGTGCCGTTCATCCGGGCTACGGCTTCCTCAGCGAGAACGCCGACTTCGCCCGCCGCTGCGCACAGGCGGGGCTGGTCTTCATCGGCCCGTCGCCCGAGGTGCTGGACCTGTTCGGCGACAAGGTGCGCGCGCGTGACGTGGCCCGTGCACACGACGTGCCGGTCGCCGCCGGCACGGCGGGCCCCGTCACGCTCGACGAGGCGCGTGCGTTCATGGACGGTCTGGGGGAAGGGGCGGCCGTGATGATCAAGGCGGTTGCCGGCGGCGGCGGTCGCGGCATGCGGCGCGTCGAGCATCCGGACCAGCTCGCCGACGCCTATGCGCGGTGCCGCTCGGAGGCACGTGCCGCGTTCGGGCGCGACGAGGTCTACGTGGAAGCGCTGATCCGGCATGCGCGCCACATCGAGGTGCAGATCGTCGGGGACGGACGCACGGTCGTCGCGCTCGGCGAGCGGGACTGCAGCGTGCAGCGTCGCCACCAGAAGATCGTCGAGATCGCACCGAGCCCGTCGCTGTC
>JAKOZZ010000383.1 GCA_029779755.1 Pseudomonadota bacterium
GCCTTGTCGCGCACCTTTGCCTGCGCGGTCAGTTCGTACAGCTTGTCGGACTTGGCCGGGTCCATCTCGCCCTTGTTCGCCTCGAAGTACGCCGCGACCTTCTCCGCCCCGCCCTCCTCGGCCGCCATGCGCTGAATCACCTGCGCGTGCAGGTTGTGCAGCGCTTCCTGAGTCTTCAGGCCCTCATATTCGGTGTTCCACCCCTCCGTCGCAGCGGCGGCGCGCAGCGCACCCAGGATGCGCCCCTTGGCGTCGTTGATCATGCCGGCCTGCTGCGCGGTCCCGACGTAGCCTACGGCGTCCGTAATCGCGGCGGCCGTCGCCGCGGTGCGCGACAACTCGCGCTGCGTTCGCAACTCGCCGGCTTCGAAGTCGGCCATGTTCTCGACGGCCGACAAGCGCACGCGCTGCAGTCGCTGCTGGAATGCCGCGCGCTGCTGGTCGGACATCGTCGGCGTGTACTCGCCCAGCTTCTTGTTCCACCACTCCGCGGTGTCCTTGCCGAGGTTGGCCGCGTTCACCCCGCGGCGCGTCTCGCGCACAGAGTTGCGATACTCGCTGAATTCCGACAGCACGCCGGCCTCGGCCGTCATCACACGATCGAGGTCTTCTTTCTCCTGCTCTTCCTGCTGCAGACGCTGAAACACGGCAGCCGAGCGCTGGATGGCCTGGCCGGTCTCCTGCACCTCGGCGCCCGGACGCGCGAGCAGCCCCGGCGAGGCGACGGAAGATTGCCGCACACCCGGCAGGGCGTTCGGAGAAGCGACGTTGCGATCGTAGAGCGGGATTTCAGCCATGTCTTACCACCTGTCGTTGCCGATCGGCGAGTACGGATTCCACGAGGTCGTCTTCGTCTCGCCAGCCCATTTCGTGCCGGACCACGACGACGCGACCGCCGGTGCGCTGGTGATCAGCGAGGTCGCCGCGGCGCGGAACGGGCTGATCTCGCTCGCGGCCTGCCGCAGGTTCGCCGCATCGGCCAGTGCGCCGCGGGCCTGCTCGCGCTTCGCCCAGGCCTCCCGCGCCGCGTTGCCGCGCTCCGTCAGGGCGTCCATCTCGCCCATGAAGTCCGTATCCGTCAGGATGGAAAGCGCGCTCCCGTACCCGGCGTCGAGCCCCCGCGCGGCGAGCATGGCCTGCTGCCGGGACTTGAGCGCAGTCGTGTTGGCGCGCACGCGCTGCTCCGCCCGCTGCCCTCGCGCCAGCGCGTCCTGCGCCTCCCACTCCATGTACTTCGCGTTGTTGCGCGCGATCGCGGCCTGGGCCTTGTAGCCGGCTTTGGCACCCGCGGCGGAGCTGTACGCGCCGCCGGCGCCCATCACGCTCCCGAGTACCTGCGCCCCGAAAAGTGCTTCTGCACCCATCATCCGATCCTTTTCGCCAAGTTGTGCCCGGTGTGCTGGTAGCCCATCGCCGCGTAGAAGGCGACGATGCGCTCGTCATCGATCCGTGTGCTCACGCTCGGATAGATGTGCGTGGCGCCCATGCCCTTCGCCCACTGCTCGAACGCGATCAGCAACCGCGGAGCGGCCATTGTACCCCGCCGGTCTGGGCGTACGAAGAACGTGTAGTCGGACGCGATGAGCATGCCGTCGACAAAAAGCCCCTCGGTGAGATAGCCGCCCAGCATGCCGATGACCTCCCCACCCTCGTCTGCCACGAACAGCACGCTGTCCGCCGGCGGGGCGAGCAGCGAACCGATGCAGGACCGCGCGACCGCTCGGGCCTTCTGCCGGCTGTAGGTATACGGGCGGTACGTCGGACTCTCCGCGTGCAGCATCGCACCCAGCTCGACGACGGCCTCCACGTCCGCATGCTCGGCCAGTCTGATCTTAGCCACCGCTGACCACCTCCAGCACGATCGCCGACACCATGAGCGGGAGCGGGTTCGCTTGGCGCAGCCACACCTGGCCCTCGTCGCTCCACGACCCGCGGATCGGGATTTCGTAGATGCCACTCAGCAGCGCGGGCGGGTCGCCCATCGGTTCGTCGCCGCGTTGCTTGAGTTCAACCAGCGTGTCCGCCGACGGGCCGGCGAAGACCCCGGAGCTGCGGGAAAGCCGGACGTACACCTTGCTCACGTTCTTGCGCGTGCCCTGAAACGCCGCTTCCGTTTCCATCGCGAGCGGCAGCGTCTGCAGGTCGGCCGTGTAGGGCAGGCCGATGTGCACGAGCTCGGCTTCGTAGTCCAGCGTGATCGTGCCGTCGGCCGCCACCGTGCGTGTCGGGTGTACGCCCCCGTCGGCGAGGATGGACACCTCTTCACCGACCAGATGCCACAGCCCGCTGATCGTGTCGGCCGCGGGGCCCGAGTACGTGAGCCCGGCGTCGACGAAGAACCCCTCGTCGACGGTAGTGAATCGGCGCGGCGTGAGCCGTTCGATGTAGCGAACGGGCTGCCCGTTGATCGTGCGCTTCACGATGAAGTAGGCATCGTCGTCGATGCCGCGCGGCGCCACCGCGACGGATTCGAAAAGGCCATCCGTTGTGTGCTGGTGCCAGGCGTAGATGTCATGCTCGGGAAGATAGGTCATCCCGAGCAGCACGCCGTCGTCGCGCACCGCCCACAGCACGGGCACCGGTGCGCGCGAGAACCCCAGGTCCACGACGGTGTAGTCATAGTCGAAGAGGTGCGGCGCCATCACGCTCTTGTCGACCGGCACGTAGCCGTTGCGTGTGTCGTCGTACTCGATCGACATCACCCTGCCGCCGCGGTCTTGCGCGTACAGCGTGGCGATCTTCGTCGACACCGGCTGGACGTTGGACGCGCCGACATAGGACTGCGCACGCGGAGCGACACTGTTCGGCGTCAGCACATCGGTATTCTGCGAATCGATGCGCCATTCACCGCCGGCCGTGAGCATCAGCAGGTCGCCCATCGGCACGATGTGCTTGATCGCGTTCGACTCGCGCGCGTTCAGTTTGTAGCTGATGCGGTCCGTGTCCTTCGTCGGCCGGCTGTACTGCATGTTGTTCTCGGT
>JAKOZZ010000394.1 GCA_029779755.1 Pseudomonadota bacterium
ACGATGTTCTCGGTGCTCCACAGCTGGTCGACACGGTCGTTGTCGTCCGTGAAGTCCAGGTCGTTGTCGTGGCTGACCAGCACGTGCTGCGGGTTGCCCGCGGCGTCGTCGTCTGCCAGGAAGTTGACCACGGCCACCACAGCACCGGCTTCGTTGCTGTAGTCGACGGTGTCGCCGCCGGCGCCCATGTAGAAGTTGAACTGCTCGATGTTGTACGACTCAGGGATGCTGTTGACGTCGTAGTCCAGCGCGCCGTTCACGCCGATCGCACGCAGCTCGGCCACCGACAGGCGGTTGGTGAGCGCGCCGTCGTTGACGAAGTCGTAGTTCAGGAACGTATCGAACTGCAGATCCTGCTCGATGTCACCATCGGTCCAGTCTTCACGGGCGTTCGTCATCGCGTCACTGAGGATCGCGGTGTCGTTGCCCGCACCGGCTTGCAGATTCTCGAGCTGCGAAGCACCCACCACCGTCGACATCAGCACCGAGCCGTTCGCGAGGACCTGGCCGTTGTTGTAGTTGATGGTGGCGTTGGAGACGTTCGCCGTGTTCAGCACGTCGGATTCCTGCAGACCCTGCGGGCCGTCTGCCAGGTTGATCGTCTCGATGCTGAACAGCGTGTCGGTGGCCTGCACCAGACCGACACGACCGCCCGTGTTCATCACGGTGTCGGTGTTGGCGGCCGACTCGATCGTGACCGTGAAGACGGGCTTCTGGTCGACGTCGAACCCGGTGTAGTCGTACACCACCGTGTCGTCCGACTCGGGGACGCTGGTCGGGTTGCCGGAGATGAAGTTGTCCTTGGCCGACTCGGTCTCGTCGATGATGACCGTGTCCTTGCCCAGGCCCAGCAGCACGTCCTCGACGCCGTCGACGGTCGCGTACACCCGCGGCGTGAGGCCGTTGGTCGCGTTGTTGTCGGTGTCGTTGATGATGACGTCGCCCGCCGATCCATCGTTGTTCAGATGGTAGGTGAGGCCGCCGGTCGCCGTGGACAGGGCCACGATGTCCAGCGTGTCACGCCCCTGGCCGGCGTACGTGCCGTCGCCCGAAACGGTGCGGATCTGCTCCATGTTGGTGAAGGCCGCCGTGCCGGTCACGACGTTGTTCTCACGGACGGTGACCGTGCCGGCACCACCGTTGGGCTGGTTCACGTTCGCGTCGAGCGTGATCGTGAAGCGCGCGCCACCCGCGCCCACCGTGCCGAAGTCACGCTGTGCGTAGATCAGCGTGTCCTGGAAGTTGTCTTCCGGAGCGCCGTAGCCCAGCTGGCCGGAGCTCAGCACGCTGTGGATCAGGTTGGAACCATCCTGCGTCTGGCGGATCTTGGTGACGCTGAGGACGTCGAGGCGCGCATCCTGCTGCTGCGCTTCGTAGTCGTTCAGCTGCATCACGGTGCCCTCGGTCTGGCCGACCAGGGTCACGAGATACAGATCCTTGCCGCCGTCGATGGTGTCCGTGCCACGCGAACCGTGGAAGCGGTCGTCGCCCGTGCCGCCGGTGATCTGGTCGTTGCCGTTGCCACCGATCAGCAGGTCGTCGCCATGCACCGCGAAGTTGTCGTTGAACTGGGTCGCCGTGTTGCGCGTGATGCCGGCGATGTTGCCCAGGACGTCGATCACGACCGCGTCCGTGCCCGCCAGAGCGCCGCCGGCGTTGGCCGAGGTCTCGAGGTTGGCGCGCTGGATGGCTTCCTGACCCCAGAACAGGACGTTGGCTTCGTTCAGGTTGTTGTCACGGCCGTCGAAGTTCAGCAGGTGCACTTCGCTCGACGACACGTTGACCACCGAGGCCGAGGCACGCTCGCCGCCCGACGAGTTGTCGGCGACGTTGACGACCGGGGTGCGCATGAACACCGTCTCTTCGACGTTGTAGTCGCGCTGGGTCAGCGTGATCGACGTGGCCGTGGCCGAAGCGTTCACCGCGCCAGCGGCGGTGTCGTCGTCCAGGAACGTGTTGATGTAGTTCGCGAAGCGGGCGAGGAAGTTCGCCTGGATCGTGGCTTGGGCCGTCGGCGAGTTCTCGTTGGCGATCAGCGTGCCGTTGATGTCCAGACCCACACGCAGTTCGTAGACCACGTTGTTCACGCTCACCGTCACCAGGTCCTGAGTAGTCAGGTTGGAGAAGTTGATCGTGTATGCCTGGTCTTCGGCGATGCGCGTGCCGTCGGTGTTGAAGTCGACGACCAGGTCCTGCGCGTAGTTGTCCGAACCCAGCGAGATCGAGCTGCCCAGGATGGCATCGTCGTCCACGCCTTCGTTGTCCAGACGGTCTTCGTAGGCCTTGAAGATGATGCGGTCTTGCGAGATCGTCGGCGGCACGTTCGTGAACGCGGCGAACGACTCGGCGCCGGCGTTACCGAACGCGAAGCTGACCAGGTAGCCCTCGGGCACCGTGTCGGAGATGTCGCGACCGGAGGCGTCCGTCACCAGCAGCGTGTTGCCGCTCGACGTCACCGTGACGTTCGCGTCTTTCGCGTTGTAGGCGGTGTTCACCAGCGCGGCGAGTTGGGCGGCGTTGTTGACGTTGGCCAGCGCAGCCGTGTCGGTGACCGCGAACACCACACCACCGATCTTCAGCGAGAACGAGGTCAGGACGACGTTCGGATCGGAGAAGTTGGTGGAGCGGAAGTCGACCGTCAGGTACGACGCATTGACCGACGACGACTCGTCCAGACCGAAGTCCTGGCCGAAGGTGCCGTCCCAGAGGTTGTCGCCGTTGGCGTCGACCTGGCGATGGATGACGTCCACGCCGTCACCGTCGGTGCCGTAGCTGCCGCCGTACTCGCCACCGTCGCCGGAGAAGCCCAGCGAGAAGTAGAAGTCGTCGTTGCCCGGGCCGCCCGACAGCTTGTCGTTGCCCTGACGGCCTTCGATGACGTCGTCACCGGCTGCCGCGTACAGGGTGTTGGCGCCGCTCGTGCCACGCAGATCCAGGTCCGCGCTGATCGCGAAGAAGTTCTGCTGGTTGTCGAAGTTCAGCTCGGGGCTGTTCGCACCGGCGGCCTTGTAGTCGATCGCGCCGAGGCCCGTCGCGATGACGTTCTCGAAGTCCTGGACTTGCGTACGCGCGTAGCCGGCCTTGTAGTTCGTCTGGTCGGCCGTGTAACGACCCGTCGCAGCGTTGGCGTCGGCGCCGCCGTAGCCGGCTGCATTGGCCAGGCCGCCGTCTTTACCCGCGGCGAGGTCCATGCGGACCGTGCCGTCGGCCGTCACGTCGGACGCGGTGCGCGTGCCGAACGTGTACTTGGTCAGCCACAGCGTGTCGACTTCGGAGTCGTCGGCGTTGTAGGTGTTCGCGCCTTCGTAGATGCCACCGTCGGTTTCGAAGACGATGTCGTCCGAGCCCGAACCGCCGACCAATTCGTCGCGGCCGTCGTTCCAGATGCCCGCGAGGTTGGCGTTGGTGACGCCGCCGGCAACAGTCTCCTTGAAGAACTGCATGTTGCCGCCGAACAGCAGGTCGTTGCCCTCGCCGCCGGAGATGAAGTCGTTGTCGTAGCCGCCGATCAGCTTGTTCGACTCTTCGCTACCGAAGATGCGCAGCTGGCCCGACGAGCCCAGACCGTAGTTGACGGCGCCCGAGGCGTCGCGCGAATCGAGGCGGCGACCGCCCAGTTCGACGTCGTAGCCGTCGAGGAAGCCGTACAGGTTGCCCGACGCATCGACGTTCTCGACGTCGTCGAGGATGCCGCGCAGGCGCTTGCCGTCGCCCAGGGCGACGTAGCCGTCACCGGCGAACCACTGGACGGTGTCTTCGAAGTTGTATTCCTGCGGGCCCTGGACCGCGTCTTCCGACGACAGGGAGCCGACCAGGTTGCCGCGCAGGGCGATCTCGCCATACTCCTCGTCGTCACCGATCTCGACCAGCAGCCAGTCGCTGTCTTGCGACGACTGACCGTTGCCGGCGGAGGTGTCGTCGGCGGTGGTGCCGCCGTCGTAGAAGTTCACGACGCCGTCGGTGTTGTCCAGCGAAGCGAATTCGCCGAAGAAGAAGTCGGCGTTGCGGCCACCCGACAGGAAGTCGGCGATCGCGACGTCACCCGCTTCGTAGTAGCGGTCACCCGAGGTCGGCAGACCGGCGATCATGCCGGCGACGCCGCCACCCGCCAGGAAGTCGTTGCCGATGCCGGCCAGCAGGTTGTCGGCGCCCAGGCCGCCCAGCACGATGTTGCCGTCGGTGGACGTGCCGTCGCCGTCGTAACCGACGCCGTCGTAGTTGATGTCACCGGTGAAGTTGTTCGCACGGTCGCCGGTGTTCAGCGGGTTGCGCGCGTACGCGTCCAGGATGGTGAAGTTGCGGAACGTGGCCACGCCCGCGGCGGAGATGTTGTTCTCCACGCCGTTGGTGGCGATCGTGCCGTCGCCGTTCAGGTCGATGCCGCGGACCTGGTTGGCGGTGTTGGTCATGTCGATGCGGATGTCCGCGTCGCCGACCAGGCGCAGGATCGGGGCGCCCGCGCCGTTCACGACCGCGGCCGAACCCGTCAGCAGGGTGGCGCCGTCGTTGGTGTTCAGGTTGACCGTGGTCACGCCGTCGTCGGCGACGCCGGCGATGTTCATCGAGGCCGGAGCCATCGAGAACGGGATCTTGTTGCCGCCCAGGTCATAGGCCAGACGGGATTCGCCGGCACCGAACTTCAGGTAGTGGGCGAGCGCGCCGTTGCTCATGCTGCCGCCGAAGTCGGCGAGATTGGCCGTGACGTACGGAACGACGTCGGCGTTCTCGGCGAGGTAGCGGGCGCCGTTGAAGTTGACCAGCGAGGCGGTCGGGGCACGGCCCTCGTTCACGCCGAACTTGGCGTAGTGGACGAGCAGGTCGGCTTGCGCCAGACCTTGCGTGTCCGGGTACTGGGCGCGGTAGAACGTCGGGTCGAACCAGGCGTTCGGCTTGAAGCCCTGTGCCGCGCCGTGCTCCACGTAGTGCTGGAGCGGGTCGCCGGAGAAGCCGCTGAGCGGGTTCGGGACGTTCGTCACGCTCGAGTACGTGGAGATGTAGTACGACGCGTCGAACGCGACGAACTTGCCGCCGGTGGCTGCAGCGGCAGCATCCAGCGCGCCCTTCACATCAGTATAAGAAAGTGCCATGTGGTTCCTCTTAGGGTGTCAAACCGTTGTGCAAGTTGGACCTCGAAGGCCCCTGGCCGGAACCGGCCTGAGGCGCGACGCACACCAAAAAAGTGTCGAAATTCCTTTTTGGAATGCGCACTTCTGCCTTTTTGCAAGCGTGAATGTACGCGAATCAGAAAGCCAGTGCCAAACGCATTGGGCTTACACCCGGGCGGCCCGGAAGCCCGCACGGGCGCTGGATTCTGCGGGTCCGGACGGGGGATCCGGGGTGCATCGGGGGCCGCTCCAGCCAAAACGTCGAAAACTCCAATCAAAACAATCAGATACGGGAGTTTTTGCGCTCTACTTCGAAAGTATTAGTCCCACCCCCATCCCCATCTGGGGGATTTCCCCCGATTCTGGGGTTCCCCGGCCTGCGCGGGGGATGTGCACGGCGCGCAACAGTCCGTGTCACCAGGCTCGGGGCGCGGGTCCGCCGCGGCCGGCGCGGGCGTCGGCGATCGCGGCCCGCACGGCGCGCCAGCGGCGACGGCGTTCGGGGAGGACGACCAGCGAGACCAGCACCAGCAGGGCGGCCCGCCAAGCCAGCCAGCGGGCCATGCCGGCGCGGACGTGGGGCAGACGCCGCAGCGCGAGCGAGTTCCGCACCATGTAATAGTGGCGCATCGGGCTGTGATGCGGAAAGTAGCGCCAGCGCCCGAGCCAGACCCGACGCCCGTCGGTGCCCAGCCGATGCATCAGCCGCGCGGCCGGCACCGCGGCCAGTGCGCCACCCGCGGCGCGGGCACGCAGGCACCACTCGGTATCGACATGGTCGATGAACAGCGCGTCGCACATCGGGCCGATGCAGCGCCAGGCCGCCCGCGGGATCAGCATGCCGGAGGCGATCACGAACGCGCACGGCACCAGGTCGTCGTCCTGACCTGCCGGAGCGGCGGTACGGATCAGGCGCATCGGCATCCCCGTGCGGGCGTCCACGGGCAGGGGCGCGGTGCAGACGAGGGGGGCTCCGGTGCCGGGGAGGAGGGCAAGGCCGGAACGGGAGGCATCCGCAGCGTCGGGCTGCGCGGCGTCGGCCGAGACGGCCGACCGCAGGTGCGGCGCGGCCAGCAGCGCGACCATGTCGGGCGCGGCCACGCTGTCCTGATCCATCAGCAGGATGGCGTCCATGCCTGCCGCCCAGGCCCATCGGGCGCCGAGATTCTGGGCGCGGGCCAGGCCGACGTTGCGGCGCATGCCATGGAACCGGCCGCCGGCATGCGCAACGCGCGCAGCGATCTCCGCGCACTCCGGTGAGGCGTTGTCGATCACCAGCACTGCGGCCACCTGCGGCCGCAGGGCCGCCAGCGCCTCGTCCAGCAGGGCCAGATCGGGCCGCCAGGTGACGACGACGGCGCAGACCTTCAGCACCCGCCCCCCGGCGACGGCGACGGCGGCAACGCCGTCGACGACGATGGCGACGCGGGCGCGGGCGGGTCGCCGGACGGGTCGCCGCGCCCGGACGAGGACGCGGGCGGGCCGCCCGCGCGTCCACCCAGCCATGCGCCGACCAGGTGTTCGGCGAACAGGAACGGGTCGGACGGTTCGCCGAACCGGCCGGGCGCCAGGGACCAGCATGCGTCCGCATCGGCATCGAACCGGGCGGTCAGGTCGGACAACTGGCGCGCGAGCGCTTCGGGCGACAGCGCATCGAGTTCGATGAGATTGGGGTGCACGGCCGCCAGCGACTTGCCCTCGAAGCGGTTGGTCAGCGTGCGCATCCCGAAGGCCGCCATCTCGAGGGGCGGATAGCTGGGATGCGGCGACAGCATCAGCGACACGCCGATCGCCGACGCGCGCATCAGCGTGGCGTACCGATCCAGCGACACCTTGCCTTCGGAGCGCAGGATCACCGGGCCGGGCCCGCCCAGCGGGACATCCGGGTGCGCCTCGCCCAGCGACACCACCTCCCATGCGCCCGCACGGGGATCCGTCGCCGCCCAGTGGCGCAGCCCGCGCACGAGCAGCGCGAACGCATTGCGCGGCACGCCGGGCCGGCCGTAGACGAGGATGCGCCGAACACGGGCAGCCGGATCATTCGGGTCGGGAAGCCGCCGACGCAGCTCGGGGTGCAGGGTCGGCTCGAATCCGTACTGCGCCGCGAAGCTCAGGCCACGGCCTTCGAAGAACGTCCGCAGGCTGCCGGCGTTGAACACGGCGATCACCGGCTCGTCGAAGCGGTAGGTCTGCTCGGCCAGCGCGTAGCGCGAGGACCAGGGGTAGAACCCCGGCTCGAAGTCCTGAATCAGGTAGACGAAGGGGTGCGGCGCATGCCCGCCGGCGTCGGCCTGCCAGCGCACGAGGGCGCGCGCCAGGTGCGCCGTCCACCACGCGGTGGCGACGAACCAGTCCTGCGCGCGCACCGGCACCGACGCCGGCGTGCCGTCGGGACCGACGCGATCGCCCAGCGGCACCAGCACGGGATCGTCGCGGTCGTCGTCGGCGGCCGCCTGCACGCGCCAGCCCTGGAAGCGGCGCGGATCGAGGCCTTCGAGACTGCGCTCGTCGGTCACCAGGATGCGGCGCTGCAGCCGGGTGCCGTCGGGCAGCGGCACGCCGGCGAGCCGGTCGAACAGCGCAAGCGCCGTGCTGGCGCCGCCGAACACGTGCTGCTCGGAGGCGCCCGGCAGCAGCAGGTTCAGACGCGGCGCCGTCCGCGCGCTCGGTCGCGCCGCCAGCGGCGTGAGCTCGCCGATCTCGGCGTCGAGTTCGCGCTGGGCCAGGAACGCGCCGTGCAGCGACGTCGCCAGCCGGCGCAGCGGCGGCACCCGGCGCACGACGGCACCGGCCAGGCGCAGCAGCCGAGGGCGGGCGCCGGCGCTCACCGGGGATCGGTCCGCAGGTAGCGGCCGCGCAGCGACAGGAACGGGCGCTCCACCAGCATCCAGGTGGGCCACGCGGCCAGCAGCACCAGCGGCAGCACGACCAGCACGGCGCTGAGCGCCGCGGCGGCGATCGGGTCGGGATGCAGCGCCGGCACGCCGATCAGCTTGTGCAGCACGGCGAGCACGAAGTTGTGCATCACGTACACCGAGAAGCTCATCGCACCGAGCGTCGCGAGCGACGATTCGACGATGCGCGGCGCGCGCCAGCGGAAGTTCACCCAGGCCAGCATCACCCACGCCCACGCGAGGGCCTCGACAGTGGTCCAGACGATCCACCACGACGCGTCCATGCGCACGTGCCCGCCCTGCCGGTTGAACCAGTGCAGCAGCGTCAGCACGGTCAGGGTCGCGGCGGGCAGATGCAGCGGATTCGACGCGACCCGGGGCAGGTTCAGGTACAGACCGGCGGCCAGCATGCCGATCAGGAACTGGTCGAGCCGGCCGAGCAGCGACTCGTAGGCGACGAAGCGCACGCTGCCGGTGAGCGCGAAGATCGCCGCGCGGATCAGCACCAGCATCACGATCCAGCCGACCAGGTAGCGCGCGCCGTGCCGCTCGGCGAAGGCCTTGAAGAACGGGAACAGCAGATAGAACTGGAACTCGACCCAGATCGTCCAGAGCTGCACGAAATAGGTCGACTCGGACACGGTGCTCGCGCGGAACGGCAGCGCCCACTCCAGGAAGGTGAGCAGCCCGTAGTTGCGGTGTTCGTTGTAGGTGCCGATGGTGAGCGACACGAACACGCCGAACAGGAACAGCGGGTAGATGCGCAGCACCCGGTTGCGCAGGAAGCCGGTGTAGTCGATGCGCGCGCCATGCGTGATCACGGTGAAGATGAACCCCGAGATCACCATGAAGAGGCCGATGCCCGTGTGCCCTTCGTCGATCAGGCTGAGCAGCGGATTGTTCGGCCGCAGGTCGGGGATGAAGCGGTGGAACCAGTGGAAACACACGACCAGCGCTGCGGCCAGCAGCCGGAGGTGGTCGAGCCGTTCCAGATAGGGTGCCTGAGCGGTGCGCATCAATGGCCTCGCTGGAGCACGCGGGCGGGATTGCCGACCACGGTGACCCCGTCGGGGACCGGCCGCGTCACCACCGCGCCGGCGCCGATCGTGGCGTCACGGCCGACCGACACGCCCGGCAGCACCAGCGCGCCCATGCCAACGGCGGTCGCCGCGCCGATCGTCACACCGCCGGCGAGCCGCGCGCCGGGGCCCAGCGTGACCCCGTCGCCGAGCACGCAGTCGTGGCTGACCGAGCTGCCGAGGTTGAGGATCACGTGGGCACCGAGCGACGCGTGCGCGTTCACGAGCGCGCCCGCCATGATCTGGCATCCGGGGCCCAGGGTGACCCGGGGCGCGATCCAGGCGCGCGGGTGCACCAGGGTGGCGAACCCGGCCGCGCCGGCCGCCGACGCGCGGCCGGCGAGGCGCAGGCGCAGCGCGGGGTCACCGACCGCGACGCAGGCCCACAGGTCCGCGCGCGTGCGCAGCCACTCGGGCGGGCCGAGCTGCGGGGTTCCGTCGACGGGCTCGGCGCCCCGCCAGGCGTCGTCGACGAGCAGGCCGAGCAGGTGCCAGCGGATCGGGGGCGTGTCGCCGTCGAGCGGCCCGGTTCGGGCGGGGGGCGCATGAGCGTCGCTCGCGCGGGCGAAGTGGTCGGGCGCGTCGGTGCGGGCATCGGTCGCATCGGCCCGAACACCGGTCGATTCTGCGTGCGCATTGATCGCCTCGACCTGCGCGATGATCTCCCGGGCGTGCCCGCCGGCGCCGATCAGCACCAGCGCACGGGCGGAGGATGGATGTGCGGTCACGCGTTCTCCCACGGTCGATGTCGCTTCACGCGTCCTGGGTCAGTGCGCGGCGCGCAGCGCGCGCTCGAGCACGGCGATGCGCCCGCCGATCTGCACGTCGGGCGCGAACAGGCGCCGGGTGACGGCCTGGCCGGCCTCGCCGATCCGCCTCACCGACGGCGGATCGGAGAGCAGCGCGCGCAGCGCGCGCGCCACGTCCGCGCCATCGGGTTCGATGCGCACGAACTCGACGCCCTCGCGATAGCGCCCCGCGTTCAGTCCGAGCGGATCGCTCGCCACCATCACCACACCACAGAGCGCCCCTTCGACGCAACAGCCGGTGGGGAATCCGTCGAAGTTGCCGGCGTGCAGCACCCGCGGCCGGTTCGGTGACACGACGACGTCGACCTCGCGATAGAAGGCACGCAGCGCGGACGTCTCGAGGCGGCCGTGGAACCGCAGCGGCAGCGTATCGGGATCGGGCGCCCCCGCGGGCATCGCGGCGCGCCAGTGCTCGGGGGTGAAACTGCCGACCACGTGCACGGCCAGCGGGAGCGGCGTCGCGGCGGCACACAACGCCGAGATCGCGGCGACGAAGGCCGGGAAGCCCTTGTTCTCGCCGATGCGCATGTAGTTCTCGGCGACGAACGCCACATCGCAGACGGACTTGCCGCTGCCGTACCAGGTGCGCGTGGCCGCAGGGTCTGATCCGACGGGCACGGGCCCGAAATAGCCCGGGTCGGCCACCACGCCGAAGATCTCGGTCACGGGCAGCGCCGCGGGGGCACGGGCGGCCACGTAGGCGCGCGTGACGTCCTGCGTCACGATCAGTGCCCGCAACAGCGGGCTGCCCAGCAGCCGCGCGAGCTTCGCGTCGCTGTCGGCCTCGTCGAGGCCGAACCCGCCGCCCGGATAGAGCGTTGCCACGAACGGGATGCGCGCGCGTTCGAGCTCGGGCAGGAACGCGACTGCGTTGTTGAGGAAGTTGAGGTACACGAGCCGCGCCCCGTCGAGCAGGCCGGGTGCGTACCGCAGCACCCGGTGCGCATGCCGCGAATGCAGGCGCGCGTACTGCGCGTGCGCGGCGTCGAAGTCGCCGTACGTGGAGGCCACCCGCAGGCCGGGGAAGCGGTCGAGCAGCGCGTTGTACTCGGCGACGCGGAACCCGGTGAGCAGGTTCGGGAAGAAGTCATCGAGGATCCACCACGCCGGCGGCGGGCGCCGGAACCACTTCGACAGCCAGTTCATGTTCGAGTTCCACCAGGTCGCTGAGCGGGAAGCGGTCGCGCGGCGCGACCTGCATCACGGTGACGTCGTCGACCCAGTCGAGGAAGACCGCGTCGGTGTAGCGCTGCAGGTCGCCGATCGACGCCACCAGCAGGGTCAGCGAATACGCGCCCTCGTGCAGGCGCACGGGCAGCGAGAAGCGCAGGCGCAGGCGTTCGCCGGGCTGCCACGCACGGCCGTAGACGTCGGCCGCGTCGGCGCTGTGCCCGCCCAGCAGGTGCTGCTGGTGGCGGTCCTTCACGTGGTAGGAGACAACGAGCCGCGTGCAGGGCGCGTGGACCTGCACGTCGACGTCGATCGAGAGCGTCTCGCCCCAGGCCACCGGCACGTGCCGGGCCGGGCCCTGCGCGGTCGACCAGCCGGCGGCGGCGATGCGGGCGCGGCCGTCACCGCTGCGCCCGGGGTGATCGACAGGGATCGGGGTCGTGCGGGTCTGGACTGTGCCGGGCGAGGCCGCAACGGGAACGCCGACGCCGGCCGCACGCGGTTCGGACACGCACGCGCCGGGGGCGGGCGCCCCCGCGTCGGAGACGGCAGTCCCCTCGCCGGACACGGACGCGCCCTCGCCTGACGCGCCCCCGTCCGACGCGGCCGCGCGCGCCGCCTGCGCGACCGCCCGCGCCTCGTCCGACGCGCCGGCCTGCGCCTGCCGGTTGGCCTGCGCGACCCAGTCCTGCGTGTACAGCGCCGCCACCTCGGTGGTGGGGCCGTGCGCGCGCACGGTGCCGCGCTCGAGCCACAGCACCTGCCGGCACAGCGCCTTCACGGCCGCGATGTCGTGACTGATGAACAGCATCGTCACGCCGTCGTCGAGCATGCGCTTCATGCGCTGCATGCACTTGGTCTGGAAGAACGCGTCGCCAACCGCCAGCGCCTCGTCGACGATCAGGATGTCGGGCGACACGTGGATCGCGACGGAAAACGCAAGCCGCACGTACATCCCGCTGGAGTACGTCTTGACCGGCTGGTCGATGAACTCGCCGATGTCGGCGAAGGCGAGGATGTCGTCGGTGCGCTCGGCGATCTGCGCAGGGCTCAGTCCGAGGATCGCGGCGTTGATCGCGAGGTTGTCGCGCCCCGAGAATTCCGGGTTGAAGCCGGTGCCCAGCTCGAGCAGCGCGGCGATGCGGCCGTTCACCTGCACCGTGCCCGACGTGGGCGCCAGCGTGCCGCAGACGATCTGCAGCAGCGTCGACTTGCCGGCGCCGTTGCGTCCGATCACCCCGAGCGTCTGGCCGCGCTCGACGGCGAAGGACACGTCGTCGAGCGCGCGGAACTCGCGGTAGTAGCGACGGCGGCCGCGCGCGAACATCTGCAGCAGCCGGTCGGCGGGGCGCGCGTAGATCGGGTAGTGCTTGCTGACGTGCCGGACGTCGATGATCGGGTCAGAGGACATCGGCGAACCCCCGGCGGGTCTTCTCGAACCACAGCAGCCCGAGCCGCGCGACGACCGCGCACGCTGCCCAGTAGCCGGCCAGCACCGTCAGGTCGGGCATGCGCCCGCGCAGCAGCAGGTCGCGCGTGGCCTCGATGGGAATCGACAGCGGGTTGGCGATCGCCAGCCAGCGCAGATCCTGGGGCAGCGCATCGAGCGGATAGAACACCGGCGACAGGAACAGCAGCACGGTGGCCAGCAGGCCGGTGAGCTGTCCGATGTCGCGCAGGTACACGGCCAGCGCGGAGAACAGCCAGGTGACCCCGGCCGACAGCAGCAGCAGCGGCACGACCACCAGCGGCAGCGCCAGCAGGTGCCATCCGGGTGGCGTGCCGAACAGCGTGGCGCCGGCCAGCAGCACGACCAGGCCGACGCCGAAGTGGAACAGCGCCGCCCCCACCGTGACCAGCGGCAGGATCTCGAGCGGGAACACGATGCGCTTCACGTACGCGGGCTGCCCGACGATGACCGCGGGCGCGCGCGTCAGGCACTCGGAGAACAGCCCGTGCACCAGCATGCCGCAGAACAGGCTGATGCCGAACGCCGACAGGTCGGCCGCCGACATCGGTGCCGCGCCGGCCGCGGCCCGCCGCGGGTTGAACACCACGCCGAACACGAACAGGTACACGGCCAGCATCAGCATCGGCGTCAGCACCGCCCAGGCCGCACCCCCGAACGACCCCTTGTAGCGCCCCGACACGTCGCGCCGCACGAGCTGCAGGATCAGGTGGCGCTGCGACCACAGGCGGGCGGGCGCGCCGGCATCGCGGCGCTGCGTGGGCGTCACGGGTCGGGTCCTTCGCGCGCCGCGTCAGCGCAGGCCGAGGCCGGCGCGCAGCTCGTCGATGAACGGCCAGGCCGCACCCGCCGGCGAGAAGAGCGACTGCGCGGGGCGCTCGACGTGCACCTGCCGGCGGTTGCGCCAGGGCTCGGCCAGCTGCGCGAGCGCCTCGCCGATCGCCTCGGGCGTGGGCGCACGCAGCGACACGATGCCCGGCGCGGCCGCGCCCAGGTCCTTGTTGGCGAACCCGTTGGTGACGACCCGCACGCCGAACTGCGCCATCTCGAGGGGTGGATAGCTGGGGTGCGGCGACAGCATCAGCGACACGCCGATCGCCGATTCGGACAGCGCTGCGGCGTACGCGTCGAGCGACAGCTTGCCGAGCGACACGAGGCGGTTGTCGCCCGGCATCGGCACCGGCGCGTGCGGTTCGCCCAGCGAGTGCAGGTCCCAGCTGCGGCTCGAGTGATCGTGCGCGCACCAGTGGCGCAGGCCCTGGCAGACGAGCTCGAACGCGTTGCGCGGCGTGCCCGGTCGGCCGTAGACGATCAGGCGGCGGCGCTTGTCGAAGCCGCCCTCGGCCTGCGACCACACCCGCGCCAGCGCGGGCGTGAGCTGCGGCTCGAACGACCAGGCGCGTTCGAAGTGCAGGTCCTGGCGCTCGAAGTACGCGCGCAGCAGCCCGGTGTTGAACACCGGCAGCAACGGCCCGTCCCAGGTGTAGGTGCTGAGCGCCAGCATGTAGCGCGTCGACCAGGGGTAGAAGCCGGGCTCGAAATCCTGCACGAAGTACAGCAGCGGGTGACGGTCGGCACCGTACTGCCGCGCCTGCCACTCGAGCAGACGTTGCGCGCAGTAGGCGGTCCACCAGCCGGTGGCCATGAACCGGTCGCC
>JAKOZZ010000422.1 GCA_029779755.1 Pseudomonadota bacterium
GCCGACGTGGCGCTCGACACGGTGCGCGATGCGGCGCGCAGCCTGACGGCCGGCGGCGTCGGCTACTACGCGGCGTCGGACTTCGTGCACCTCGACACCGGGCGCGTGCGCCACTGGTGATCGGGCGCGCCGGGACTCAGTCGCCGAGCGCGCGGGCGAGCTTCGCGTCGAGTCCGTAGACGTCCGGAAGGAACCGCGGACGCCCGTCGGCGTCGACGTTGACCGTCGAGTACAGGATCAGCACCGGGACCGGAGCGGTCACGCGCACCGTGCGGTTGCGCCCCTCGGCCACCGCCTGATCGATCGCCGCCGCGTCCCACTGCGGCTGATCGGCGAGGATCCAGGCCGCGAGTTCGCGCGGGCGTTCCAGGCGGATGCATCCGTGGCTGAAGTCGCGCCGGCTGCGTGCGAACAGCGTGCGCGACGGCGTGTCGTGCAGGTACACGTTGAAGGTGTTGGGCATCACGAACTTGATCGCGCCCAGCGCGTTCAGCGTGCCGGGCAGCTGCCGGATGCGCGCGCGCCCGGATGCCAGCGCGGCCCGGAGATCGCCGCCGGCGTCGCCGAGCCGCTCCATCTGCTGCCGGGCGAGGTAGCCCGGATCGCGGGCGAGCTTCGGATACAGCTCCTTCGACGCGATCGACGGGGGCACGTTCCAGTACGGATTGAACTCGACGGCGTCGATCGCGTCGGCGAAGACGGGCGTCGCCGTGACCGTGGCGCCGACGATCACGCGCATCTGCAGAACGCCCTGCCCGCCCGGCTGCGCCGCCGGCACCGCCCACAGCCGGAACTCGGGAATGTTGATTGCCACGAAGCGGCCCGCCGGCAGGCGTCCGAGCCAACGCAGCCGCTCGAGCGACCACTCGATCTGCTGCACGCGGACGGCCGGCGGCACGGCGAGCGCCGCCAGCGTCTGCGGGCCCAGCACGCCGTCGGCCTCCAGGCCGTGCCGCGCCTGCAGACGCTCGACCGCGGCCACCAGCGCGCCTTCGTAGCGCGTCAGCGGCGCAGACCCGAGCCCTGCGGCGTCGTCGACGAGGTCGCCGAGCCAGCGCAGCCGGATCGCCAGCGGCGCCAGGTCCTCGTGCGCGTCGCCGGGCCGCAGTGAACGCCCGATCACGGGCAGTGGCGGCGGCGGCGTGCCGGCGGCCAGTGCACGCATCTGCGCGAGGCTGGCCAGCAGGTCACGGTACAGCCTCAGCTCCGGGGTCAGCGCGGCAGCGGCGTCGGCCGGCGATGCGGACGCGAGCACGGCGTCGATGCCGGCCTCGAGCGTGGCGCGATCGCGCCGCGCCGGCATGTGCAGACCGAGCGTGGCCGGATCGATGCGCCCGAGGTTGACGTCGAACAGATAGCGCACCAGCGCCTGCGTCAGATGCACGTCGAACCGCGCCGCTGCATCGGTGTCGAGCGGGCGCGCGCGTTGCGCGCGCAGCGCGTCGGCGTCGTAGTCGCGCGCGCGCAGGCCCTGTTCCTGCGCGTGCGCGAGCAGGGCCACGACCCGATCGACCCGTTCCCCGCGTGCGCCGGCCCCACCGCCCGGGACGGCAGAGGCCGGCGACGGATCGGCCACGGACCACACGGGCCGGAAGGCGTTGCGCCGATAGTAGGCGGCGGCAAACGCCTGCGCGCGGCGCGCCGATGGCGTCGGGTCCGGGATCGCAGACGCCGCCTCCAGCACCGCCTGGATCGCCGATGCGGCGGGGGTCGCGGACGCGCCGCGGATCGCCGATGCGGCGGGGATGGCCGATGCGTCCGGATTCTCCGACGCGTCCGGACGCGTGGCAGCAGCGCCCCCGGCGCTCACGACGACGAGGGCCAGTGCGAGTGCGGCCGATCGGATCCGCGCCGCCAGGCGGATGGCCGGCGCCGCGGGCACGGCCGGCGCCGGGCGGGCGAAGTGCGCACGACGCAACGCACGTAAAGCACGTAAAGCACGCAGCGCATGCGCATGCGCATGCGCATGCGGGGCATGGTGGGCACGAGAAGCACGGATGCGGCGCGCGCACCACAGGGCCGGAAGACGAAGGGACACGGCGCGGGACGACCTGTTCCGGGAGCGGTCACACAATCTAGCGCATCCGGATGCGATGATTCGCCGCCCGTGCCCTCGCCGCCCTCCGACGGATGCCCCGATGACCGAGATCGAGCTGAAACTGCAGGTGCCTGCCGACGCGCAGCGGGCCGTCGACGCTGCGGTGGGCACCGGCCGCGCCCGGCGCACGCGTCTGCGCGCCGTCTACTACGACACGGCCGACCGCCGGCTCGCCGCGGCGGGCATCGCGCTGCGCGTGCGGCAGGAAGGGCGCGTGCGCGTGCAGACGGTCAAGGCCGCCGGCAACGGGCTGCTCGAGCGTCTCGAACACAACGTCGCGCTGTCCGGGGCGAGCCGGGACGCGGGGCCCGCGCCCGCGGTGGACCCGGCCCGGCATGCCGGCACCGAAGCGGGCGCACGGCTCGCCGCCGCCCTTGCGCCGCGCGACGGCGAGACCGACGTGCCGCTCCAGGCGGTCTATCGCACCGACATCCTGCGCCACCACCGCCCCCTGCGCACGACGGGCGGCGTCGTCGAGCTGGCCTACGACACGGGCGCGATCCTGGCGGGCGACCGGCGCATGGCGGTGTCCGAACTCGAGATCGAGCTGGTGCGCGGCCGGCCGGAAGCGGTGGTGGACGTCGCACGCCGCTGGGCGGCGCGCCACGGTCTGTGGATCGACCTGCGCACCAAGGCCGAACGCGGCGAGCGGCTGGCGCGCGGGCAGGACCAGGCACCGGCGGTCAAGGCCGCGCCGATCGCGCTCGCCGCCCACGCGACGGTCGACGATGCGGCACGCTCGGTGTTGTCGTCCTGCCTGATGCAGGTGCTCGCCAACGCCGGCGAGATCGCCGGCGCGCGACACGGCGCCGACCACGTGCACCAGATGCGCGTCGGCCTGCGCCGGCTTCGGACGGCGCTGCGCCTGTTCGACGGCTGGGCGACCGGCATCGACCCGGCGTGGACGCAGGAGAT
>JAKOZZ010000156.1 GCA_029779755.1 Pseudomonadota bacterium
GGCGCCGCTGGCCGTCGCCGGCTCGAAGGTGATGATCAACTACGCGCGCGACCACACGATCGCCGACGGGCTCGACTACATCGCGACCTGGCAGACGGGCATGTTCTCGGGCGCGCACATGACCGAAGCGTTCCGCGCACGGCAGGAAGGGCGTGCGCCGCGCTTTCCGGATCTGCACCCGGTCCGCCGCAGGATGTGACGGGGCTCGACGGCCGGCCGGCAGCGCGCATCGTCGCCGGTTGCGTCATGCCCCGACGCGCGCCACCACGACGTCCCCCGGCGCACGCCGCCGCGCCGGGACCGGGCGGGGGGGCGGTTCGCCGACCGGCGGCACGCCGGCGAGGCACGTTGATAGGTATATTTGCAGGAATCCTTTTCTCACCCGCTCACTGCTCCACCCGTTGTGCCGCCCGACCCGCATCACCCCCGCACGTCCCTCCTCCCCGCGCTGCTCGCGCTGGCCGCCGCGATCGCGCTCATCCTCGCGATCGCGGCCGGCACGCAGCTCAGCTTCGTGCGCCTGAACGCCCTGACCGATGCGCGCGCGCAGGCGCGCGATCTGCGCCTGGACATCGCACGCACCCTGTCGCTGCTGAAGGACGTGGAGACGGGCGCCCGCGGCTACGCGCTCTCGGGCCGCGAGGAATACCTCGAACCCTATCGCTGGGCGGTCCGCGAACTGCCGGCCGCCTACGCGGCCCTCAAGCGGGCCGTCCAGCGGCAGGCGCTTCCCTTCAGCGGCTGGACGTCACTCGACACGCTGATGGAGCGGCGTCTGGATGCGGCACGGCAGATCGTGGTGCGGCGCCACGCCCGGGGCGTCGAGGCGCTGCAGACGCTGGATACGCTTCATGAAGGCCGGCAGGCGATGGAGGAGCTGCGCGCCGGCTTCGCCCGGCTCGACCTGCTGCAGGCCGCACACATCGACGAGCAGGACGCGCGGCTGCGCGCACTGCGCTCGCGGGCGCTGATCCTCACCTGGACGGCGACCGGCACGTCGACGCTCCTGATGCTGGCCTGCACCGGGCTGATGCTGCACGAGCGGCGCGCCCGCATCCGGCTGGCCGGCGCGCTGCAGGATGCCAATCGCACGCTCGAAGTGCGGGTGACCGAGCGCACCCGGGCGCTGGCCGAGGCGCGCGACCGCATCGGCGACTATGCGGTGCGGCTCGAGCGCAGCGTCGAGGACGAACGGCGACGGATGGCCCGTGAGGTGCACGACCAGATCGGCCAGGTCTTCACCGGTCTGCGCATGATCCTGCGCGGGGTGCCGGCGGGCGCACTCGCGCCCGAGCAGGAGCGTCTGATGCAGCAGGCGCTCGACGGCGGCATCGCGACGGCGCGGCGCATCGCGTCGGAACTGCGGCCGCCGCTGCTCGACGACCTCGGCCTTCAGGCGGCACTGCAGCACATGCTCAACGGCCTGCTGGCGGGGGCCGCCCTGCAGGTGCGGGTGACGCTGACGGACACCGACCGGCTCGACGACCGGCAGGCGATCGGGCTGTTCCGCATCGTCCAGGAGGCGGCCTCGAACGTGCTGCACCATGCGCAGGCGTCGCGCTTCGGCGTCGAAGGCGGCCGGACGGCGACGGGCTGGCGGCTGCTGATCAGTGACGATGGCGGGGGCTTCGATCCCGCCCGGGTGCGCCGGGGTGCACTGGGCCTGGTCGGGATGCGCGAGCGCGCCGAGCTGCTCGGCGCACACCTGGAGATCGACAGCGCCCCCGGCCTCGGCACCCGCCTGACGCTGGAACTGCCCCTGCCCGACGCCGCGGCGCAGGAGCGCGCATGAGGATCCTGCTGCTCGAGGACCACCCCATCTTCCGCCTCGGTCTGCGCCAGGTCGTCGGCCAGCGCTGGCCGCAGGCCGAGCTGCTCGAGGCCGACCGGCTTGCCGACGCGCAGCGCGTGCTCCGCGGCACGACCGTGGACGTCGCCGTCGCCGACCTGAACCTGCCGGACGCCGAAGGCATCGAGAGCGTGATGGCGCTGCGGCGCGTGGCCCCTGCGCTGCGCATCCTGGTCCTCAGCTTCAGCACCGAAGCGGCCTACGCCACCCGTGCCCTGCGCTCGGGTGCCCAGGGCTTCCTGGCCAAGGACCGCGCCGCCGAGGAGCTCGTGACGGCGCTCGAGCGCATCCTGGCCGGCGGGCGCTACATCACGGCCTCGCTGGCCGAGCAGCTGGCCGACCTGGTCACGGGCGACGCGCCGCACGCGCGCCACGAGGAGCTGTCGCCGCAGGAATACCGGGTGATGCTGCAGCTGGCCGCCGGTCAGCGCGTGGCCGACATCGCGGCCGCGATGCACCTGTCGCCCAAGACCGTGACCACGTATCGCGCACGCGTGCTCGAGAAGATCGCGGTGTCGAGCAACGCCGAGCTGGCGCGCTACTGCCTGACGCACGGACTCCTGGGCGACGCGCCGTAGGCCGATCCCTACACGGCGATCCGTCCGTCCCCCACGCGCGCGCACGACCTGCGCCGCTACCGCGCACGCGCGGCCGCGACGACACTCTCCCGATGCCATCCGGGAACCGTCCGTGCTGACGATCGTGATCGTCGAGGACTCCGCGCTGATCCGCGCCGAGCTCGTGCGTCTCGTGTCGGCGCAGCCGGGTCTGCGGGTGGTCGGTGTGGCCGGCGGCGAGGACGAGGCCGTGACGACGGTCCTCGCGCTGCGTCCCGACGCGGTGCTCCTCGACCTCGGGCTCGCGCCCGGCAGCGGCCTGCAGGTGCTCAGGCGCCTGCGTGCCGCCGGAAACACCACGCGCGTGGCCGTCCTCACCAGCAGGACCGGCGACGTGCTGCGCGACGCGTGCCTCACGGCCGGCGCAAACGCCTTCTTCGACAAGAACGAGGACGTCGCCGCGTGCCTCGACCTGCTGCGATCCTGGCGGCCCTCCGGGCCGCCCGTCGCCGAACCCCACAACGCCTGACCCCGCATCACCATGCCCGACACCCCCCTGCAGATCGCCGCGCCGCGTGCGATCCCGTTCGCTGCCGTCGCCCTCCCCGGCGCGGCCGCCCTGCTGCTGAGCGCCGTCGCCGCCGCCGGCCGGCCCGTGCTCGGCACCACAACGTCGGTGGTGCTGCACGCCGCCAGCCTGGCCGTGTTCCTCGCGGCATTCGTCCTGCTCGAACGCCGGCGCCGCGCGTCGCTGGCCGAGCTGACGACGCAGGCAACCCGCGTCAACGACCGGTTGCGCAACATCGTCGCGGTCAGTCCGGCCGGGTTCTACGCGCTGCAGCGCGATGCGCAGGGCGGCGACGACTTCGCGGTCGGCTTCATCGGTTCCACCCTGCAGTGCATCTCCGGCTACGCCGAGCAGGACTGGCTGAGCTCGCCCACGTTCTGGCTCGAGCACGTGCACCCGGACGACCGCGGACAGGTGCTGGCCGCGCAGGCACGGCTGCGACGCGAGGGCACCGTGTCGCACGAGTACCGGTTCCTGTGCGCCGACGGCCGCTACCGGTGGATCAACGATCAGCTCCGCCTGGTCACGGACGCCGACGGCGCCCCGGTCGAGATCATGGGCGCGTGGCTGGACATCACGGACCGCAGGCAGGCGGAACTGACCCAGCAGGAATCCGAGCGGCGCTACCGCACGATGTTCCAGGCCAATCCCGCGCCGATGTGGGTGTACGACCTCGAGACCTTGCGCTTTCTCGCCGTCAACGACGCCGCCGTCGCGCGCTACGGCTTCAGCCGCGACGAGTTCCTGGGCATGACGCTCCGGGACATCCGCCCGGCCGACGACGTGCCCCGCCTGCTCGACACGGTGGCCCGGCTGGACGGCGACGACCCGGTGCGTCACCACAGCGTCGGCGCCTGGACCCACGTCGACCGCAACGGGCGCCGGTTCAAGGTCGAGATCCACGGTCATCCGATGACGTACGACGGCCGCCGCGCCCGGCTGGTGCTGGTGCACGACATCACGGACCGGCTGCGCGCCGAGGAGAACCTGCGCCTGATCGGGCACGTGTTCGAGTCGAGCCAGGAGGGCATGTTCATCACCGACGCGAACACCTGCTTCGTGGCGGTCAACCAGGCCTTCACGCGCATCACCGGCTACACGATCGACGACGTCGCCGGACGCACGCCGAAGCTGCTGCGTTCGGGCCGTCAGGACGCCGCGTTCTACCGTGCGATGTGGGACGAGATCGGCAGCACCGGCGGCTGGCAGGGCGAACTGTGGAACCGCCGCGCCAACGGCGAGCTGTACCCGCTGTGGCTGTCGATCAGCGCGATCCGCGACGCACAGGGCGCCCTGCAGCAGTACCTGTGCATCTTCACCGAGACGTCGAAGCGACGGGCGGCCGACGAGCGCATCGACTTCCTGGCCAATCACGACGCGATGACCGGCCTGGCCAATCGCACCCGCCTGGTCGACCAGGGCCGCATGGCGCTGCTCGCGGCACAGCGCCTGGAGCGGCCGGTGGCGCTGATGTACCTCGACATGGACGACTTCCAGCAGGTCAACGAGCATCACGACCACGAGACCGGTGACGCCGTGCTCACCATGATGGCCGGGCGCATCGGCAGCGTGATGGGGCGCGACGACATCGCCTGCCGTCAGGGCGCGGACGAGTTCATCCTGCTGCTGCCCGACCGCGACGCGGCCGCCGCCGCCCGCGTGGCCGAGACGCTGCTGAGCCTGGCGCGCGCACCGTTCGAGGTGGGCGGCGAATCGATCGTGCTGAGCGCGAGCATCGGGGTGGCGATGTTCCCGGACAACGGCGCCGACGTCGAGACGCTGTTGCGCACCGCGAGCCGGGCGCTGGCCCAGGCCAAGGAGGACGGCCGCAACAGCTTCCGTTTCTTCACCCGCGAGATGCAGAGCCAGGCGCACTGGCAGCGCTCGATGGAACGCGACCTGCGGCGGGCGCTCGACGACGACGCACTGGCGCTGCACTACCAGCCGCAGGTCGACCTGGCCACCGGCGAGGTCGTGGGCCTGGAGGCCCTGGCCCGCTGGTCGCACCCGGTCCGCGGCTGGGTGTCTCCCGCCGAGTTCATCCCGGTGGCCGAGCAGAGCGGGATGATCGTGGAGCTCGGCGCCTGGGTGATCCGCTGCGCGACGCGTCAGATCGCCGCGTGGCGCGTGCAGGGACTCGCCACCATCCCGGTGGCGGTCAACCTGTCGATGCAGCAGTTCCGGCAGGCGGGGCTGTGCGACTTCATCCGCGACACGCTCGCCGAAGCCGCACTGCCGGGCGAGGCCCTCGAGCTCGAGCTCACCGAAGGCGTGGCGATGATGGATTCGGACTTCACGGTGAGCACGATCGATGCGCTGAAGCAGCTCGGGCTCAGCCTGTCGATCGACGACTTCGGCACCGGCTACTCGTCGCTGAGCTACCTGAAGCGCTTCAACGTGGACAAGCTGAAGATCGACAAATCGTTCATCGACGGGATCGAGACCGACCCCGAGGACGAGGCGATCGTGCGCACCGTGATCCAGCTCGCGAAGGAGCTGGGCATCCGCACGATCGCCGAAGGCGTCGAGACCGAGGCACAGCGTCAGACGCTGCGCCGGCTGTCCTGCGACGAGATGCAGGGCTGGCTGGTGAGCCCCGCAGTGGCGCCGGACGAGGTCGGCCGGCGGTACCTGGCGCCGGCCGAACGCCCTCAGGCACTCATCGCCGGATAGTCGAGATACCCCTCCGGCCCGCTGGTGTAGAAGGTGGGACGGTTGTATGGGGTGAACGGCGCCCCCACGCGGATGCGCTCGGGCAGATCGGGGTTGGAGATGAAGTACCGGCCGAACGCGATCGCATCGGCATCGCCCTTCTCGACCATCGCCGTGGCGGTGTCGGGCTTGAAGTTGCCGGCCGCGATCAGCACGCCGTTCCAGGCGGGGCGGAACAGCTCGGCCGCCGAGGGCACGCCCTGATGGTCGACCTCGCGCTGGCCGGCACCGCTGGCACGCGGCTCGATCAGGTGCAGGTACGCCAGGCCCATGCGGTTGAGCGCGCCGATCACGTGGCTGTACAGCGGCATCGGATCGTCCTCGCCGCTGCCGTTGGCCACGCCGAACGGCGACAGCCGGATGCCGACCCGATCGGAGCCCCAGACCTGCGCGCACGCCGCCGTGACCTCCAGCACCAGCCGCGCGCGATTCTCGATCGAGCCGCCGTACGCGTCGGTGCGCTGGTTGGAGCGCGACTGCATGAACTGCTCGAGCAGGTAGCCGTTGGCCGCGTGGATCTCGATGCCGTCGAAGCCGGCCGCCTTCGCGTTGCGCGCGGCCTGCGCGTAGGCCTCGATGATGCCGGGGATCTCGTCGAGGCGCAGCGCGCGCGGCGTCTCGTACGGCACGTTCTCGCCGCGCACGACGCGCGTGCCCGGTGCCGCGATCGCCGACGCACCGATCGCCGGGCCTCCGTCGGGCTGCTGCGCGGCGTTCGACAGGCGCCCGACGTGCCACAGCTGCAGGAACACGAGGCCGCCCTTGGCATGGATCGCATCGACCACCAGCTTCCAGCCGGCGACCTGCTCGGGCGTGTGGATGCCCGGCGTGCCCGGTCCCGGCGCACCGCCCTGCAGCACCTGCGAGGCCTCGGCGATGATCAGCCCGCCACGGGTCGCGCGCTGCGCGTAGTACTCGGCGTTCATCGCGTTGGCGTGGTTGCCGGGCTTCGTCGCGCGCATGCGCGTGAGCGGCGCCATCACCACCCGGTGCGACAGCGTGTACGGGCCGACCTTCAGCGGTTCGAACAGTGCTTGCGTGGACATTCTCAGTTCTTCCTTTCGGCCATGCGGACCAGGGCCAGTTGTCGTGACTGTGCGATCAGATCCCCGTTGGCGTCCCACAGGACGCCGTCTTCGATGATGCGGCCGTCCAGCATGTCGTGCGTGCGGAACTGCCCGAGCATCCAGCCCGGGGCCGGCCGCCGCCGCAGGTGCACGGTGAGCTCGACGGTCGGGACCCAGCCGACCATGCCCAGCAGCCCGAACACCGACGGCGGGAACGCGTCCACGAACAGCAGGCTGGCCAGCGTGTCGGGCGGGCGGTCGTCGCGGAACCGGATCCAGCCGCTGACCTGCGCGCGGCCGACCGCGCCCGCGCGCGCCTCGTCCGGGTGCAGCCGGATGTCGAGCCGCTGCATGATCGGCAGGTCGACGCCCTGCTCGTCGCCGGAGCGCGCCACGCACCGGTCCGGCGGCGGCATGTCGGGGGCGGCGATCGTCAGCCCCGGCGGGCTGGCTGCGCCGGAGGCGGCGGACACCGACAGATCGCCGAGCGCGGCCAGCACCTCGATGCGCGCGCCGCCCTCCTGGGTCAGCGTGGCGCGGCCGGTGGTCAGCGTGCGGCCGCTGCGCACCACGTGCGCGTCGACCGTGCACGGCTGGTCGGCCAGACCCGGCCGCAGATAGTGCACGGTGACGCTGAGCGGATCGGGATGCTGCGGCGCCGCCTGGCGCAGCGCGGCCACGGCCAGGGACAGCAGGTAGCCGCCGTTGGGATTGGTGCCGATGTTCCAGCTGGGGTCGACCCGGCCGGTGAACCTGGAATCGCCGGCGGCGTGCAGGCGGGTGTGGTCGTCGAACGTGCTCATCCGGACTCTGAAAGGGGTTCGTCTGCGGGGATGCGTGCGATGCCGGAGACCGGCCCGCGGCGAAGCGCCGCAACCGTATCACGGGACGGGGCGGCGCTGTCGCGCACGTGAATTCGAACGCAGGCGCCGGGGTGCGGCGCGCGCCGTGCCGGTCCAGAGTTGTGCCCGAGCCCACCGCACCGGAGAATCCGCCCATGCCCCAGACCCGCCCTGCCGACGCCGCGCGCACGACCGAAGCCGCCGGCACGACCCGTGATCCGCGCTGGGCGTCGGTCGTCGCGCGCGACCCCGACGCCGACGGACGCTTCTTCTACTCGGTGCGCACCACCGGTGTGTACTGCCGGCCGTCCTGCGGCGCCCGCACGCCGCGCCCGGAGAACGTGCGCTTCCATGCCGACGCCGCCCAGGCCGAGCTGGCAGGCTTCCGCGCCTGCCGCCGCTGCCGCCCCGACCTGCCGCCGCGCGCACAGCGCCAGGCGGCCCTGGTGGCGCAGGCGTGCCGGGCGATCGAGCAGGCCGGCGCGGTACCCGACCTGGAGACGCTGGCCCGCAGCGGGGGGCTCAGCGGCCCGTATCTGCACCGGGTGTTCAAGACGGTCACGGGACTGACGCCACGCGCCTATGCGGAAGCCTGGCGCGCCCGCCGGCTGCGCGACGCGCTGCCCGGCGCCGGCACGGTCACCGAAGCGATCTACGACGCCGGCTACACCACCAGCAGCCGGTTCTACGCGACCGCCGACCAGGTGCTCGGCATGACGCCGAAGCGCTACCGGGCCGGCGCCCCGGGCGCAGCGATCCGCTTCGCGATCGGCCAGTGCGCGCTGGGCGCGATCCTGGTCGCAGCCAGCGAACGGGGCGTGTGCGCGATCCTGCTGGGCGACGACCCGGACGCGCTGCTGCGCGAGCTGCAGGACCGGTTCCCGCGCGCTGCGCTGGAGGGCGGCGACCCCGCCTTCGACACGCTGGTCGCGCAGGCGGTCGGCCTGGTCGAATCCCCCGCGCTGGGCGTCGACCTGCCGCTGGACATCCGCGGGACGGCCTTCCAGCAACGGGTCTGGCAGGCGCTGCGCGACATCCCGCCCGGCACCACCACCACCTACACGGCACTGGCGCAGCGTCTGGGCGTGCCGCGCGCGGTGCGGGCCGTCGCCGGGGCCTGCGCCGCCAACGCGCTGGCCGTGGTCATCCCCTGCCACCGGGTCGTGCGCCGCGACGGCGGGCTGGCCGGCTACCGCTGGGGCATCGAACGCAAGCGCGCGCTGCTCGCGCGTGAAGCCGGGCGGGCCGACGCGGACGGGGCCGACGCATGAGCACGGCGGACCCACGGGCACGGCGGATGCACGGGCACGGCCGACGCGTGCGTACGGCCGACGCATGAGCGCGTCCGGCGTCCTGCGCCTGGCGTGCGTGCTGCCCCTGCCCGCCCCCTATCGTGCGGCGGAGTTCCTCGCGTTCCACCGCCGCGATCCGCAGGGCGTGTCCGAGCGCATCGACGGGGACACGCTGCACAAGGCGCTGCTGTGGCGGGGTCGGCCGGCCCGGCTGGAGATCCGGCTGTGCACGGGCCGCGCGGAGGTGGCGCTGGAGGTCGACGCCGATGCCGTTGCGGGCGTCGCCGGCCACGTCCCGGACACCGCCGGTCTCACAGACGGTCTCACAGACGGTCTCACATCCGGTCACACCGCCGAGCTCGCCGCCCTCTCGGCGCTGGCCCGCCGGATGCTCGGACTCGACCAGGACGTGGAGACCTTCGAGCGCCGGTACCGCGGACACCCGCAGCTCGGCCCGCTGATCGCGGCGCGCCCGGGGCTGCGCGTGCCGCAGGCGGTGACGCCCTTCGAGGCGCTGACGTGGGCGGTCACGGGGCAGCAGATCAGCGTCGCCGTGGCGGTCGCGCTGCGCCGCCGGCTGATCCTGGCCGCCGGTGTGCCGCACTCCAGCGGACTCGTCTGCCCTCCGGACGCCGCGGGCATCGCCGCGCTGTCCGACGCCGACCTGCGGGCGGCCGGGTTCTCGACGGCCAAGACGGCCACCCTGCGGGTGCTGGCGCGCGAGGTCGCCGGCGGCACGTTGCCGCTGGCGCACTGGCCGTGCGCGCTGCCGGTCGACGAACTGCGCGCACGCCTGCTGGCGATCCGCGGCGTCGGTCCCTGGACGGTGCACTACACGCTGCTGCGCGGTCTCGGCTGGCTCGACGGTTCGCTGCACGGCGACGTCGCCGTGCGGGGCGCACTGCAGGCGCTGCTCGACGTGCCCGAACGCATCGACGAGAAGCGCGCGCGCACCTGGCTCGAACCGTTCTCCCCCTGGCGGGCGCTGGTGGCGGCGCACCTGTGGGCGTCACGCACGGCGGTCGCCTACTGAACGGCAGCGGCGGATTGCCCGCTTTCGGACTGCCGGCGCCCCCCGTCGGCCCCCGGATTTGCCGTACTGCACCATTTCCGGCCATCGATCAGGCAAAATCCACACTCTTGGTGCGGTTTGCGCCAATACCACTCATCCATGCACACGTTTGGGACGAATCGATGAAATACCAGTCGGTCGAGCGCTTCCTGCACCACGTCGCAGAACGCAATCCGGGCCAGCCGGAATACCTCCAGGCCGTCACCGAGGTGATGGAAAGCCTCTGGCCGTACATCACGATACATCCGCGCTACGCCGAGCAGGGGCTGCTCGACCGGCTCGTCGAGCCCGAGCGGATCGTGATGTTCCGCGTGTCCTGGCACAACGACCACGGCGACGTGGTCGTCAACCGCGGCTACCGCATCCAGCACAGCATGGCGATCGGCCCGTACAAGGGCGGCCTGCGCTTCCACCCGTCGGTGAACCTGTCGATCCTGAAGTTCCTCGCGTTCGAGCAGACGTTAAAGAACGCGCTGACCACGCTGCCGATGGGCGGGGGCAAAGGCGGATCGGACTTCGACCCCAAGGGCAAGAGCCCCGGCGAGGTGATGCGCTTCTGCCAGGCGTTCGTGACGGAGCTGTTCCGCCACGTGGGTTCGGACACCGACGTGCCGGCCGGCGACATCGGCGTGGGCGGTCGTGAAGTGGGCTTCATGGCCGGCATGATGAAGAAGCTGAGCAACCGCTCCGACTGCGTCTTCACCGGCAAGGGCCTGAGCTTCGGCGGTTCCCTGATCCGCCCCGAAGCCACCGGCTACGGCACGGTGTACTTCGCCGAGGAGATGCTCAAGCAGCGCGGCCGCAGCTTCGACGGCCTGCGCGTCAGCGTGTCGGGCTCGGGCAACGTCGCCCAGTACGCGATCGAGAAGGCGATGGCCCTCGGTGCGAAGGTGATCACCGTGTCCGACTCCAGCGGCATGATCGTCGACGAGGCCGGGTTCACGCCGGAGAAGCTGGCCGAGCTGATGGAGGTGAAGAACCACCTCTACAAGCGCGTGAGCGACTACGCCGCACGGGTCGCGGGCGTGACCTTCGTGCCGAACGCGTCGCCCTGGAGCGTGCCGGTCGACGTGGCGCTGCCCTGCGCGACGCAGAACGAGCTCGACGCGAAGGATGCCGAGACCCTGGTCAGGAACGGTGTGGTCTGCGTGGCCGAAGGTGCCAACATGCCGACCACCCTCGACGGTGTGCGCGTGTTCGAACGCGCGGGCGTGCTGTACGCCCCCGGCAAGGCGAGCAACGCCGGCGGCGTGGCCACCTCGGGCCTGGAGATGAGCCAGAACGCCATGCGCATCTCGTGGCCGCGCGAAGAGGTCGACGCGCGCCTGCACGGCATCATGACCAGCATCCACGAGGCCTGCCTGGAACATGGCCGCCGTGCCGACGGCACCGTCAGTTACGTGGACGGCGCCAACGTCGCCGGCTTCGTGAAGGTGGCGGACGCGATGCTCGCGCAGGGCGTGACCTGATCCCCCTGCGCATCGGCGCCGCCGCACTGCCCGCCGTCGCGCGGTGCGGCGGACCGACCGCGAATCCGTGCAGACGACCGGGGTACTGAACCCGGGCTATCATCTGCCCATGGGTTTGTTCCGCGTCACCCCGACCGAACTCCGCCGCGCACTCCATGGCGCCGCGGGGCTTCGTCGCGTCCTCTCGCCTGGGCGATCGCGCCGGCCGGTCTGCCTCACCTGAGCCCGACGATCACCCGGACCTGACCCGTCCAGCGCAGCCCCCCCGATCGTCGGGCCCCCCGGAAGCCTTCTCTGGCGCGATGCCCCTCGCATCGCGCCCTTCTGCCTTTTTCCGCGACCGGAGCACGCTCATGCACGCGACCACCCACGAAGACCGCACACTCACCGAACTCGACCACGTCCGCATCCTCAAGCTGCTGCAGCGCACGGGTGCG
>JAKOZZ010000428.1 GCA_029779755.1 Pseudomonadota bacterium
CGGCGGCCGGTGGTGCTGGCGGCGAGCACGCGCGACGGTGAGGAGGCCCTGCTGCTGGGGGCCTGGGCCGAACGCGTGCGGGCGGGCGCAGCGCCGCTGCTGGTGCTGGTGCCACGGCACCCGCAGCGCTTCGACGCGGTCGCCGCGCTCGTCGAGGCGCAGGGGCTGCGCTGGGCGCGCCGATCGCTGCAGGATCCGGCCGGCCTGGACCCGATGGGGGTCGACGTGCTGCTGGGCGACTCGATGGGCGAGATGTTCGCGTACTACGGGATGGCCGACGTCGCCATCATCGGCGGGTCGCTGCTGCCGTTCGGCGGGCAGAACCTGATCGAGGCCTGCGCGGCCGGCGTGCCGGTGGTGCTGGGACCGCACACGTACAACTTCGCCGAGGCGGCCGAGCAGGCGATCGAGGCGGGGGCGGCGACACGCGTGGACGACGCCGACGCGGCCGCGGCGGCGGCGTGTGCACTGACCGTGGATGCACCCGCGCTGGCGCAGCAGGCGCGCCAGGCGCTAGCCTTCGCGCACGCGCACCGCGGCGCCACCCGGCGCACGCTGGAGATCCTGGCGCCGCTGCTGTCGCGGTGCGTGCCGGGCGCGCCGCAGGACCGTGGCTGAGCCGCTGCCCCGCTGAACCGCTCCCCCGTCGGCGCGGTCCCGTCGGCCGCTGAACCGTCGGCCGCCGACCCGCTGACCCGTCAGCCGCGGGCCTGTCGACCGTGTGCCGGCGCCCGCCCCGACCCTCCGGCGTCGGCTACTGCGCCTTGCCTTCCTCGAGCAGCGCGTCGATGCGGCGCAGGTCGTCGGGCACCAGCGCACCCGACGTGGCCTTCAGGCGCAGGCCGTTCATCAGCACGTCGTAGCGTGCCTTGGCGAGGTCGCGTCGGGTGGTGAACAGCTGCTGCTGCGCATTGAGCACGTCGATGTTGATGCGCACGCCGACCTGGTAGCCGAGCTGGTTGGAGTCGAGCGCGAGCTGGCTCGACTTCTCGGCCGCCTCCAGCGCGCCGACCTGGGCCAGCCCGCTGTTGACGCCGAGGAAGGACTGGCGGGCGCTCTGCTCGGCGACGCGGCGCGCGTTGTCGAGGTCGAAGGTGCTCTTGTCGCGCAGCGCGGCGGCCTCGCGCACGCGCGCGTCGACGGCCCCGCCGTTGTAGATCGGCACGCTCAGCTGCACGCCCACGCCGGCCGACACGGAGCTCACGCCCACGAAGTTCACGGCCGCGTTCTTGGACATGCCCAGCGAGCTGATCAGGTCGAGCGTGGGCCGGTGGCCGAAGCGCTGCTTGTCGATCTCGCGGCGCGCGATCTCGGCCGCGATGCGGGCCTGCTGCACGGTGTAGTTGTTCTGCCGCGCGCCTTCGGTCCATTCGGTCTCGCGTGCCGGCTCCGGCGGCTGCAGTGCGACGCCCGGCTTGAGCACCTTGAGGTTGTCGGGAACGCGTTTGCCGACCAGCTGCGCGAGCGCGGCCCGCTTCACCTCGAGGTCGTTCATCGCGGCCAGCTCCTGCGCCACCGACAGGTCGAAGCGCGACTGCGCCTCCTGCTGGTCGGTGATGGTGGCCGTGCCCACCTCGAAGTTGCGCCTGGCCGAGGCCAGCTGCTCGGTGATCGCCGTCTTCTGGGCGCGGATCGTCGCCAGGCTGTCCTGCGCGGCGAGCACGTCGAAGTAGGCCTGCGCGACCCGCACGATGAGGTCGGACTGCGCCTGCGCGAGCTGCGCCTCGCCGACCGCCACCTGCAGCTTGCTCTGCTCGAACGTCTCGACGTTCTGCATGCGGTACAGCGGGTACGACAGGTTCACCGAATAGTTCTGCGTGGTGAACTCGCGGCGCGGCGCCAGGTTGGTGTCCACCGCCTGGCGGTTCACCGTGGCGTTGCCCGTGAGGCTCGGCAGCAGCCCGGCACGCGCCTGGGGCACCTTCTCGCGCGTCGCATTGAGTTGGGCCAGCGCGCCCGCGACCACGGGGTCGATGGCCAGCGCTTCCTGGTAGGCCTGCGTGAGGTCCATCGCCTGTCCGGCCGTCGGTGCCCCGGCCAGCGCGGCCAGGGCGAGCAGCGTCGCCGTCAGGCGCCGGGTCTGCGATGCGGGTCTGGTGTCCATCGATGCCTCTGTGCGTTCGAAAAGTGCGTGGCGGCGACCCGGCGCCGTGGATCAGTAGGTGGCGCAGGACGGGTCGACCACCCGTGCCCATGCGTCGATGCCGCCCGAGAGGTTATACACCTCAGGGTATCCGTGGTGATCCAGAAAATGCGCAACCTGCATGCTGCGCATGCCGTGGTGACACAGGCACACGATCGCACGGTCGCGCGGCAGCTCGTCGATGCGCGCCGGGATCTGGTTCATGGGCATGGTGACGCTGTCCGGAAGCTGCGCGATCGCAACCTCCCAGGGTTCGCGCACGTCGAGCACCAGCGGGGCGGGACGGTCGGCGTCGGCGCGCCACTGCGCCAGTTCGGCAGGGTGGAGTTGTTTCATCGCATCAGAAGCGGAACCCGTCCTTGGCCGGGAAGCCGACGAGCGCCTTGGCCGAGGTCTCGAACAGATTTTCGGCCGAGAAGCCGGTCTCGGTGCCCCGGGTGATCAGCTGGGCGTTCATCACCGGCGCCTCGCCGACGATTGCCACCATGCGCCCGCCGACCGCCAGCCGCTGCAGCATCTCCTGGGGCACGAAGGGCACCGACCCCGACAGCACGATCACCTCGAAGCGGCTGCCGCCGGCCGGCTGCGCGCCGTTGCGCTTCTCGACCGTGACGTTGCGGATGCCGGCGCGATCGAGGTTCGCCTTGGCGAAGGCGGCCAGGCCGTCGTGGATCTCGCAGGTGACGACGTGGCGCGCGCGGTGCGCGAGCAGCGCGGCCATGTAGCCCGACCCTGCGCCCACTTCCAGCACGTGCTCGTGCTTGCGCACCTTCAGCGCCTGCAGCAGGCGCGCCTCGACCCGCGGCGGCAGCATGTGCTCGCCGGTGGCCTTGCCGTCGAGCGCCAGCGGGATCTCCATGTCGGTGAAGGCCATCGCCCGGTACGCGGGCGGCACGAAGTCCTCGCGCTTGACCACGAACAACAGGTCGAGGATTTCCTGGTCCAGCACGTTCCAGGGGCGGATCTGCTGCTCGACCATGTTGAATCTGGCTCGTTCGAAATCCATGTTCGCTCTCAAAAGGGCGTCGAAACTCACGATTTTATCAATCGGCGACGGCGCACGCGCTGCACCAGGTCGTCCAGCACGGTATACAGCACCGGCACCGCCAGCAGGGTGAGCAGGGTGGAGGCGATCACGCCGCCGATCACCGCGTGCGCCATCGGCGCGCGCTGCTCGGAGCCTTCGCCCACCGCCACCGCCAGCGGGATCATGCCGAAGACCATCGCCAGTGTCGTCATCAGGATGGGCCGCAGGCGGATCTCCGCGGCCTCGAGCAGCGCCTGGGCGCGCTCGACGCCGCGCGCGCGCGCCTGGTTGGCGAAGTCGATCAGCAGGATCGCATTCTTGGTGACCAGGCCCATCAGCATGATGAAGCCGATGATCGAGAACATGTTCAGCGTCGAGCGCCAGGCCAGCAGCGCCACGACCACGCCGATCAGCGCCAGCGGCAGCGAGGCCATGATCGCCACCGGCTGGATGAAGCTGCCGAACTGGGATGCCAGGATCATGTAGATGAAGACGACCCCCAGCGCCAGCGCCTGCACCGCATAGCCGAAGCTCTCGATCATGTCCTTGGTGGCGCCGCCGGTCACGAATCGGTAGCCGGGCGGCAGCTCCATCGCGCGCAGCGTCGCGTCGATGCGCGTGCCGACGGTGCCGCTGGCCACGCCGTCCGAGTTGGCCGAGATCAGGATCTCGCGCGTCAGGCTCTTGCGGTTGATCTGCGTGGGCCCGAAGCCCTCCTCGAACTCGGCCACCTGGCGCAGCCGCACCATGCGCGGACCGCCGTCCGGTTCGAGCTGCGTGGACACGATCGCCAGGCGCTCGAGGTCGGCGACCGAGCCGCGTTCGCTGCGCGGCAGCCGCACGTTGACGTCGTAGTTCTCGTCGTCGGGTGCGCGCCAGCTGGTGGCGGCCTCGCCCGCCAGCAGCGGGCGCAGCGCGGCGCCGATCTGCGCCACGCCCACGCCGAGGTCGGAGGCGAGCTGCCGGTCGACCTGCACCGACACGGTCGGCTTGGCCGGCTTGGAGCTGGTGTCCAGGTCGATGATGCCCTGCGTGGGGCGCAGGCCGAACTCGCGCTGCAGGTCGCGGTTGGTGGCTTCGATGGCCGTCAGCGCCCGGGCCGCGATGCGCTCGAGCTCGGCCATGTCGGGCCCCTGCACGCTGATCTGGATCGGCTTGCCCGAGCCCACCGAGCTGAGCGTGCCCAGGTCGGTGACCGTGACGCCGGGGATGCGCATCAGCCGCTCGCGCACCGGCTGGCGCATCTGCTGCACCGACATCGGGCGCTTCGTGCGGTCGGCCAGCTTCGCGAACACGCTCGCGTAGTTCTTGCCCTGCACGATGCCGGTGTTGATGGTGGCGTAGGTCTGCTCCACCCCGGGGAACTCGCGCAGCGCGGCCTCCACCTGCTGCACCTTGGCGCGCGTGAGCTCCAGCGACGAGCCCACCGGCGTGTAGAACTGCAGGTACAGCTCGTTGTTGTCGGCCGGCGGCACGAACTCGGTGCCGATCACCCGGATCAGCGGGAACGCGCCCAGGAAGATCGCGAGCGCCGCGACGAGCGTCACCGCTCGATGGCGCAGGCCCCAGCGCAGCAGCCGCACGTACGCGGCCTCCAGCCGCAGCATCGCCGCCTGGAACCGGCGCAGCACCCAGGCCACCGGCCCCTTGCCGCGGGGTCCGTGCGCGTCCGGGTCGTGCCAGACCGACGACAGCATGGGGTCGAGCGTGAACGACACGAACATCGACAGCAGCACGGCGAAGGCGACCGTCACGCCGAACTGCTTGAAGAAGCGGCCGATGATGCCGCCCATGAAGCCGATCGGCAGGAACACCGCGACGATGGTCAGCGTGGTGGCCGCCACGGCCAGCCCGATCTCGGTGGTGCCGTCGAGCGACGCGTCGCGGTGGTGCTTGCCCATCGCCTGGTGGCGCACGATGTTCTCGCGCACCACGATCGCGTCGTCGATCAGCAGGCCCACGCAGATCGACAGCGCCAGCAGCGTGACGAGGTTGATCGAGAACCCCATCGCGTGCATCACCAGGAACGTGCCGATCAGGGAGATCGGCAGCGTCAGCCCGGTGATCACGGTCGAGCGCCACGACGACAGGAAGAGGAACACGATCACCACCGTCAGCAGCGCGCCTTCGACGATGTTGCGCTGCACGCCGCGCACCGAGTTGCGGATCGCCGTCGACGAATCGCGGATCACCGTCAGCGTCACGTCGGGCGGCAGGATGCCGCGCGCGCGCAGGTCCTCGGCGATCGCCCGCACGCCGTCGACCACCGCGATCGTGTTCTCGCCCTGCGCCTTCACGATGTCGAGCGCGATCGCGTTGCCCCCGCCGACCAGCGCCGCATTCTCCTGCTCCTGCTCGCCGTCGACCACCTCGGCCACCTGCGACAGGTAGACCGGCTGCCCGCCGCGGCGCGCGACGATGATGCGGCCGAAGTCGTCGGCCGACTTCAGGCGCGCGCGGATCTGCACCACCTGCTCGCGCTCGCGGGTCACCAGCGTGCCGGCCGGCAGCTCCTGGTTCTCGCCGCGCAGCGCGTTGAGCACCTGGTCGACGCCGACACGCAGCGCCTCCATCTCGGCCGGCTTCAGGTTCACGCGGATCTCGCGCCGCACGCCGCCCACCACGGTCACGCGGCCCACGCCGCGCGCGTTCTCGAGCCTGCGCTTGATCACCTGCTCGGCCAGCGTGGTGAGCTCGCGCACCGGGCGCGTGGGCGACTGCACGGCCAGCGAGATGACGGGCGCGTCGTCGGGGTTGTAGCGCGTGACCAGCGGCTCCTTCACCTCCTTCTTGAAGCCGGGCCGCACCAGCGCGATCTTCTCGCGCACGTCCTGCGCCGCCATCGCCGGGTCGACGGTGAGGTCGAAGCGCACGATCACGATCGAGTTGCCTTCGTACGAGCGCGACGCCAGTTCGTTGACGCCGCTGATCGTGTTGACCTGCTCCTCGATGCGCCGCGTGACGTCGGACTCGACGACCTCGGGCGAGGCGCCCGGGTACTCGGTGCTGATCACCACGACCGGGAAGGCCACGTCGGGGAACTGCTCGACGGCCAGGCGCTGGTACGAGAACAGGCCCAGCACCACGAAGGCCACCATCATCATGGTGGCGAACACCGGATGGTTGATCGAGACCCGCGTGAACCACATGGGCGCGTGTGTCTACCGGGACGCGGACGGCAAGGCCGGCGGCGACGGGGACGCGGACGACTGCGAGGTCGCGGGTTTCGCCGGCGCGGGCGCAGCGACCATGACCCGTGCGCCCGGCCGCAGCGTCCCGAGGTTGACCGCGACGATGCGCTCGCCCGCGGCGAGTCCGCTGCGGATCTCGATCAGGGCGCTCCCCTGCGGGTCGCGGCTGCGCAGTCCGGTGACGACGTCGCGCGCCACGAGCCGGCCGTCGGCGATCGCGTACACGAACGTGCGTCCGCCCTGTTCGCGCACCGCCACTTCGGGCACCGCCACCACACCGGTCAGCGCGCCCACCCGCAGCTCGCCGCGGGCGAACAGTCCGGCACGGATGCGCGCGTCGCGATTCTCGACGCCGATGTACACCGGCACCGAGCGCGTGCCCGCCGACGTGCCGGGCGCGATGCGCACCACCTGACCGGCGAGGGGCGCGTCGACGCCTTCGACGTGCAGCACGACGCGCTGGCCGATCGACACGGCGCCCACGTCGGCGGCCGGCACCGGCGCCTCGATCTCCATGCGCGCGAGGTCGACGATCGACACCATCCGGTTGTCGGGCGACACCTTCTCGCCGGGCTGAACGAAGCGCTCGGCGACGATGCCGGCCATCGGCGCCACCACCGTGGTGTCGGCCAGCGCCTTGCGCGCCTGCGCGAGCTGGGCCAGCGCCGCGTCGCGTGCGGCGACGGCCACGTCGGCGCCCGACTGCGCGTTGTCGAAGGCGTTCTGCGAGATGAAGCCGCGCGTCAGCAGCTGGCGGTTGTTCTCGAGGGTGCGGCGTGCCTGCTCGAGCTGGGTCTCGGCGCTGCGCGCCTGTGCTTCGCGCTCGCGCACGCGCGCCTCGAAGTCGGCCGGGTCGATGCGCGCGATCGGCTGGCCGGCGCGCACGGTGTCACCCTCGCGCACCGACAGCGACAGGAGTTCGCCGGCCACCTTCGCACGCACCAGCGTCTGGTGCACCGCGCGCAGCGTGCCGGTGAGCGGTATCTGCCGCTCCAGCGTGACCGGCGCGAGGGTGGCGAGGTCGCCCGGGGCGAACTCGATCACGCCCATCGCTGCGGCGGCCTCCGAACCGGCGGCGGAGCCCGAGGTCGCGCCCGGGGCCGAGCCGGACGCCGGTGCCGCATTCGACGTCGCTGGAGCGCCCGCCACCGGTGCCGGCCCGCCGGGCGGCGCCGTGCGCGCGGCACGCTCGCGCAGCCACCATCCGCCGCCGGCCACCAGGGCCGCGATCACCAGCAGCAGCACGCCGCGACGCAGGTTCAAGAGCGGGATCCTTTCGAGGGCGCCGGCGCCGTCGCGGGCGCCGGTGCGCGCAGTGCGGCCAGTGCCGCGTCGGCGTGCGCGGTCAGGATGCGCTCGGCGTCCAGCCCGGACGTCTTCTCGCACAGGCAGTCGAAGGAGTGCGCCCAGATCGCCTTGAGCACCAGCGGCGCCATCAGCAGGTGCGACATCGCCTCGACGTCGACCGCCCGGAACTCGCCGCGCCGGATGCCACGCTGGATCACGGCCGCGATCAGCGCGCCGTTCGGTTCGATCACCTCGGTGTGGAAGAACTCCGCCACTTCGGGAAAGTTGCCGGCCTCGGCCATGATCAGCTTGGCGATGCCGGCCAGCTTCGTGGCGCCGAACATCTCCCACCAGCGACGGAACAGGGCGGGCAGGAGCTGATCGCTGGGCAGGTCGGACTGCTCCACGTTGCGCTGGTACTCGTGGATCATCGGCACGATGGTCTCGCGCACGACGGCCTTGAACAGGTCTTCCTTGCTGCTGAAGTACAGGTACAGCGTGCCTTTGCTCACCCCTGCGCGCGCGGCCACCTCGTCCAGCCGGGTCGCGGCGAAGCCGCGTTCGACGAACAGGTCGAGCGCGGCGGCCATGAGTTCGGCCGGGCGGCTTTCCTTGCGGCGACCCCAGCGGGGCGCCTTGCTGTCGGAATCGGGGTGCATGCTCTACTGACTGACTGGTCAGTAATTTTAGGGTGGCGCCGTCGCGACGGTCAAATCCGGGGTGACGGGTGTCGGCGCCCCGCCGTCAGGCGGCTGCGCTCTAATACGCATCGCAACACGACGCATCGCCACCCCGAACCGCCGCACGACGCAACCACACGCCGCACTCCGCCCCGGCCCCGCCCCACGGATCCCGCCATGAATCTCGAGAAAGTCATCTTCGGCTTCTTCATCATCCTCGCGTGCACGCTGAATTTCGGATTCTTCATCGGCGACATCGCCGATCCGAAGCTGCACAACGGCTTCGAGCTGTTCGCGACGATCGTGGTGAACCTGATCGCCACCCTTCTCAAGTTCGGCGACCGCAGCCACATCGGCGCTGTGCACCTGGCCACCAGCCTGGCGGCCGACCTGCAGCTCATTGCCGCTGCTGTGTTCTGGGGCTGGGCCGTACATGTTGCGCAACATCCGCTGGCCGGCGAGACGATGGCCACGATCGTGTCGCTGTCGGGGGGCGCGCTGGTCGCCAACTTCATCTCCGTGTCCCTGCTGATCGGGGAGACCCTGAGGCGCGCCCGCTGACCGGTCGGGGCTCGGCATGTCCGGCGTCTTCTTCCTGATCCTGCGTCGGCTGCGCGGGCCGCTGATCACGCTGGTCGTGGTCTACGCGGTGTCGCTCGCGGGGCTGGTGCTGATCCCCGGCGCCGACGCCGAGGGCCGGCCGTGGCGCATGGGATTCTTCCACGCGTTCTACGTGCTCAGCTACACCGCCACCACCATCGGGTTCGGCGAGATCCCGTACGCGTTCACCGACGCCCAGCGCATGTGGATGACGTTCTCCATCTACCTGTCGGTCGTCGGCTGGACGTACACGCTGGGTGCGGTGTTCGCGCTGACGCAGGACCGGGCCTTCCGCGGTGCGCTGGCGCACAACCGGTTCGTGGGGCGGGTGCGCCGTCTGGACGAGCCCTTCTTCATCATCTGCGGCTACGGCCAGAGTGGCCGCCAGGTGTGCCGCGCGCTCGACCGGCTGGGCTTTGCCACCGTGGTGCTCGACGACCGCGCCGAGCGCATCGAGCAGCTCGGGCTCGAAGACTGGCAGGCCCCGCGCATCGCCCTCGTCGCCGATGCCCGCATGCCGCGCACCTTGAGCGACGCGGGGGTGTCCAAGCCGAACTGTGCCGGGCTGGTCGCGCTGGGCGGAGACGACCCGGTCAACCAGACGATCGCCATCGCCGCGCGCGTGCTGGCGCCCGACCTGCGGGTGCTGGCCCGCACCAAGGACCGGGGCGTGCAGCGCAACCTCGACGCCTTCGGCAGCGTCGTCACCGTCAACCCGTTCGAGGTCTTCGCCACCAACTTCGGCATGGCGCTGATGCATCCCGACAGCCTGCGCCTCGAAGAGCTGCTCACTGGCGTGCCCGGCACCCGGATGCCGGCACGCGTCGAGGCGCCCAGCGGGCACTGGGTGCTGGTCGGCTACGGCCGGTTCGGCTGGGCGCTGGCCGAAGTGCTGACGCGTGCGGGGCAATCGTGGACGGCGATCGACCTCGACCCCGCGCGCTGCACGGCGGACGGCGTCGTCGGCAACGGCCTGGACGAGGCGGTGCTGCGCCGCGCGGGCCTCGAGCGGGCCGTCGGCATCCTGGCCGGCACCGACAACGACGCCACCAATCTGGCCGTGACCACGGTGGCCCGCCGCGTCGCACCGGGCCTGTTCGTCGCCATCCGTCAGAACGTCGCTGCCAACCGCAGCCTGACCGAGGCGGCGCACGCGCAGATCGCGTTCGTCCAGGCCGACCTGATGGCCCACGAGTGCCTGCAGGCGCTGATCACGCCGCACCTGAACCACTTCCTGATGATCGCGCGGCGGCAGCCGCCCGAGTGGTCGAAGACGGTGCTCGAACAGATCGTCCAGGCCTGCGAAGGCACGGTCCCCTACCTCTGGATGCTCGAGGTCGACGCCCGGCGACTGGGATTGCGCCACGCGTTGCGCGAGCGCCGCGTGCCGATGCTGACCCTGTCGCACCTGCTCGCCGACCCCGATCAGCCGGGGGCCTTGCCGGCCACGGCGCTGATGCTGCTGCGCGACGGCGTCGAGCACCTGCTGCCCGAGCCGTCGATGCCCGTGCGCGCGGGCGATCGCATCCTGTTCGCGGGGAACGCCAGTGCGCAGCGTCTGCAGCGGCGCGTGGTGGAGGAGGACTACACGATGGACTTCGTGCGCACGGGGGCGGACGCGCTGAGTTCGCCGTTCGGGCGCTGGCTGGCGGCGCGCCGGTCGGCGCGGCAGACGGACTGACCGCGGCGCGGCAGACGGACTGACCACGGCGCATCAGGCAGACTGACCCCGGCGCTGCCGACGGCCCGACCACGGCACGGCAGCGACCGCATTCGCCTCAAATGAGGCGGGAAAGCCGTGCACTTCCGGCGATCGCCGGCGGCGCGCGCGCGTACCCTCACGCGGATCCGCTGCTCCGGATCACCGCCTCGGGATCGTCCCGGGCGGCGACGGTCACGCCGCGCCTGCCCCGATTTCCCGGCGGCCTGGTCGCGTCTGCGTGCGGTCCCCGTGCCCATTGCCCCGACGATGCCCCAGTTGATCGAATCCGCCGCGCAGATGACCAGCACCCGTGACCGCGACGTCATGGAAGTGACGGTCGCCAAGGGGCTGCTGGAGGTGATCCAGCCCGAGCGGATCCGCCTGTTCAAGCTGATCTCCGCACCCGACGCGGTCTACGTGCACCGCCGTCTGGTCGCGCACGCCGACGGCGGCATGGAGCTCGAGCATGCGCCTCGTGCGTCCGAGGGGCTCAAGCGCCTGGACGCCCATCCGTACGTGATCGAATCGGCGGTGCACGACGGGGCGCTGGTGAAGGTGCCGAACCCCGACGGCGCGCCGGTGTTCCGCTATGCGTGCGCGATGTCCAGCGGCCGTCCGGTGGGCTGGGTCGAGCTCGACACCCGGGCACCCCTGTCTCCCGAGCAGGTTCGCATGGTGCAGGCGCTGCTGCGCGTGTACGCCAACCACCTGTCGATCCTGGACTACAGCGAGCACGACTCGCTGACCGGGCTGATGAACCGCAAGACCTTCGACGACACCTTCCTGAAGGTGCTGGCCGCGTTCCAGCGCAGTCCGCAGTCGGCGGGTGTGCCCAGTGGCGCACGCGTCGGTGACGGTGCCGACGCCGTGCACTGGCTGGCGGTGGTCGACATCGACCACTTCAAGCGCATCAACGACCGCTTCGGACACCTGTATGGCGACGAGGTGCTGGTGCTGATCGCGCGACTGATGCGCGACGCGTTCCGGCTGCCCGACCGGCTGTACCGCTTCGGCGGAGAGGAGTTTGCGATCCTGCTCGACCGCACGCCCGACGGACACGCGCTGCAGGTCTTCGAGCGCTTTCGCGCGCGGGTCGAAGCGGAGCGCTTCCCGCAGGTGGGGCAGGTGACGGTGAGCATGGGCTGCACCCGCATCGGCGTCACCGACAGCCCGCCGTCGGCGTTCGACCGGGCGGACGAAGCGCTGTACTGGGCCAAGCAGAACGGGCGCAATCGCGTGGGCTGCTACGAGATGCTGCGCGGGCGCGGCCTGCTCAGCGAGCGCACCGTCCACGGGGCCGTGGAACTGTTCTGAACCGCGGCAGGCGGCATGCCGAACCGCCGGCGCGCCCAGCGGGGCCGCCGGGCTCCGGCCGCGATGCGGCGTTCAGCCCACCGCGTCCTTCACGCACTTCTTGGTGAAGCTGTTCTTCGCCGCACCCGACAGCTTCTTCTCGGCGGCCTGGGCCTCGCACGCAGCCGCAGCGTCCTTCTCGCACTTCTTCATGAAGCTGGTCTTGGCGGCGCCGGCCAGCTTCTTGTCACCCGCCTGAAGCGAGCAGGTCGCCTCGGCGGCGAACGCCGAAGCACCAACCACGGACAGTGCCACTGCCAGGATCAACGAGCGCATGGGAGTCTCCATCGGGAACCGGTCGGCGACATGCCGACCGCGCCGTCATCGTACGTCAGGCGCGCGGCCGCGGGGGACGTCGGGCGCGTGGCCGCCGGCCGATCGTGCCGGGCCCGTGGCGGCCGCCCCACGCGCGTCGTCGGGTAGGATCGCCGGGATGAACTGTCGTCCCGGCTGCGGTGCCTGCTGCATCGCCCCGTCCATCACCAGCCCCATCCCCGGCATGCCGCACGGCAAGCCCGCGGGCGTGCGCTGCGTGCAGCTGCTGGAAGACCACCGGTGCGGCATCTTCGGCCGGCCCGAGCGGCCGGCCTGCTGCTCGGGGCTGCAGCCGTCCGTCGAGATGTGCGGTGCGTCGCGCGACGAGGCGCTGCACTGGCTTGCCCGGCTGGAGGCCGCAACGCAGCCGGCGACGGGGGCAGCAGGCCCGTCCTGACCGCCCCGGCCCCGACGCCGAACGGACTCAGCCGACCGTCAGCCCCAGCTGCTGGGTCAGCGTGCGGTAGGTCGGCCAGGTGGCATCGATCATCTTGCGCAGCGCATCGCCCGTGACCGGCGTGTCTTCGGCGCCGGCCAGGTCGCGCACCGCCGCCACCTTCTCCGACTTGGCCACCGCTTCGTGCGTGAGCTCGGCGATGCGGTCGATCGCCTCGCGCGGCGTGCCCGCCGGACCCAGGAACATGTTCATCTCGACCAGGTTCTCGAACGCCGGTCCGGTGATGCCCAGCTCGCGCCAGGTCGGCACGCCAGGCAGCTTCTTCGACGGCTGGCCGGTGGTCACAACGATCGGGCGCACCGCACCGGACTTCAGCCCCGGCGACAGGCCCACCAGCGAGCCCGAGCCGCCGTCGATCTGACCCGCGCTGAGGTCGACCATCATCGGTCCGGTGCCGCGGTAGGTGATGATCTCGATCTTCGCATTCGTCTGCTTGATCAGCTCGAGCAGGATCAGCTGCCATCCGGAGCCGGCGCCATAGTTGCCGATCGACACCGGCGTGCGGCGCGCGTAGTCGATGAACTCCTGGTACGTCCTCGCGGCCAGATCCTTCTTGATCACGAACGCGCCGGTGCCGGGGCTGACGGCGGCCACCGGGACGAGGTCCTTCGACGGGTCGATCGGCACCTTCTTCAGCAGGACCGGCGCCTGCGCGAGCTGGCTGTGCAGCGTGAACAGGAAGGTGTGGCCGTCGGCCGGCGAGCGCGCCACCGTTTCGGCGGCGATCATGCCCACGCCGCCCGGCTTGTTCTCGACGATCACCGGCGTCTTCAGCTGCGCCGAGAAGTACTCGCCGTAGGCACGTGCCATCGTATCCACCGACGAGCCCGGCGCCTGCGCCGAGACGATGCGGATCGGCTTCGACGGCCAGGCCTGGGCGCGCAGCGGGCCGGGCAGGGCGGTGGCGGCGACCAGGGCGCCGCCCGAGAAGACGAAGCGTCGGCGCCGGGGCGCTGCAACCGTGGAAAGGGTGTCGAGGTCTTGCATGGTGTTGCTCCTGCGATGGATGCACGCGGGCGGGCGCCCGCGTCAGAACATGAATTCGCCACCGTTCAGGTGGATGGTCTGCCCGTTGACGAAACCGCCGGTCGTGCACAGGTACAGGCACGCGTGGGCGAGGTCGTCGACGTGGCCCCAGCGCCGCACCGGGATCCGCTTGCGGACCTCCTCGACGACGGCGCCCGGGTACTGCGACCAGTCGCGCTCGGTGTCGATCGCGCCCGGCACCAGGGTGTTGGCCGTGATCCCGCTCGGGCCCAGCTCGCGCGCAAGGGCCTTGGAGAAGCCGTGCATGCCCGCCTTGGCGGCGATGTTGTATGCACGGTTCTCGAGGTGGCCGGTGAACCCGTCGTAGCCGGACACGTGCACGATGCGGCCCCAGCCGCGGGCACGCATCATCGGCACCACGCAGCGGGCCAGGTAGAAGCACGACGACAGGTTCGTGCGCACGGCGGTGTCCCAGTCGTCGACGGTGATCGACGCGAACGGCTTGTGCAGCCGCCGGCCGACGTTGGACACCGCGATGTCGACGTGGCCGAAGGCGGCCACCGCCTCGGCCACCATGCGCTCGACCTGGGCCGCGTCGCCCACGTCGGCCATCACGCCGATCGCGCGGCCGCCGGCCGCGGTGATCTCGGCGACCACGCGGTCGACCTTGTCGCGTGAGTGCGCGCCGTTGACGACGACGGCAGCGCCGGCCTGCGCCAGCGTGCGTGCGATGGCGCGGCCGATGTTCTGCCCGGAGCCCGTCACGATGGCGACGTGGCCGTCGAGCCGGGTGGGATGGAGTTCGCTCATCGTGTCGGTCCTGGTGCGTGCGTGGGGACGGGGGGCTTACATCCCGATCTGCGCAGCGCGATCGAGCAGGTTGTTGACGATGCGGATCGACGCGATGTCGATCATCTTGCCTTCGTACTGCACCGCGCCCAGCCCCTGGGCGAGCGCCGCCTCGTAGGCCTTCTTCATCTCGCGGGCCTTGACGACGTCCTCGGCGCGCGGCGAGAACACCTCCTGCGCGATCGCCACCTGCGACGGGTGGATCGCCCACTTGCCGACCATGCCGAGGATCATCGAGCGCCGGGCTTCCTCGCGGTAGCCATCGGGGTTCTTGAAGTCGCCGTACGGGCCGTCGACCGCGTCGATGCGGTTGGCGCGGCAGGCGATCGTCAGGCGCTGGCGCTGGTAGTGCCAGATGTCACCGGGGTAGCCGGTGGCCCCGCCGATGTCGCGCAGCGACACGCCCTGGCTCGCCGAGTAGTCGCCCATGCCGAAGATCAGGCACTCCAGGCGCGGCGTGGAGGCGGCGATCTCGTCGACGCGCATCATCGCCTCGACCTCCTCGATCAGCACGTCGATGCCGATGCGCTTCTTCAGGCCGAGCTTCTTCTCCATCATGGTCAGCAGCTTGTCGACGAACTGCACGTCGGACGCGCTCATCGCCTTGGGCAGCATGATCATGTCGAGGTTCTCGCGCGCGCCCTCGACCACCTCGATGATGTCCTCGTACGCGTACTCGGTGGTCAGGTCGTTGATGCGCACGCAGCGCACGGTCTTGCCCCAGTCGAGCGTGTTCAGGGCCTTGACGATGCGTGCGCGCGACGGGCGCTTCTCGGAGTAGGCGACGGCGTCCTCGAGATCGAGGAACACGTAGTCCACGCCCAGGGCGGCGGCCTTCTCCATCATCTTCTCGCTCGAACCGGGCACGGAGAGCTGGCAGCGGCGCAGGCGTTTGGGGCGTTCTTGCATGGGGGTCCTCTTGGGGTGGATGCTTGGGTGTGCGGGTTGTACGGGGTGTGCGGACCGGGCGGTGCGTGCGGCGGGTCAGCCCAGCGCACCGTCGGCGCGCAGGGCGGCGATCTCGTCCGCATCGAAGCCGAGATCGGCCAGCGTGCGCTCGGAGTGCTCGCCGGTGAGCGGCGCGCGCCGGTGCACGCCGCCGGGCGTGCCCTGCATGCGCACCGGCGTGCCGGCCAGCGTCAGGGGCTGCGTGGCGCCGGGCTGCTCGGTCTCGACCAGCATGCCGCGCGCGCGGAAGTGCGGGTTGGCGAAGATGTCGGCGGCGCTGAACACCGGGCCGAACGGGATCTCCCCGCCCAGCAGCTCGGTCAGCTCCTGCTTGGTGTACTGCCGGGTCCAGTCGGCCACCATCGC